>JBHEOJ010000002.1:25134-47277 GCA_046260855.1 Thioalkalivibrio sp.
CGCTCTCGGCGTTGCAAATCTTCGCAATAGCTCGCTATTACGTGCGATTTGCGCCTTGATAGCACGAGTTTGAGCGCCCAATCTGACGCACTCAGAATAATTAGAGGTGCCCAAATGGCAAGCCTGGGATACCCATCATTCCCTTAGAACATCCATTATGAAGGCAAAAAATACAGCTCTAAGGACAGAGTCCTCGAGATATTGAGTTTGTATATCAATCTTATCAGCAGCTTATAGTGGTCCGATCCCGTCACCCCCATTGTGTAGAATTTAGTCTGCTCCCCTCCTGACTCTGGGCCTAACACGTAATGGCAACGCGCATGGATCTAAAAACCTCTACCCGTATCAATAAATATATCAGCGAAAGTGGCCTGTGCTCACGCCGCGAGGCCGACCGTTATATCGAGCAGGGCAATGTCTATATCGATGGCAGGCGGGCAACTACGGGGGATCAGGTCTCTCCCGGCAGTGTCGTCAAGGTCAACGGTCAGCGTATCGAACCACGGGAAGAAGAGAAGCAGATCATCATTGCCCTGAACAAACCGGTGGGCATCGTCAGCACCACCGAGTCGATCGAACGAAACAACATCGTTGATTTCGTCAAACACAGCATCCGCATCTTCCCGGTAGGCCGCCTGGACAAGGACTCCCAGGGGTTGATCTTGCTGACCAGTAACGGCGATCTGGTCAACAAGATCCTGCGAGCCGGCAATCATCACGAAAAGGAATACCGGGTTAGCGTCAACAAGCCGATCACCGATGCCTTCATTGCCGGGATGGCTGGTGGCGTTCCGATCCTCGGCACCATGACCAAAAAGTGCAAGGTGATCAAGGAGTCCGGTAATGTCTTCAACATCACCCTGACACAAGGACTGAATCGGCAGATCCGAAGGATGTGCGAGTACTTCGGCTATGAAGTCACCCGGCTTGAACGGATCCGCATCATGAACATCACCCTGAAAGGACTAGCGGTAGGTGACTGGCGTGATCTGACCGAGCGAGAGGTCAAGACCCTCATGGCCTTAACGGAACCATCGACATCCCATTCATCCCGTCCCGGAAAAAAACCGCCGACACCCGCAAAGGCCGCCGCCAAACCGGGCGCGCGGACTCGCACTAAAACCACACCGACGGGTCACAAAAAATCCTCCCCGCGGACAAAGCCTGCGGCAAAAAAGTCGGCACGACCCCCTTCAGGGAAACGTAAAACCCGCTGACGCTCCGCACACCCTGTGCCGACAGGGTCGGATCGCGGCAAACCTCCCAGCGCTAAGAAGCGTGGCACCATCAGCGCGATGCCGCCGGCCACCTCCAGTGCTCCGGCCAGGTACATGAACCACAGCGGGTAGCCCCAGCGCGTGAAGGCTTCGATCTCGAATTCCAGCCCAGCCAGCTTTGCGCCGCCGGAAAGCAGAAAGATCAGGACGAGGATCCAGGAGACGATACGGATGGCGTTGTTGTTCATGTGCTAATGCCTCTCTGTTCGACAGGTCCGACCCCGTCACCCCTTGAAGTACGAAGTGTGAATTGGGAAGTGGAAACGCAACACCGTTAACTTCGCGCCTCCTGATTCCCGCTCCATACTTACAGCTCTAGGTCACCCTTCTCCAAACTGCTGTGGAGCCTATTGTGGTCCGACCCCATCACCTGCGCGCGAATACACGCTCAGGGCAGTGACCGTGAGCAAAATCAGCCCCATGCCGAAGACCTGTAGCGCGGCCAGGCTTTCGTTCAAAACCACGACACCGAATAGCGCTGCGGTGACCGGCTCAACCATCGCCACAATAGACGCAACAGCCGGTGCGGTATGGTTCAGGCCGATGATATAGAAAATGAACGACAATCCGGCACCAAGCACACCCAACACCACGAACAGCGGCCAACTCGACGCTCTCAGCACAGCCGCAGTCTGCTCGGCATCGCCCAGCCAGAAAAGTATGGCGACGAGTACCGCGAACGCAATCACGAGAATCGCCTGTGGGCTTCCGTGCGGTGCCGCATACTTGAAGCCGAAGATGAATAACGCATAGGACAGGCCCGAAAGCAGCCCGGCACCGGCGGCGATCAACGTGACTTCACCCGCTCCAATCTCGTAGATACCTGTGAGCAGCACGACACCAAGCATGACCATCGCGATCGCGGCCCACTTGAACAAAGTGGGCCTTTCGAGCTTGAGTGCGAAGGAGATGAGATAGACAAACACCGGTGCGCAGTACATCAGGGTCACGGCAACCGCGACACTACCCTGTGCGATGCTTATGAAATAAAACGCGAAGTTGCCAGCTACGCCCACACCGGCGATCGCCGACCAGAACCATAATCGGCGACTGGCCAATCCGCTGCCGTGCGGGCGCACGGCCAGCCAGACAAGAACGAACAACAGCCCGATCGCACCCCGGTAAAACGACACCACCACCGGGTCCCAGCCCTGGTCCGTGAGAATGCCGCCGATCCCGCCCGACAGCCCCCAGCACAGCGCCGCAAGTACCACGAACGTCGTACTCAGACCTGCCGTCTTATCTAATGACTTTAACCCCATCGGGCCAGGTAGGTTTCGTGCATTCTACAAATCCTCCACCATTGCTTCCCAGTGAGCTCACAACCGCCAAGCAACAGCGGTCATCGATTCTCGAGATCCTTGATCAGCGCTTTCATTTCAGCAATCTCTTCTCGCTGAGCTTCGATGATACTGTCGGCAAGCTCGTGCACACGTGGATCTGCAATATGAGCACGCTCACTCGTCAGTATTGCAGACCTTTTAAGCCTACAGCGACTGCGTCCTTTGCGTCTCTGCGTCCTCTGCGTGACCAGCAGAGATGAGGTGCTCAAAGGCTGTTCGCGGCGGGGTCGCCGCTCCTACCGGGCGAGCCCTTGCATGAGCTTGTCGGCCACTGCCCTGCCCACCTTCTCCACCTCCATCTCCACCCCCAGTTGCTTCAGCGAGGTGACCTCAAGCCCCTCGTAGCCACAGGGGTTGATGCGCGCGAAAGCGAACAGGTCCGGGTCCACGTTCAGGGACAGGCCGTGGTAACTGGCGCCGCGGCGTACCCGCAGACCCAGGGCGGCGATCTTGGCGCCATGCACGTAGACGCCGGGGGCATCGGGGCGGGCCTCGGCCTGGATGCCGTGATCGGCGAGGAAGGCGATGACTGCCTGTTCGAGGAGGGTGACCAGGGCACGCACGCCCAAGCCGCGACGGCGTAGGTCCACCAGCACGTAGAGCACCGCCTGGCCCGGGCCGTGGTAGGTCACCTGGCCGCCCCGGTCCACGGGGATGACGGGGATCTCCCCCGCATCCAACACATGCTCACGCTGGCCATTGAGCCCCAGGGTGAATACCGGGGGATGTTCCACCACCCAGAGTTCGTCGGGGGTGGTCTCGTCGCGGCTATCGGTAAAGGCCTGCATGCGGCGCCACACCGGCTCGTACTCGGCGAAGCCCAGGCTGCGAATAATCAATTCGTCATGGGGTGTCACGATACGTCCGTGGCCTGACTGCTTCGTTCACGACAGGTAAGTCCTGGTCCGCCAATGATCAAAGCACCATGGTGACCAGCTCGCAGGCGGTCAATTCCCGGTACAGGGCGTCCAGCTGGGCCTGGCTGTGAACCTGCACCCGCACGGTGATAGCCAGGTAACGACCGCCCCGGGACAGCCGCTGACTGAAGGCCGACTGCGGTGTGGCGGGGACATGCCGCTCGACGATGCGCGCCACCTGCTCGGAGAACTCGGGCACCGAGGCCCCCATGACCTTCAGGGGAAAGTCACAGGGAAACTCCATCAGGGTCTCGTCAGCCATCAAGCCCTTCCCGAAGCCGGCGTTTGTAGTCCTGGTAGAAACCGTTCATGCGCGCCCACACCGGGCCCGGGCGACCCTGACCCACAGGCTTACCGTCCAGGCGAGTCACGGGCAGGATCTCCTTGGTGGAACTGGTCAGCCAGATCTCCTCGGCGGCACGCAGGCTGGATTCGGGCATGGCGCTTTCCATCACCGGCAAGCCATGCTCGGCGGCCAGCTCCACCACGAGATCACGGGTGATGCCGGGCAGCAGGCTGGTGTCCTTGGGCGGGGTGGCGATCACCCCGTCCGCCACCACGAACAGGTTGCTGGCCGCCCCCTCAGTGGCATAACCGTCGCGCACCAGGATGGCCTCGGTGGCACCCGCCTCCACCGCCTGCTGGCGGGCCAGGATGTTGGCCAGCAGGGTGATGGCCTTGATGTCGCAGCGGGCCCAGCGGGTGTCGGGGGTACAGACCGCGGCCACACCGTCGCGCAGCAGCGCGGGATCCGGCGGCGTGATGGGATTGACCATGGCGAACACCGTGGGCGTCGCATCGGCCGGGAAGGCATGATCCCGACGCGCCACGCCGCGAGTCACCTGCAGATAGACGGAACGGTCCTCGCCCGGGTTGCGTGCCACCAACTCCTCGAGCATGGCCGTCCAGCCGGCCCGATCCAGGGGCGGTGCGATGCGCACCGCCGCCAGGCTGCGTTCCAGCCGGTCCAGGTGTTGCCCGATCCGGAACAGCCGCCCGCCGAACACCGGCACCACTTCGTAGATGCCGTCACCAAACAGGAAGCCACGATCCAGCACCGAGACCTTGGCCTCGGATTCGGGGAGATAGTCGCCGTTGAGATAGATAGTCATTGATAAGCAGTGGCTAGTGGCAAGTAGCGAGCTAGTGACTCTCATAAAACTACGCGATCAGAACATCTGCAGGACGGTGTCGATGAGCCGGCGGAAGATGCCGCCGGTTTCCACCGACTCCATGGCCACCAGCGGGCGACGGGCAAGCACATCGCCGTCGAGGATGAGCTGCACCTCGCCGTACACAGCGCCGGCCTGCACCGGGGCCTCCAACTGGGCGTCCAGTTCCATCTGTGCCTGCAAGTCATTGTAGCGACCCTGGGGCAGGCTCACGTAGAGGTCCTCGGTCAGCCCCAGCGACACCCGTTCGCTAGCGCCCTTCCACACCCGTGCGTCGGTGAGCTGGGTGCCGGCCTCGTAGAGACGGTGGGTCTCGAACTGACGAAAGCCCCAGCTGTACAGGGCCTGGGATTCGTTGGCCCGCTTGATGCCACCCTGCTGATGGCTCGATGCCTCGAGGCCCATGACTACGGCCACCAGACGCATGCCGTCCTGTTCCCGGGACGAGACCAGGTTGTAACCCGCCGCACGGGTCCAGCCGGTCTTCAGGCCATCCACCTGGCTGTCCCGATACAGCAACAGGTTGCGGTTGGACTGGGTGATGCCGTTGAAGGTGAAATTGCGTTCCGAGTAGTAGCCGTAATGCTCGGGGAAGTCACGTATCAGTGCCTGGGCCAGCAGGGCCATGTCCCGGGCAGAGGTGTACTGGGCCTCTTCCGTGGGCAGGCCGTGGGAATTGGTGAAATGGGAGTTGGCCATGCCCAGGGCCCGGGCCTGGGCATTCATCAGATCCACGAAGGCCCCTTCGGTACCCGCCACGTGCTCGGCCAGCGCGACGCTGGCATCGTTACCCGACTGTACGATCAGCCCGCGCAGCAGATCCTCAAGCTTCACCCGGGAATTGACCTCAATGAACATGCGCGAGGCGCCTTCCATGCCCGTGCGCCAGGCCCGCTCACTGACGCGCACCTCGTCTTCCAGGGAAATCACGCCCCGCTCAATCTCCTTGAACACCAGGTAGGCGGTCATGATCTTCGTCAAACTGGCCGGCTCCACCCGGGCATCCGCGTCCCGTTCGGCCAGCACCATACCGCTTAGATGATCCATGATGACGTAGTTGCGGGCCTCCAGATCCGAAGGCGGCGGGATGCGCAGGCCTGACTGGGCCAGCAACTGGCCCGGGAGGACAACGAGGGTGAGGACGATCAGACTGAGCAGGAGGCGATAAATCATGGCTGGGCTAGGGGTCTCAACAGGTCGGCGAAAGGGCTGATATTGATTGGGCGGCGGCGCGATTCACCAGGCGCACCGCCCGGGCACAAAGAGGGCTCTACACTATCACAGGCGGCCGGACCCGGAACGGGGCCGGCATCATCAATCCACCACGATGCGGTAGTCGCCATAACCCAGGCGCTGCAGATCCCGGGCCGTCTGATCCGCCAGCTCGACGCTGGCCAGGGGGCCGATACGCACCCGGAACACCTGCCGGTCCTCGGCCTCATGGATGACTGCCTGCCCTAGATCCTGGGCACGCAGCTGGGCCAGCATCTGTTCCGCGTTGTGGCGGCTGCTGAAGGCACCCAACTGCACGTAGACCTTGCCGTCGGCGGTGACGTTCCCGACACCAGACACCGGGGCGGGGATGGGCTCCGGGCGGGCCATGCGGGTGGCCGGAGCGCCGGGATCGATGGCGCGCACCTCTACCCGTGCGGTGCCCTGCTCCACCATGCCCAGGCGATGGGCCGCCGCATAGGACATGTCGATGATGCGGTTTCTCGCGAAGGGGCCCCGGTCGTTGACCTTGACCACCACTGAGCGCCCGTTGTCCAGGTTGGTCACCTGCACATAGGTGGGCAGGGGCAGGCGCGTATGGGCGGCGGTCATGGCGTACATATCGTAGGGTTCGCCACTGGAGGTGCGCCGGCCGTGGAACTTGGTACCGTACCAGGAGGCCACACCCCGCTCCACATAGCCGTCGGCGGAATTCTTGACGTGATAGGTCTGTCCGAACACCTCGTAGGAGGCGGGATTGCCGTAACGGCTGCGCGGTTCGTACCGGGGCACCGCATCGGGGACACCGCTGAGGTCCGGCGGACGGCTGGGGGGGGCGTCCTGCTGACGCGCCGGGGCCGGTCCGTGGGGCGCGGGGCTGCTACAGGCGGCAAGCACGAGCACCAGCAGGCCGACCAGCAACAGCGCAAAAGGACGCATGGACATCACCACCCGGTACATTTTTGCCTCACGCACTGATGCTAGTTGGCTCTCGTCCGGCTGACTTCCTCGGCCAGGAGATACACGGCCTTGGCATAGAGCGGACTGCGATTGTAACGGGTGATCACATAGAAATTCGGGTAACCCAGCCACACTTCAAAACCGTTTTCGGTTTCCAGTTCTATCAGGGAGAAGAGTCCATCCTCGGGCACGTCCTCCGCCGGGGTCACGCCGTGACGGGCCAGGTCCTCCAGACTGTGGCGGGCCTGGTAGCCGCCACCCATGAGTCCGCGGTACGCCTCGCCCTGGACCTGGGCGCGGGCCACCACCGGCGCGCCCTGCTCCCAGCCGTGGCGTCGGAAGTAGTTGGCCACACTGCCGATGGCATCGGACCAGGAGCCGAGCAGATCCCGGCGCCCGTCACCGCTGAAGTCCACGGCATATTCCCGGTAACTTGAAGAGATGAACTGGCCACGCCCCATGGCACCGGCGTAGGAGCCCTTCGTGTTGCGTAGATCCAGGCTCTCCTCCCTGCCAAGGCGCAGAAAATGACCCAGCTCGGAGCGGAAGAAACCGGCGCGGGGCGGGTAGTCAAAACCCAGGGTGACCAGGGCATCCAGCACGCGAAAGCCGCCCTGGTTGCGCCCGTAGAAGGTCTCCACCCCGATGATGGCGACGATTATCGCCGCATCCACACCGAACTCCCGTTCGGCCCGCTCCAGCAAGGCCTCATGTTCAGCCCAGAAACGCTCGCCTTCATTGATACGCCGCTCGGTCAGGAAAATGGGATGGTAGCGATACCAGGGCCGGGCCTCCGCCGGGGCGGAGATCAGGTCCAGGATCCGCTGCTGGGGGTCCACCACCCGGAACAGGGCCTCCAGCTCGCTGCGCGAGAAACCCTCGGCCACCATCTCATCGATGAACTGCTGCACCGTCTCCCGCTCCAGGTAGGGCGGATCACCCGCCACGAAGCTTGGACGCTCATCGGCCAGTGCGCCGCCCAGGGGGACGAGGCACAGCAGGCCCAGCAACAGGGAGGTCAGGATAAGACGGGGTAGGGCAATAATCGCAGAGACACTCATCTGGCCAGTAGCCTCCGATGGGAATGAATGGACATGAGAATACCGAATGCCGCCAACAGGGTCACCATGGACGTTCCGCCATAGCTCACCAGGGGCAGGGGCACACCCACCACGGGCAGCAGGCCGGTCACCATACCGGTATTCACAAACAGGTAAACGAAAAAGGTCAGGCTGATGGAACCGGCCAACAGGCGGGCATAGGCCTCCTGGGCCTTCACGGCAATATACAGGCCACGCAGGATGACCAGTGCATACAGGCTGAGCATCAGAAGCACGCCCAGCAGGCCGAATTCCTCGGCATACACGGCAAAGATGAAATCTGTGGATCGTTCGGGCAGAAATTCCAGCTGGGACTGGGTGCCGTTGAGCCAGCCCTTGCCGTAGAACCCGCCGGAACCGATGGCGATCTTGGACTGGATGATGTGGTAGCCCGCCCCCAGGGGGTCGCTTTCCGGATTGAGCAGGGTGAGCACCCGCTGGCGCTGGTAGGGACGCATGAAATGCCAGAGCACCGGCAGGGCCACCAGGGCCAGGGCAGAGAGCCCCAGGATGATGCGCCAGCGGATACCAGCCAGGAACACCACCAGCAACCCGGCCACACCCACCAGCAGGGCGGTGCCCAGATCCGGCTGGCGGGCAATGAGCACCATGGGCACCAGGGCCAGCAGGCCTGCGGCCACCACTTCCCAGAATCGGGGCGGCAAAGGCCGGTCCGCCAGATACCAGGCGACCATCATGGGCACGGCCAGTTTCATCAACTCCGAGGGTTGGAAACGCACCACCCCCAGGTCGAGCCAGCGTTGGGCGCCCTTGCCCATCTCGCCCATCACCAGCACCACCACCAGCAGGCCAACACCCATGGCATAGATCCACGGACTCCAGCGTTTGAGGTTGTCCGCCGGGATCTGGGCCATCACCAGTAAGGCGGTGAAGGCCACGCCCAGGCGCAGCACCTGGCGGTAGAGGGTATCGATGCTCTCGCCGCTGGCGCTGTAAAGCCCCACCAGACCCACGAGCATGAGCAACACCAGGCCACTCAGCAGCACCATGTCCAGATGAAGCGCCCGGCTCAGCGTGCGCATCAACGGGCCTCATCAAGCAGAAAATGATCGACCACCCGACGGGCAATGGGTGCGGCCACCCGCCCGCCACTGCCGCCATGTTCGGCGATCACTGCCAAGGCGATGGTCGGGGCCTCGGCCGGGGCATAACCGACAAACAGGGCGTGATCACGCAAATGATTGGACAGGGCTTCCTCATCGTATTCCTCATCCTCGCCCAGACCGAACACCTGGGAAGTACCGGTCTTTCCCGCCAGGGTGTAGCCGCTGATATGCCGCCCCGTGGACCAGTAGGCCGTGCCATTGGAGGCATGCACCGTGTTGACCATGGGCTGGAGGACCTGCTCCCAGTGTTCCTCGCGACTGAGCAGCACCGGGGGTTCGGGCACGGGCTCGGTCAGACGCAGGTCTCCTGCGTCCGGCTCGATGATGCCGCGCAACAGTCGCGGGCGCATGCGCATGCCCCGGGTGGCCAGGGTGCTGGTCATGGAGGCCATCTGCAGAGGCGTGGCCAGCATGTAGCCCTGGCCGATGGTCACGATCAGGGTCTCACCCGGGAACCAAGGCATGTTCTGGGTGGCCCGCTTCCATTCACGGCTGGGCAGCAGCCCCGGACGCTCGCTGGTGGTGTCCAGCCCGGTGGTGCGCCCAATGCCGAACTGCGCCAGGAAAGGGGCCATGCGGTCGATGCCTAGGCGATAGCCCAGGTCGTAGAAATACACATCCGAGGATTGGGCGATGGCCTTGTCCAGGTTCACCAGGCCGTGGCCCTGCCTGCGCCAGTCACGGTAGCGGCGATCATCATTGGGCAGGGTGTAATAGCCCCGTGCGTACATGGTGCGAGCGGCCGTGGTCACACCATGCTCCAGGGCCGCCAGACCCACCATGGGCTTGATGGTAGACCCCGGCGGGTACTGGCCGGAGAGGGCCCGATTGAACAGCGGCTGGCCCCGGTCCTCGCGAAGCGCATTGAAGTCCTGGGTGGAGATACCATGAACGAACAGGTTGGGATCGAAGCTGGGCTTGCTGACCAGGGCCAGCACCTCGCCGGTGTTGGGGTCCATGGCGACGATGGCGCCGTTGCGCCCCTCCAGGGCCTGGCGAGCAGCGGCCTGCAGGCCCGCGTTGAGACTCAGCACCAAGTCCTGACCCGGCACCGGGGCCACCCGCTCCAGCACACGCAGCACGCGGCCCTGAGCATTGACCTCTACCTTCTGATAACCCACCTGGCCGTGCAGCACATCCTCGTAGAAGCGCTCCACACCCAGCTTGCCGATGTGGGTGGTGCCGCTGTAATTGCGGGTATCGATGCGCGCCATTTCCCGCTCGTCGATGCGCCCCACGTAACCCACCACGTGGCCCATCTCATCACCCAGGGGGTAATGGCGCGCCAGGCGGGCCTGGATATCCACCCCCGGAAACAGATGGCGGTTGACGGCGAACAGGGCCACCGCCTCGTCGCTCATGTTGAGTTTCAGGGGCACCGACTGGAACGGACGCTTACCCCGCAAGGCGCGACGGAATCGGGTTAGATCCGCCTCCTCCAGGGACAACAGATCGGCCAGGCGCACTAGGGTTTCATCCAGATCCTGGACCTGTTCCAGGATCACCTCCAACTGATAGGAGGGGCGGTTCTCGGCCAGCACCACGCCATTGCGGTCGTAGATCAGACCCCGGGGAGGCGGCACCGCCTCCAGGCGCACGCGATTGTTCTGGGACAAGGTGCTGAAGTGGGAGTAGTTCACCACCTGCAGATATGTCAGGCGGGTCACCAGCAGGCCGAACAGCAGGATGATCACCAACAGGATGATGATCACACGCACAAAGAACAGACGCTGTTCCTGTTGATGATTCTTGATCGCCTGTCTGACTGCCATGGGGGATGAGTGGAGCTGGGGCCTCAATCAATGAAGGGGCGGCGCCCATGGGGCGCCCTATGACTTTTTCACCACGAAGGGCACGAAGCACACGAAGGTTTCTCAAGAATGGCCACTTCGTGCCCTTCGTGGTTGAGCGCCTTGCTGCCGGACTGATCGGACTCAGCCCTCGCTCTTTTGGAAACACTCCTGGCTGGCGATGAGTTCCGCCTTGGCTTCTTCGCAACCGACCCACCCTTCTGCCGGGATCTTATCCAGATTCATATGCCTATACTTCCCGCGATTCGGTATGGAGCGCGCATTATACCGGCTCCGAGCCCAGGCTACAGCGGCGCGTGCTCAACACACTGCTGCGGCCGTATACCCTTGCGCAGCGAGGGGTTAGCAGGTATAAGTCACGCCCAAACACATTAAAAATCTCGCCTTACAGGCCGGCCGCGCCTTGCGGGTGATCATTCTTAAGGGGAGACACCATGCGTATCGTGCTTCTGGGGGCGCCGGGATCCGGCAAGGGAACGCAGGCCAAACATATGGTCGAGCGCTACAAGGTGCCACAGGTCTCCACCGGCGACCTGTTGCGCAGCGCCGTCACCTCGGGCACCCCCCTGGGTCAGCAGGCCAAGGCCGCCATGGACTCCGGTCAGCTGGTGCCCGACGACATCGTCCTGGCCATGATCCGCGAGCGTCTCACCATGCCCGATGCCTCCAACGGCTTCATCCTCGACGGATTCCCCCGCACCATCAACCAGGCCGAGGTTCTGGACCGCATGCTGTCGGAGATGAACACACCTCTGGACGGCGTGCTGCTGATCGAAGTGGACTTCGACCTGCTCATGCAGCGCCTGAGCGGTCGCCTGACCTGCGAATCCTGCGGCGCCGTGTTCAACAGCTACACCAAGCCTCCGCGCCATGACAGTGCCTGCGACATATGCGGCGGCAACCTGCATCACCGGGCCGATGACAACGAAGAGACCATCAGCAACCGGCTGCGGGTCTATGAGGCCCAGACCAAACCCCTGGTCAACTACTACGAATCCAGCGGACTGCTGGAACACATCAACGGCGAGGGCGAGATCCAGGAGATCTTCGAGTCCATCGCCCGTGGCGCCACCCAGTTGATGGAAGATGCCAAGACCCGACCTGTGGCCACCCCGCCCCCCGCCACGCCGGCGAAAAAACCCGCCCGTCGCAGGATGAGTGCCGTAAAGCAGGCTGTGGAGGCCCACAAGGCCAAGCTTGCCGCCAACAAGAAAGGCGCGGACAGCGCGTCGGCCAAGGCCGGTAAGAAGGCCGCACCCAAGAAGGCCAAGGCTGGCGAGGAGAAGGCTGAAGCAAAGGCCGCACCCAAGAAAAAGGCCACTGCAAAGAAGGCCGTGAAAAAGGCCGCGCCGAAGAAAAAGGTCACTGCCAAGAAGGCCGTGAAGAAGGCCGCGCCGAAGAAGAAGACCACCGCCAAGAAGTCCGTGAAAAAGGTCGCACCGAAGAAGAAGGTCACCGCCAAGAAGGCCGTGAAGAAGGCCGCGCCGAAGAAAAAGGCCACCACCAGGAAGGGCCGTCGCTGACAGGTCGACCCACCTGTTATTTCAGAAAGGATTCTGCCCGCACGGCCCCGATCCGGGGCCGTTGTCTTTTCCAGAAGGGCCCGCCAGTGGCGTCTCGGCCCGGGCGCCTTGCATCGGCGCCGGATTGTGGAATCATGCTTGCGTGAAGCTGGTAAAGCGCACATTGCTGGGCCTGAGCCTGACGGCGGCATCCGCCGTCGCCCTGGCCAGCGAGCCCGATCCCTGGGCCCTGTGCCGCCCCGCCGAGACCCCCGCACACAGCCCGGCCAGCCCGGTCGGCGACCCCCGCATACACCTGTTCTCCGATGAGGCCCTGATTGACCGACTGGGCATCTCCATCTTTCGGGGCAACGCGGAACTGTCCCGGGATGGTCGCACCCTGTATGCCGACGAACTGCGCTACGACGAAGGCCGCGGCTATGCCGAGGCCGAGGGCAATGTGCGCCTGGATGACGGCCTGTTTGCCCTGGAAAGCCTGCAGGGTCACCTGTTCATGGACAGTGAACGGGGCGCCTTTGAACAGGCCGACTATCGCTACCACCCCATGCACGCCCGGGGCGAGGCCGAGCGGGTGGAGCGTCTGGATGCCCAGCGCTTCAGGCTCAGCCGCGCCACCTACACCACCTGCGACGAGGGCCAGGACGACTGGATCCTGCGCGCCTCCCGGGTGGACCTGGATCAGGAAAGCGGCAAGGGCCGGGCACGCAATGTCTCTCTGCACTTCAAGCGGGTGCCGTTGTTCTACACCCCCTATATCAGCTTCCCCATCGATGAGCGTCGCAAATCCGGGTTCCTGTATCCCAGCATCGGCAACTCCGATGCCTCCGGCCTGGACCTTTCGGTGCCCTATTACTGGAACATCGCCCCCCATCGGGACGCCACCATCACCCCCCGGCTCCTGGGCGATCGAGGTCTCTTGCTGGGCGGCGAATTGCGTTACTTAAACCCCCGCAGCCACGGGGAACTGGCCCTGGAATACCTGGATGACCGGGATTACGGTGACGACCGGGGCTCCCTGAACCTGCGTCACCAGGGCCGGCCCTTCGAGCGCACCCGCGTGGACCTGATGGTCAACACGGTCTCGGATGCCCAGTACCTGACCGATCTGGGCAATTCCCTGGCGATCACCAGCACCACCCACCTGGAAAACCGCGCCGATCTTCGTTACCAGGGGGACGGATGGAACCTGCTGGCCCGATTCCAGGGTTACCAGACCGTGGACCCGGCCATCCCCTCCGGGAGCAGGCCCTACCAGCGCCTGCCCCAACTGCTGTTCAGCTCCGGCCTGCCCCTGAGCGGGGGTGGTCCCGTGGAAGGCAGCCTGCGCGCCGAATGGGTGGCCTTCGAGCGCGATGACACCCTCACCGGCCAGCGCCTGGACCTGATGCCCGGCCTGAGCCTGCCCCTGCAGCGCAGCTACGGCTTCCTCACCCCAGGCGTGAAATACCGCTACACCAGCTATCAGCTCCAGGACACCGCACCGGGCCAGGACACCCGACCGGAGCGTGGCATCCCCATCGCCAGCCTGGACGCCGGCCTGTTCTTCGAGCGGCCCCTGGCCGATGGCGGCCTGCAGACCCTGGAACCACGGCTTTTCTACCTCTACGTACCCCACCGGGACCAGGACGCGCTGCCCCTGTTCGACACCGGGCGGCGGGATTTCAGCTTCGACCAGCTGTTCCTGGACGACCGCTTCACGGGCGCCGATCGGGTGGGCGACGCCAATCAGCTGACCCTGGCCCTGACCAGCCGGCGCATCGACACCATGAGCGGCGAGGAGCGTTTCCGGGCCAGCGTGGGCCAGATCCTGTACTTCGACGACCGGCAGGTGACCCTCACCCCCAGCGAGGCCCCGGCCACGGACAACCGCTCCAGCCTGGTGGCCGAGGCAGCCCTGCGCATGGCCCGTGAATGGTCTGCCCGGGGTGCCATCCAGTGGGACCCCCATGGGGAACAAACGGAGCTGGCCACGGCCCAACTGCAATACCGGGGCTCCGGCCGTCGCATCGCCAATCTGGGCTATCGCCTGCGCGAAGACCCCCTGCGCCCGGACCGGGAGCTTGAACAGATGGACCTGTCCGCCGCCTGGCCCCTGAATGCCCGCTGGAACATGGTGGGCCGCTACAACTACAGCCTGCGCGACGAGCGGGACGTGGAAGTGCTCGCCGGCCTGGAATACGAAAGCTGCTGCTGGCGCGCCAGCATGGTGGCACGCCGCTATCTGACGGCCGGGGTCGAGCGCGAGTACAATAACGGGATTTATTTTCAGCTGACCCTCAAGGGCCTGGCGGGACTGGGCACCGGACTGCAGGATCTCTTGGGTGAAAGCATTCGGGGTTACGAGACCTATGACTGATATGCGCAAGACACTGTCCCTCCTGCCAGCACTGGCCCTCCTTATGGTCGTGGCCTGGCCCCTGACAGGCGCGGCCCAGGGTCGCGACGATGCCCCCCTGGACCGGATCGTGGCACTGGTGGAGGACGACGTGATCATGCAGAGCGAGCTTGATCAACGGCTCGACACGGTGCAACAGCAGATCCGCAGCCGTGGCAGCATGCCGCCCCCCGATGACGTCTTGATCCCCCAGGTCATGGAACGTCTGGTCATCGAACGCCTGCAACTGCAACAGGCCACACGCATGGGTATTCGCATCGATGACATCAGCCTCAACGAGACCATGGAGCGTATCGCCCGGGAAAACCGCATGACCCTGCCCCAGTTCCGGGACCGGCTGGTGGCCGACGGCATCGACTACCAGGTGTTCCGTGAACAGATCCGTGATGAGATGACCATCGGCCAGCTGCGCCGACGCCAGGTGGACAATCGCATCCAGGTCAGTGAGCAGGAGATCGACGACCTCATCGCCAGTGAATCCGGCGCCATCGACCAGGACGTGGAATACCGCCTCAGCCATATCCTCGTGCCCCTGCCTGAAGGCGCCACCGCCGACGACATCCAGGAGGCCCGCAGCCGGGCAGAGGCCCTTCGCAAGCGTGTCGTGGAAGGCGAAGACTTTTCCCAACTGGCACTCAGCGAATCCGGTGGCCAACAGGCCCTGGAAGGTGGCGATCTGGGCTGGCGCAGCGCCGCCCAAGTGCCGACATTATTCGCCCGCAGCGTGGTGCTCATGCGCGAGGGTGACGTGAGCGAACTGATCCGTTCCCCCTCGGGCTTTCACCTGATCCGACTGGAGGAACGCCGGGGCGGCGAGCGGGCCCAGATCACCCAGACCCATGCGAGGCACATCCTCATCCAGCCCACCGCCGTGCTGAGCGAAGACGAGGCACGGCAGAGAATCATGGCCCTGCGCAACCGCATCCTCATGGGCGATGCCTTTGCCGACATGGCCCGCGCCCACTCCGACGACCGGGGCAGCGCCATGCGCGGCGGGGATCTCGGCTGGACCAACCCCGGCGACCTGGTGCCCCAGTTCGAAGAGGTCATGAACCGTCTGCCGCCGGGTGAACTGAGCGAAGCCTTCCTGTCCCCCTTTGGCTGGCACGTGGTGGAGGTGATCGAGCGCCGTGAACACGACAGCTCCCGTCAACTGATGCGCGCCCAGGCCCGGGAGATCATCCGTGATCGCAAGCGCGAGGAAGAGACCGAACTGTGGCTGCGTCGCCTGCGTGACGAATCCTACGTGGAACTGCGCCTGCAGACCCGCGTGAGCGGGCTTTGAACTACTGAAAGACTCGTTCTCTCGCGCAGACGAGTAGGCGCAGAGTAAGGATTAAAAGAACGACAGGGTTTTCAGGATTAACAGGATCGTATTGACACAGGTTTTCAAACCCAAGTCCTTATCCTGAAAATCCTGTTAGTCCTATCCATTGCATTTCTCCGCGCCGCCGCGTCTCAGCGAGAGAACCCGCCCCTGACACAGAACCCCATCCCGAGATGACCACTACCCCACGCATCGCCATCACCCCCGGTGAGCCAGCCGGTATCGGTCCGGACCTGGTCGTGAGCCTCGCCCAGCGGGCCGTGCCGGCCCAACGGGTGGTGCTCTCGGACCCGCAGCTGCTCGCCGACCGTGCTCGGCAACTGGGCCTGCCCCTGGACATCCGGGAGTTCGATGCCGCAGGCCCGGTCGAAGCCGACCCGGCGGGCCGCCTCACGGTCATGACCCATCCCGTCGACACCCCCGTGCGCACCGGTCACCTGGACACCGGCAACGCCGGCCACGTGCTGGCCACCCTGGAAAACGCGGTGGACGGCTGTCTGGACGGCCGATTCCAGGCCCTGGTTACCGGCCCAGTGCACAAGGGCATCATCAATGACGCGGGCATCCCCTTCACCGGGCACACGGAATTCCTGGCACAGCGCTGTGGCGCAGCCACGCCGGTGATGCTGCTGGCGACAGGCAGCCTGCGGGTTGCCCTGGCCACGACCCACCTGCCCTTGCGGGCGGTGGCCGATGCCATCACCCAGGCCGGCCTGGAACAGGTGCTGCGGGTACTGGACCGGGATCTGCGCGCCCGCTTCGCCATGGCCAAACCCCGTATCCTGGTATGCGGCCTCAACCCCCATGCCGGAGAAGGGGGGCACCTGGGTCGGGAGGAGATCGAGGTGATCGGCCCGGTGCTGGAACGCCTGCGCAGTGAAGGCCTGCTCCTGCTCGGCCCCCTGCCCGCTGATACCCTGTTCACGCCCCGTCACCTGGAACACGCGGATGCCGTGCTGGCCATGTACCATGATCAGGGTCTACCGGTGCTCAAGCACGCGGGTTTCGGACGGGCGGTGAACATCACCCTGGGTCTGCCCATGATCCGCACCTCCGTGGACCACGGCACGGCACTGGAACTGGCCGGCAGCGGCCAGGCCGAGGCCGGCAGTTTCATGGCCGCCGAAGACCTGGCCATGGAACTGATCCGAAGCTCGAACAGACACTCATAAAACAAACCCCGACCTAGGGAGACGGTATATGAAATCCACCAGTTTGCAGACCGGCGCCAGCCTGTGCGGCGCACTCGTGCTCGGCCTCAGCCTTAATGCCTGCACCTTCGTGCCCGTCAGCGCCCAGGGCCAACACGTTCGGGTCGCCAGCACCTCGGATGTCTCCGCTTGCGAGCGACTGGGGGCCACCACCGTCTCTATCACTGAGAAGGTCGGTTTCGTGCGCCGTCCGCCGGAGAAGCTGGCCCAGGAGGCCGAGGCCACTGCCCGTAATGCCGCGGCCACCGACTGGAACGGCAATACCATCGTTCCCCAGGGACCCGTCACCGACGGACGCCAGGTCTTCGTCGTCTACCGCTGCTGATCACACCCCTTGAGCCAGACCCATATCCCCAGGAAACGCTTTGGCCAGCATTTCCTCCACGACCAGGCCATCATCGCCCGCATGGTGGCCGCCATCTCGCCCCAGGCGGGCGAGACCCTGGTGGAAATCGGCCCTGGCCTGGGCGCCCTCACGGCACCCCTGCTGGAGCGAGTTCAACGGCTGCATGTAGTGGAACTGGACCGGGACGTGATCCCCGCCCTGGAGGCCCGCTGCCAGGGCATGGGCGAACTGATCGTGCATCCGGCCGATGCCCTGCGTTTTGACTTTGCCTCACTGATGCCTGCGCAAGGCAAGCTGCGGGTGGCGGGCAACCTGCCCTACAACATCTCCACACCGCTGATCTTCCACCTGCTCAAGGTAGCACCCGGCATCCAGGACATGCATTTTCTGCTGCAAAAGGAAGTAGTGGACCGGCTCGCCGCACGCCCCGACACCCGGGACTACGGCCGGCTGAGCATCATGACCCAGTACCGCTGCCAGGCACAGGCCCTGTTTCGGGTGGGTCCCGGTGCCTTCACGCCGCCCCCCAGGGTGGACTCCGCCTACGTGCGCCTGACCCCCTGGGAGACCCTGCCCCACCCGGCCAGCGACGAGGGCCTGTTCGCCAATCTGGTCAACCAGGCCTTCACCCAGCGGCGCAAGACCCTACGCAACGCCGTGCGCAAGCTCGCCGACGCGGCCCTGATCGAGGCCGCCGGCATCGACCCCGGCACGCGCCCCGAGACCCTGAGCGTAGAGCAGTTCGTCACCCTGGCGAACCGTATCCAGGCCCGGGGATCTGAATTGGCATAAGGGTACCGCTAAATATTCAAAGGCCTTTTGCCACAGAGGTCACAGAGGCCACAGAGGGAAAGACCAAAAAGCGTTAATCAGGGGATTTTTCTCTGTGACCTCTGTGTCCTCTGTGGCAAATCGACTTATCCTCACCCTCAGCACCCAACGGGACACACCATGAGCAAGCAAAACCGGATCAAGGCCCTGCGCGAACTCGGCCAGAGCATCTGGTACGACACCATTCGCCGGGATCTACTGGACTCCGGCGAACTGGCACGCATGATCCGTGAGGACGGCCTGGGCGGACTGACCTCCAACCCCGCCATCTTCGACCAGGCCATCACCGGCACCGAGCTCTACGCCGAAGTAATCCGTGAGGCCCTGGCCGAAACACCGGATGCCGATGAAGAGGCGCTGTTTCATCGCATCGCCATCGACGACCTGCAGCGGGCTGCCGACGCCTTCATGCCCCTGTACGAGGACACCGACGGCGCCGACGGCTTCGTCAGCCTGGAGGTCTCCCCGGCCCTGGCCCATGACACCGAGGCCACAGTGAGCGAGGCCCGCAAGCTGTCCCGGCACATGGACCGGCCCAACACCATGATCAAGGTACCCGGTACCCGGGCCGGGGTGGCGGCACTTGAAACCCTGATCGCCGAGGGGATCAACGTGAACGTCACCCTGCTGTTCTCCGTGACCCGTTACACCCAGGTCCTGGAGGCCTGGATGCGAGGGCTGGAGGCACGGCAAGAACGGGGCGAAGCCATCGACCGGGTGGCCTCGGTGGCGAGCTTTTTTGTCAGCCGGGTGGATGGCGCCCTGGACCCGCTGCTGGAGGAACGCATCCAGGAAGGCGCCCCGGTGGAACACCTGCGCGGCCGCCTGGCCATTGCCAATGCGAAGCTTGCCTACGCCCATTTTCTCGATCAATATGGCAGCGCCCGGTTCTCAAAACTCACCGCCTCGGGCGCCCGACCCCAGCGCCTGCTGTGGGCAAGCACCGGCACCAAGAACCCCGACTACAACGATGTCCTCTACGTGGACGAGCTGATCGGCGAACACACGGTCAACACCGTGCCGCCGGCCACCTATGCCGCCTTCCTGGACCACGGCACCGTGGCCGCCACCCTGGCCCGGGATCTGGATACCGCCCAGGCGGAACTGGCGGCCCTGCCGGATATGGGCATCGACCTGGAGAGCATCACAGACCGACTGGAAACCCAGGGTCTGCAGGCCTTCGAAAAGGCCTATGAACATCTGCTCCAGGGCATCGCCGGGAAACGCCGGGAGCTGGCCGGGAACGGGGGCGGCAAGGGGTGAACAGACAGCCACGCATTCACGCCCGCGGATCAGGGGGGTGCACTTCATGAAGGTACTGGCGGCAGACATCGGCGGCACCAAGACCCTGCTGGCCATCGCTCGCCTGGAGCGTGGCCGCTTGCACATGGAAGCGGCCAGCCGCTTCGAGAGCGCGGCCTTCGAGGATTTCGATACCCTGGTGCGGGGCTTTCTGCGCCAGGGCGACATCGACCCCAGACATCTGGGTGGCGCCTGCCTGGCCATCGCCGGGCCTGTGGCGGGCGATGCCCAACGGCAAACCGCACAGCTCACCAACCTGCCTTGGCAGCTGGACAGCGGGGCCCTGGCCGAATCCTCGGGCATCCCCAGGGTCAGCCTCATCAACGATTTCGAGGGCATCGCACACAGCCTGGGGGACCTGCCGGATTCCGCCCTGGCGACCCTGCAGGCGGGCCAGCCAGACCCCGCCGGGCCCCGCCTGGTGGTGGGCGCCGGTACTGGCCTGGGCGTGTGCGCCGTCTGTCCTGGTGGCCAGCATCTGCTGCCCGGCGAGGCAGGCCACGCGGGCTTCTCCCCTGTGGATGCCCAGCAGGTCCGCCTGTGGCAGTTCGTCACCCATGAGGAAGGACGATGCACCCGGGAACACCTGCTCTCGGGCCGGGGCATTGCCCGCATCGCCGCCTTCCTGCAAACCGAGGGCCACGCACCCGGGCCGGCCCTGTCCGATGCCATGGCCGAGGGCGATCCCGCCGCCGCCCTGAGTCATTTCGCCCTGCGCGGCGAGGACCCGCTGGCCCGGGAGACGCTGCGTCTGTTCGTGAGGCTGTACGGCGCCCAGGCCGGTGACTTGGCCCTTGGGATGCTGCCCCGGGGCGGCGTCTACCTGGCCGGCGGCATCGCGCCCCGCATCCTGCCCCTGCTGCAGAATGGTGACTTCATCTCCGCCTTCAGCCGCAAGCCGCCCATGAGCCACCTGTTGGCCCCCCTGCCGGTAAAGGTGATCCTGGAACCCAATGCGGGCCTGGTAGGTGCCGCCCGCTGGGCACTGCGTGGCGTAAACCATTGAACCCTTTTGCCTGAACCTGGCCTCAGGCAAGATAGAACACACGCGTTTTGACCTCACAGCGAGCGACCATGACCGACAATCAAAGCCAGGACCACGACATCCAGGTGGACGTAAAGACCACCTACATCCCCGAGCAGTCCGACCCGGACCAGGCCCGGTACGTGTTCGCCTACACCATCACCATCCGCAACGAGGGCCGCGTACCCGCCCAGCTGCTCACCCGCCACTGGATCATCAACGACTCCAACGGCAAGGTGCAGGAAGTGCGTGGCGACGGGGTGGTGGGTGAACAGCCCCACCTCAAGCCCGGCGAAGGCTTCCAGTACACCAGCGGCACCATGATCGAAACCCCCGTGGGCACCATGCAGGGCAGCTACCAGATGCGCGGCGACGACGGCGTGGACTTCGACGCCGAGATCCCGCCCTTCATGCTCTCCATTCCGCGCGTTCTCCATTAAGAGCAGTGGTTAGTGGCAAGTCTCAAGTGGCAAGGGACACCACCCTCACCCCGGCCCTCTCCCTGAGGGAGAGGGAGAATAAACCCCTCCCCCGCATCGCGGGGGGAGGGGGCCCCTAGCCACTAGCCACTTGAAACTAGCCACTTGTCTTTAAAACACACCTACACCCTCTGGGCCCCCATCTACGACCTGTTCGTGGATCGCGCCACACGCGGTCCGCGCGGGCGCAGCCTTGAAAGACTCGGGGACGTTCACGGACAGCACATCCTGCTGCCGGGTGTGGGCTCGGGCCTGGATTTTTCCCATCTGCCTGCGGGTGCCCACTACCACGGCCTGGACCTGACGCCGGCCATGCTCACCCGGGCCCGGCGCGTGGCGGACAGACTGAATCTGGACATGCACCTGGATGAAGGCGATGCCATGGCCCTGCCCTACGAGGACGACCTCTTCGACGTGGTGGTCCTGCATCTGATCCTGGCCGTGGTGCCGGAACCTGCCCGGGCACTGGCCGAGGCTGTGCGGGTGACGCGACCCGGTGGCCGACTGCTGATCCTGGACAAATTCCTGCGTCCGGGACAGAAGGCGCCCCTGCGTCGCATGATCAACCCCCTCATCAGCCGCCTGGCCACCCGCACCGACGTGGTGTTCGAGGACCTGCTCGCAGGACATGACGGACTGCGCCTCATCGAGGACATGCCGGCCCTGGCAGGAGGATGGTTCCGGCACTTGGTACTGGAAAAGACCTAGCCCGCATATCTCACCGGGATCGCGGGATCAGGCGAAGGATTCGCTCCCGTAGGCGCCGCTCTGGAGCGAAACCCATAG
>JBHEOJ010000020.1:0-26487 GCA_046260855.1 Thioalkalivibrio sp.
CGGTCCTTGCCAAGGGCTTGCCATTGCCTGCGGCCCGCGCCTTGCCTTGGGTCATGTGCGGGGCTCTGAAATGCAACAAATCTTTGACTCAGGACACTAGAGGACAGCAGGCACCTGCTTGGCCAGGGCCTGTTTTTCTTTCACCGCCTCGGCACCGGTGAGCACGAATCCACCGAGCTGGTCGCCGTTGCGAAACAGGGCGCGCACACCCACCCCCACCGATTCGATATGCCAGTCACCCGCAGCCCCTGGGGCCGGCGGCACCACCACCACCGGGTGGGCAGGGGTCTTCACCACCACCGGCATCACCGGATAGCTTACTTCAGTGGACTCCCCCGCCAGCGTCTTCGCGAGCGCCCGGGCCCCATGCATGATAGGCATCACGTAGGGCAGCACCAGCCCCGACACCTCGGCACAATCACCCAGGGCATACATCCCCTCGGCAGACGTGGCCAGTGTGCGATCCACCACAATACCGCGATTGACCTCAAGCCCGGCGGCCCCGGCCAGACGGGTATCCGGACGCAGGCCCACCGCCGACAGGATGACGTCGGCCTCCACGGTCTCGCCGTTGCTCAGGATCAGGCGAAGGCCTGCACCTGCGCGCTCGATGCGCTCCACCACCGTCTCCAGGTGAAAGCGGATGCCCACGGCCTCCAGCCCCTTCTGCAAGGCACGACCAACCGCCTCCGGCACCAGCCGCCCCAGGGGCGCGGTGTCCGGGCCGATCACGTCCACCTCACGGCCACTGCCGCGCAGGTCGTTGGCGAACTCGCAGCCGATCAGGCCGGGGCCGATCACCGCGACCCGGTCCACGCCCTCGATGGCTTGGCGAAAGCGCGCATAGTCCTCGCGGCTGTTCACCGACAGCACCGCCTCGGCGCCGTCGCCCTCATAGGAGAGGCGGATGGGCTCGGCGCCCACCGAGAGCACCAGGCGGTTGTAGTCCAGGGTCTCGCCCTCCTCAAGGCGCACCTGACGTGCGGCGGCGTCCATGGACGCCACCCGGCGCCGCGTCAGGATGCGCGCATCCAGTTGACCGGCCATGGCCTCGGCACTCTGGCTGATCAGGGCCTCGGCATCCTTGTTGGAGGCCAAAGCGTTGGACAGCATGGGCTTGGAATAAAAGGCCCCGTCATCCGCGGTGACCAGGGTCAGCGCCGTGTCCTTGTCCAGCTTGCGAAATTCCCGGGCCAGGGTATAGCCGGCCAGCCCCGTGCCGATGATGACGATTCCCGGCATGTCTTCAGGCCCCTGCGTAGCAGCGTCCCACGAGACGCCAGCATTGGATGATCGGTTTGTTTTTCATGTCACTGGCTCCTTGGAGGCAGGTCCGGGGTGAGGGGTTAGATGTTCTACACCTCTCGCCTCTCGCCTCTCGCCTCTCGCCTCTCGCTTCACCGCCTCACGCTGCAATCAGCACCATCTCGAAATCGGCCTTGGCCACGCCGCACTCGGGGCATTCCCAGTTCTCCGGGATGTCTTCCCAGCGAGTGCCGGCAACGATGCCATCCTCCGGCATGCCCACGGCCTCGTCATAGATGAACCCACACACCACACATTCCCACTTTCTCATGATCGATCTCCAAAAAAATTGTTCAGTTATCTGTTTGAGGTGGGGCAACGCCCCGCCCTCTTGTCTCTTGCATCTTGGCGCTTGTATCTGCGCCCTTATGCGACTTTCCGAGCCGCCTCGACCCGGGCCAGCGCATCCTTGTAGTGGTTGGCATGACGCTCTTCCACCCGGGCCAGGGCAGCGAAGCGCTTGGCGGCCTTTTCCAGGACGCCCTGGAAGTAGTCGGCGTGCTCGATGGACTCGGCGATCTGCTCGTCGAACTCGCGCACTGCGGCCTCGTTCTTCTCCTGCATGGCCATGTGGCGGAACTGCGGGTACATCTCGCTGTACTCGTAGGTCTCACCCTCGATGGCCATCTCCAGGCACTGTGCCGGGCTCATCCGAGCCTTGGGGAACAGCAGGTCCAGATGACCAAAGGCGTGCTGCACCTCCTGGGCGGCGGTGGCCTCGAAGGCTTGGGCGGACTCGATGTCGCCCATCTCGCGGCACAGCTTGGCGAAATACAGGTACTTGATGTGGGCCATGGACTCGCCGGCAAAGGCGGCTTCCAGGTTCTTGACGGTGACGGAACCGTTCTCGGACTGTTGCATTATGATGATCTCCAGGGTTTAGAAAGTTTGCGCCACATTTCTTGCGGCTTGGAGATCATGTTAGATACAGGCTATCTATATATCTAATTTAATTATTTAAATTAATCTATAGGGAATGACTATCAATGATCACGGGGTATTTTCCTGACCCTCTATTCGACGCAGAGGGCGCAAAGACGCGGAGGGCGCAAAGAAATCATGATCAAGAATCCTGTTCTTGTGTCCTCTGCGTGATTCACGACCCCACTACGAGCCAGACTCTCACGGCCTGATCGGCTCCACGCAGCTGAGGTCGGCGTCCAGGATGGCTTGGCGCACGACCTCGATGGCCTTGGGTCGGGGGAAGCTCACCCGCCAGGCCAGGGCCACCCGGCGACGGGGCACTGGCTTGCTGAAGCGGCGGATGGCGAGCAGACGATGGGCATAGCGATCCGCACCGGCAGCGGTACAGGGCAGGATGGTGATGCCCATGCCCGAGGCCACCATGTGGCGGATGGTCTCAAGCGAACTGCCTTCCACGGTGCGCTGAATGCTGTGGTCCGAGGTCACGGTGCGATGACAGTTGGGGCACAGCTCCAGCACCTGATCCCGGAAACAATGGCCCGCTCCCAGCAGCAGCAGGTTTTCGGTGGCCATGTCGGTGAGCCTGATTTCGTCCCGCTCGTTCCAGGGGTGGCCCGCCGGCAGCACGGCCACGAAGGGCTCGTCGTAGAGCGGCAGGGTGACCACGCCGGGCTCATCGAAGGGCAGGGAGATGATGATGACGTCCAGATCCCCCTGCTTGAGTCGCTCGGCCAGGCGGGCGGTGAAGTTCTCCTCGATCACCATGGGCATGTTCGGCGCCGACTCCCGCAGGGCCGGGATCAGATGCGGCATCAGGTAGGGGGCGATGGTGAAGATGGCGCCCAGGCGCAGGGTGCCACCCAGCTGGTCCTGCCCCTGACGGGCGGCCAGGGCAACGCCGTCGGCCGCCTCCAGGGTGCGCTGGGCCTGGGCCACCACCTGCTCACCCACGGGGGTCACGGTGATCTCCCCCCGGTTGCGCTCGAACAGGGAGACGCCCAGCTCCTCCTCCAGCTTCTTCACCGCCACGCTGAGGGTGGGCTGACTCACATGGCAGGCCTCGGCGGCATGGCCGAAATGGCGCTCCCGGGCGACGGCGACGATGTATCGAAGTTCGGTGAGGGTCATTGGAAGATTGAAGGTTGAATTGGGAAGTGGGAAGAAAGGACAAGATACAAGAAAAGACGGGTTGGTTTCCTGTCCCTTTAAGACTTATTCAAGGACGCGGCCGGAGGGGTGTTCCAGGTTCAGACCGATGACCCGCTGCCCCAGGCACACCACATGACCGGCGTAGCGGTCCCCGCCGTCGAGGCTGAAATCAAAGCGGTATTCCCGCCGCAGCGCCAGGCTGCCCGATCCGGTCCGGGAAAACCTCATCCGGGTGCGCGCCACGGACTGATCCAGTAGCTGCACCTGCATCTGTTCGCAGGCCCGGCGCGCGGCCCGCAATACCGTCTCCCGGCATCTCAGGCTGTCGTTGATATACCAGAGGATCAGGCCCGCCAGCAGGATGAGTAGGATCGGCGTCATGACAGGAGTTTACCTTGAAGTGATCAGCGGGAAGGGCGAAGTGAAAAGCGGCGATCTCATACCCCTTCCCAACTCCCAATTCACACTTCGTACTTCGCCCCCTCCTGATCCGGGTTAAAATCCCCCACCATGACGAGCCCATATCATCCCCTGCCCGATCTGGCCACCCTCACGGCCCTGATACGAGATGCCGCGTGCGAGGAGCTGTTGCCCCGTTTCAATCGCATCGGCCACCAGGTCAAGGCCGACGGCTCCCTGCTCACCGAGGCGGACCTGGCCGTGGACCGACGCTTGCGTCGGACCCTGGCGGACGCCTGGCCCGAGCTGGCCTTCCTCAGCGAGGAGATGACCAGAGAGCAGCAACTGGCCCTGCTGGCGGACACCTCCCGCCCCCTGTGGTGCCTGGACCCTCTGGACGGCACCAGCAACTTTGCCGCAGGCATCCCGCTATATGCCGTCTCCATCGCCCTGCTCATCGAGGGCAGGCCACGGCTGGCGGTCACCTATGACCCCGTGCGGGATGAATGTTTCAGCGCCATCGAGGGCAAGGGCGCCTGGCTCAACGGCCAAAGACTGCACACCAAGTCTTTCGACACCCCCCTGTCCCGCGGTGTGGCCCTGGTGGACCTCAAACGCCTGCCCTCTGCCCTGGCCCGGCGCCTGGCGCAGACACCGCCTTACGGCTCTCAGCGCAACCTGGGCAGCTGTGCCCTGGAATGGGCCTGGCTGGCGGCCGGGCGGGGACATGTCTACCTGCACGGGGGACAAAAACTCTGGGACCTGGCGGCCGGCATTCTGCTGCTCACCGAGGCCGGCGGCCAAGCCCTGACCCTGGATGGGCATCCCCCCTGCTGCGGCGGAATGGGGCCCCATTCCGCCATGGCCGCCCTGGACCCGGCCCTGTTCGAGGCCTGGCAGCAGTGGCTTGCCGGTCCCCACGGCGAGGACTCGTGACACCCGGACTCAACACCGTGCAGGCACGCAGCGGGCTGGGACGCTGGCTTCTTCCCGCCCATGTGCCCGTGGCCTGGAAACTGGCACTGACCATCGCCGCCCTGGCCGTCCTGGTCATGGGTATCCTAGGGGCCATCCTGCTGGCCCAGCACACCCAGACACTGCGTGCCCAGGCCGAGGGCTTCGGCGAGACCCTGGCCCGGCAGCTGGCCGGCACCTCCGTGGAACTGGTGCTGGCCGAAGACCAACTGGCCCTGGCCGCACTGGTCAACAACATGGCGCAAGGCGATGGCATCAGCGGCGCCACGATCCTGGATGCAAACGGCACGGCCATCGCCCAGGCTGGCTCTCAGCCGGCGCAGGGGCAGGTCTCCGAACCCTGGGGCCAAGGGCGGCGCTGGCTGCTGGCCGAAAGCGGTGAGCCGGTGGCCTCGCACCGGGCCCCGTTACGCTTTCAGGAACTGGACCTGGGCTATGCGGTGGTCACCCACAGCCTGGCCCCCCTGGAGGCCACCACCCGCCGCGCCGTGATCCTGGTCACCGGCGCCACCCTCATCATGGCCCTGCTGGCCAGCCTGGCCGCCGGCATCCTAGGCAAGCGTCTGTCCAGGCCCATCGACGACCTCATGGACGCCAGCCGCGCCATCGGCGCAGGCGACTACGGCTTTCGCTTCACGGAACGGCGCAACGACGAGATCGGCCACCTGATGGAATCCTTCAACCAGCTGGCCCGGGGGCTGCTGGAAAAATCCCAGGTGGAGGCGGCGCTTTCCCGCTATGTCTCCCCCGGCGTGGCGCGTCAGATACTGTCCAATCTGGAGCAGATCCAGCTGGGCGGACGCCACGTTGAAGGCACCGTCCTGTTCGCGGATATCGCCGGGTTCACCACCCTGTCCGAGCGTCTGCCACCCCAGCAGGTAGCGGACCTGCTCAACGAATACTTCGGCTACATCACGCGCATCGCCAGCGACTGTCACGGCACCATCGACAAGTTCATCGGCGACTGTGCCATGGTGGTCTTCGGCGTCACCGAATCCGATTCCCGTCATCGGCTGCACGCGCTCAACTGCGCCATCATGTTGCAGCGCCTGCTGGCGCGCCTGAACAACAGCCGGGAGGCCCACGGCCTGCCCAGGGTGGATTTTCGCATGGGGCTCAATAGCGGCGAGATGCTGGCCGGCAACTTGGGAGCCAGTGACCGCATGCAGTACACGGTGGTAGGCGACACGGTGAATCTAGCATCCCGGCTCATGGGTACCGCCGAACCCGGCGAGATCGTGGTCAGCCAGGAGATGCTGCGCGACCCGGGCGTGGCCCGCTACGTGGAATCCCGGCGCAGCGACGAGATCCGGGTGCGCGGCCGGCAAACCCCGGTGACCACCTATCGCATCGAGGCCATCCTCGAGCCGGAACACCAGAACTGATGCGCGTGATCCCCCTCATTGCCCTCACCGCCCTCATGGCCACCGGCTGCGCCGTGCTGGAACCCATCGCCGGGGACCCCGAGACCCGTCTCGAGACCCACAGCAAGGCGGGGGAATACGGGCGCGCCCTGGCGATGCTGGACCGTCAACTGGCCACCAACCCCGATGACGCGGACCTGCGCCGCCAGCGAGACGAAATGGCCGCCCGGGCGGCCCGCTTCGAACAGGACATCCTCATCGAGGCCGCTGAACACCTGCGCCAGGACAACTGGGTCAGCGCCCGTGAAAGCTATCAGCACGGCCTGTCCATCCTGCCCGACAGCCAGGCCCTCACCGCCGCCCGGGATGCGTTCGAGACCCAGCGCCAGAACCACCTGGGCGACCTGGGCGCGCGCCTGCTGCTGGCCCGGGCCCACGGCCTGGTGCGTGAACGCCCGCTCATCGACGCGATCCACCGGGCCTCCCCGGACAGTCTGCGTAGCCGTGAGCAGCAGCAGCGCACGGAACAGGAGGCCGTGGAACTGGCAGACAGCCTCACGAGACTGGGGGAGGCCGCCCTGGACAGGGACGATCCCCTGCTGGCGGTCGAGGCGCTAACCCTGGCCCATGCCCTGGCACCCGCCCAGCTGAGCGCCGAGCGACTCAAGGCCGCACAGGCCGCTCGTCAGTCGCGGCTGACGAGCCTGCAAACCCGGCCACGGGCGGACGACACACGCACCCAGGAACCCGGTCAGGACGAGATCCTCTTGAGCCGCTTTCAGACCGCCTTCCGGGCGGATGAGCTGCTGCTGGCCCGCCAGCAGCTGGAGGCCCTGGAGGCCCGCCATCCGGGTGATGAAGGCCTTCGGCCCCAGCGTCAGATGCTCAACCAGGCTATCGACACCCAGGTGAGTGCAGGGCTGGAGGAAGGCCGTCGCCTCTACGCCACCGGCCAGATCCGCGAGGCCCTGGAGATCTGGCGCCCCCTCAAGGCCCTCGCCCCCGAACACCGGGAATTAGAGGCCCATGTGGAGCGGGCGGAACGGGTGCTCAGGCGCATGGAGACGCTACAGTGAACCAGTCATGGCCAGGCTACACAGAGACGGCCCTTTGGATACCACTGCGCCACGCCTGATTCACACTTGCAGCTTCGTCTGCTACGGCCAACCTGCTAAGGTGTGCCGCCACCGTCACAGATAAGCCAGCCATGTCCGAGACCCCCTCCCAAGAACCCCGCTTCACCACCCAGGTGGGCGATACCTGGATCACCGTGCTGGGCACGGCCCACGTGTCCCGTGCCTCGGCCGAGGCAGTGCAGGAACTGATTCGCAGCGGGGACTTTGATGCCGTGGCCGTGGAATTGTGCCCCAGCCGGCACAGCGCACTGGTGCGCCCGGACGATCTGGCGCGCATGGACCTGTTCCAGGTGCTGCGTCAGGGCAAGGTACCCATGGTCACCGCCAGCCTGGCCCTGGGCGCCTACCAGCAGCGCCTGGCGGAACAGTTCGGCATCGAGCCGGGAGCCGAGATGCGCATGGCCATCAACGAGGCCCAGGCGGATCACCTGCCAGTGCTACTCATCGACCGGGAGGTGGGCACCACCCTCAAACGCTGCTATCGCAACGTGCCCTGGTGGCAACGCTTCAGTCTGTTCGCCGGCCTGCTGGCCGGGGTCATGAGCAAGGAGAAGGTCAGCGAGGAGGAGATCGAGCGCCTCAAGGAAGGTGACATCCTGGAATCCACCTTCACCCAGTTCGCCCAGGAATCCCGGTCCCTGTACGAACCACTGATCGCCGAGCGTGACCGCTACATGGCGGCACGGCTGCGCCAGGAGGCCAGCCGCGGTGACTACAGGCACATCCTGGCGGTAGTGGGGGCAGGACACATGAAAGGCATCCAGGCCGACCTGCAGGCCCAGTGCACCGACAGCCCCCAGGCGGTCATCGAGGCCCTTGACCGAGAACCGCCGGCGGCACGCTGGCCCAAGATACTGCCCTGGGTCGTGGTCGCCCTGATCCTCACCGGTTTTGGCATCGGATTTTCCCGCAACCCGGAACTGGGCTGGCAGCTGGTGCTGGACTGGGTGCTGATCAACGGCGGACTGGCTGCGGCGGGGGCACTGATCGCCGCGGCCCATCCACTGACGGTTCTGAGCGCCGCCCTGGCCGCGCCACTGACCTCTCTGAATCCCACCATCGGTGTCGGCTTCGTCACCGCGGCGGTGGAGACCTGGCTGCGCAAGCCCAACGTGGGCGACTTCGCCCGCTTGAAGACGGACACCACCCACCTCGGTGGCTGGTGGCGCAACCGGGTATCACGGGTCCTCCTGGTGTTCCTGTTCACCACCCTGGGCTCGGCCATCGGCACCTACGTAGCCGGCTTTCGGATCATCGACCGCCTGGTCGGTTGAACGCCCGCCCCTGACTTGCCACTAACCACTTACAGACACTCCCCCACCGAGCCCTCCGCACAGACCCGGCCGTCCGTCCACACCGTACGACTGAGCCGCACGCCCTCCAGGTTCAGCCCGCCCAGATAGGTGCCACGCAGGTCTGCATAACTCAGGTCCGCCCGGTCAAGGCGTGCACCCTCCAGGCGCGCCTCCTGCATCAGGACACCCACCAGGGATGCGTCGCTCAAATCCACCCCGCGCAGATCGGCCTGACGCAGATCCGCATAGCCCAGATTCGCGCCCACGAGCCGCGCGCCACTCAGACGCGCCTGCATCAGATCGGTGCTACCCAGGGTGGCGCCACTGAGATCCACCCCGCTCAGTTCCATGCCAGTCTTGCGGCAATAGCTCCAGTTGATCCCCGGTCCCGGTGCCGCCTGACAATCGGGTTCCGAATCCGCCTGCCCAGCGCCATCGCCCAGGAACATGAGCAGGCTCAGTACCCCGGCCACCGCGATACCCGCCAGTATCCAGGGCACGGGCTTGGGCGGCGCCCCCAGGGGCTCGGCCTGGCTCAGGCGTTCCCGCTGTACACGATGCTGGATAAACTCCGCGGTCTCCGGTAACCGGCGCTCATCACGGCGACGATCCAGGGGCTCGACACCCTCTTCCAGATCCCGGCGGTTGATGGTCTGGCGCTCGTCCTCGCGCAGGCGGGCACGCAGCCGCGCCTCCCGGCCCTCGGCGTCGTCTGGCAGCAGCAGTTCGGCGGGGATGAGTTCCGGATGGGCAGAGATACTGGACCAGGCCTCACGGTCCTGGCTGACCTGATCCTGGGGATTCAGTCGGCCGAGGATCAGATAGCGGGAGATGAGTCCGGAGGGATACGGCCCGCTCACCGCGCCTTGGCGGCGCGTGAACCAGAGTTGGTGTTCAGTCCCTGACTGCGTCATGGGCGTATTAGAGCACAGTGGCTAGTGGCAAGTGGCTAGTCGCAAGGAACACCGCCCTCTCCCCGGCCCTCTCCCTGAGGGCGAGGGGGTAGAAAGCAAAAACCTACCCGCCTTTTTGCCTCCTTTCCCAAACCACCCTCTCCCAAACGCTCTCCCTGAGGGAGAGGGAGTAACAAGCAAAAACCAACCCGCCTTTTGCCCCCTCTCCCGCATCGCGGGGGAGGGTTGGGGAGGGGGGAGGGGCCCTTTGCCGCTAGCCACTACCGAAAAATCACACCGACGCCGATGCTGAAGCGGGTATTGCTGCCGCTGTCTGTGCTGCGGCTTTCCACCGGCCAGAGGTGGGTGTCACGGGCATGGACCAGGGGATAGGTATAAGGGGCCTCACCCACCTGACCAAGCACCTTCTCACCCAGGGTACCGGTCACCGTGATGCGCCGGCCCGGGGCGTAAGAGACCTCCTCCAGGTAACCCGGCGTACGCACCAAGAAACGCCCCTGGGGGGTGCGGGTCGTGGCTGGGCGCTGGTTGTTTTCCAGGGGATAGCCCAGCACCTCCAGTTCCGTGTAATCGGCCTGGTTACGGGTGGCCACGATCATGCCGCCCCAGATCACCTGGCTGCCCTGGTAATCCTGAGTGCTGGCGGAGACCTCCGAAGGCACCAGGTCCGCAGCCACTCCGGTGGTCTCGTAACGGGGCCCCGTGGCACAACCGGCCAGCAGCAGGAGGCTCAGGGTCGATACCAATAGATAACGCATCACATCACTCCGGCAACTTGGCATTTGCATCGTGCCTGCACGCGCTGCTCAATAGCGGCGCCAGGGCCCATAGAACGGATGATAGGGATACCAGGGATCGTACCACCAGGGCGAGTAGTAGGGATCGCGCACCGGTTCACGCACGGCCCAGAGGTGGTGCACATCAACGTCCACACGCACATAGGGATAGGGGTAATCGCCCACCGGGCGCGACTCCAGCCCGGCCACTCGTCCAGTCACGGTAAGCTCCCGTCCGGAGACATAGACCGCGGGGTCGAGAAAGCCCGGGACCCGGGCCAGGAAACGGCCCTGGGTCGCATCGGACTCCCTGGGGCGCCCGCCACTGGCCAGGGGACGGGAGACCACCTCGATCAGGGTATGGTCGGCGAGGTTGCTCACCCCGGCGATGACCCCGCCCCAGCGAACCTCGCTGCCCTGAAAACGGGTCGGCTCGGCACGCACCTCATCGGTCTGGGGCGCGCTTGGCGGCGCCGCGCGAATGGGTTCCGGGGCACTGGTGGCGCAAGCTGCCAGCCCCAGGGCGACCAGACAAAGAAACAGCACTCGCAAGATACGCATCATGGGATCTTTGACCGCTGCGGGAACCACAGATTCCCTTCGGCTCCGGGCGGGCTGTGCTCAGCCCTTTACTGCAGGTGTTCCTTCATGAACCGGGTGGCCCGCTGGATGGCGTCCTTGGTGGCCAGATCATCGGCAAAGGTGCGCACATCCGAGCCACGGAAATCGAAACCGCGCCCCACACCGGGATATTCCACCAGCTGGGCGTCTCGATCCCGGCTGCGCAGGGAGTTGATGGCCATCTCGGCACCCCGCTTGCGCTGGTACTGCTCGTGTTCACCCAGGAAGACCAGCACCGGAATGGTCAGTTGATCCACCTCGGTGGCGTAGCGGTACACCTGCATGGGTTCCGGGGCATTGGGATCCTGCATGTGGGGATAGTAGGACACGTAACAGGCCAGCCCGTTGTTCTGGCGATCGTGGGTCACCGCCGCCTTCAGGGCGTAGTAGCCGCCCCGCGTGTGGGAGTAGATGCAGGCCTTGTCGCTGCTCAGATCATCCCGGGCCAGCAGGTAATCCAGACCATGGCTGAGGTCCTCCTCCAGCACATAATCATGCTCAATGGGGAATTTCTCGATGAAGCGACCGGTGTAAAGATCCGGTGCCACCACCACGAAGCCCCGGGCGGCCAGACGGATCACGTGGGGCTCGATGAGTTCGTCCAGACCGCGACGTCCGTGGACAAACAGCACCGCCGGATACTTCTCGCCGTCATCGGGCCGGGCGATCATCACCGGCACGTCCACGTCGCTGGTCTCGTAATTGCCCCGGGTCACGGTCACCGTGTGGTTTTCCGGCACGACCAGCTCACCCCGCGCCCACCAGGCGCTGTCCCACCAGTCATGCATGGCCTCGGCATGGGCCGTGGACACGACCGACAGACCCAGGGCACAGGCCCCGACCAGGGAAATCAGACCTCGCATGACATTCTCCTCCGGGGCAATCCGCGCCCACTGTTATGATGGCTGTTGAGCCGATGATAGCGCCCCACGGCAACACCTGTCCGTATCGGCGTCAAACCCCCCAAGACAAACAAGTTCCCCCCAGCCCCATGCGAGTCAAGCCCAAGCCCCTGCCCGTGGAAAGCTGCCTGCCAGCGCTGCAGCAAGCCCTTGAGTCCCGGGGCATGGCCCTGTTGCAGGCGCCCCCCGGCGCGGGCAAGACCACCCGCGTGCCCCCGGCCCTGCTGGACGCGCCCTGGTGCACCGGCCGGATCCTGCTGCTGGAACCCCGGCGCCTGGCGGCCCGGGCCGCGGCGCGGCGCATGGCCGCCGAGCGGGGCGAACGCCCGGGCCAGACCGTGGGGCTGACCACCCGCCTGGACCGCCTGGTCGGCCCGCAAACCCGCATCGAGGTGGTCACCGAGGGCATCCTCACCCGCCGCCTGCAGCGCGACCCTTCCCTGGAAGGCGTCAGTGCGGTGATCTTCGATGAATTTCACGAGCGCAGCCTGCAAGCGGACCTGGGCCTGGCCCTGTGTCTGCAGGCCCGGGAACTGCTGCACCCGCAGCTGCGCCTGCTGGTGATGTCGGCCACCCTGGACACGGCGGGCGTGGCGCGGCTCATGGGGGACGCCCCGGTGATCACCAGTGAGGGGCGCAGCTATCCGGTGGATATCCTCTACCAGGGCCCTGCCCCGGATCCCCGGGCACCCGCCCCGGCGGTGACCGCAGTCGTGGCCGAGGCCCTCGCGCGGCATCCCGGTGACCTGCTGGTGTTCCTGCCTGGCCAGAGGGAGATCCAACAGGTCGCCCGGGCGCTAGAAGGAAGGACAGATACCGGGACCCATATCCGCCCCCTGTATGGCCAGCTACCCCCCGAGGCCCAGGACGTAGCGATCACGCCGGCCCCCGAGGGACAGCGCAAGGTGGTCCTGGCCACGGACATCGCCGAGACCAGCCTGACCATCGAGGGCATCCGCGTGGTGGTGGATTCGGGCCTGGCCCGGCGCCCCGTCTTCGACCCGCGCAGCGGCCTCACCCGGCTCGCCACCGTGCGCATCAGCCAGGCAAGCGCCGAACAACGCCGTGGCCGTGCGGGCCGTCTGGGTCCCGGGGTGTGCATCCGGCTGTGGAACGAAGAGGCCACCTCGCGCATGAACCCGCACATGCCGCCGGAGATCCTGGAGGCGGACCTGGCGCCCCTGGCCCTGACCCTGGCCAGCTGGGGTGCGCAGGCCGGCGAACTGGCCTGGCTGGACGCCCCGCCCGCTGCCCCACTCGCCCAGGGCCGGGAACTGCTCCAGGGGCTGGGCGCCCTGGATGAGGCCTTCAAGGTGACTGACCACGGACGGGCACTGGAGGCCCTGGGTACCCATCCGCGCCTGGGCCACATGCTGCTGGGTGCCCGGGACAGAGGCCTGGGCCAGACCGCCTGCTTCCTATGCGCCCTGCTGGAAGAGCGCGACCCCCTGCCCCGGGATGCCGGCAGCGACCTGCGCCTGCGCCTTCGAGCGCTCACCACCGGACAGGCTGGCCAACGCGGGGCATTCAAGCGCATCCGCACCCAGGCCGAGCGCTGGATGGGTCGACTGGACATCCGCAGCCAGGAACCCGTGGACCCGGAGGCCGCCGGCCTGCTGCTGGCCCTGGCCTACCCGGACCGCATCGCCCTGCGCCGGCCCGGCGGGGAGGCCCGTTTCCTGCTCTCCGGGGGCCGGGGCGCGCGGCTGATGGACGGGGATGACCTGGGTGCCAGCGACTGCCTGGTGGCCGCGGTGCTGGATGGCGCCGGTCGGGACGCGGTGATCCGACTGGCCGCACCCCTGGAGCGGACAGACCTAGAATCCCGGCTGCCTGAACTGATCAGCGAACACGAACAGGTCAGCTGGGACGCCGACCAGGGTGCCGCCGTGGCTAGGAGAGAGCGCCGTCTTGGGGCCTTGGTGCTGGACAGCCGGCCCATGGATGTGGTCCCGCCCCAGGCCATGACCGGGCTCTTGCTGCAGGCCATCCGCGAGCGCGGCCTCACCTGCCTGCCCTGGACAGCGCAGAGCGAACGTTTGCGACAACGCATGGCATTCATACATCGCCTGGCCGTGACGGGAGGGGAGTCCGGCGAATGGCCCGATGTGAGCGATACCGCCCTGTTGGACAATCTGGAAGACTGGCTCGGCCCCTGGCTGACGGGCATGAGTCGCCTCAGTCACCTGCGACGCCTGGACCTGTCCGCCGCGCTGCTGGTCCTGCTGGACTGGCCCTGGCGCCAGCGTCTCGACACCCTGGCACCGGAACGATTCACCGTTCCCAGCGGATCGGGGATCCGAATCGACTACAGCGAGCCTGCGGCACCGGTGCTGGCGGTACGTATCCAGGAGATGTTCGGGCTCACCCAAACCCCCATGATCGGCGGCGGCAAGGTGGCGCTCACCCTGCATCTGCTGTCACCGGCACAGCGGCCCGTGCAGGTGACCCGTGACCTGGCGGGGTTCTGGGCGAGGACCTACGGCGAAGTCAAAAAAGACCTGAAGGGGCGTTACCCCAAGCATCACTGGCCGGACGACCCGATGCAGGCGGTGGCGGTGAGAGGGGTTGGGAAAAGGATGAAGGGTGAAGGGTGAGGGATGAACAATGGCGGGATCTGGGCGCTTCACTTCACCCGGGCTTCGGCCTTGCAGCTGGTGCGCGGGTCATAGCGCCCGGCGCATCTCCTGGACGTGGATGTTGCTGGCGGACGGCACCATCAGGTTCTGGGTGCAGGCCAGGTCGTAGCCGTAGAAGTCGCGCAGGTGGTTGAAGATGCGCTTGTGGGAGAAATCACGGTCGTGTTCGATACCTTCAATGGCGGCCCGGGCGCGTTCGCCGGCCTCATGCTCGGGCAGATTGATCACGAACACCCGGCCTTCCAGCCGAAAGCCGGCGCGCACCATGCTGGACTGGATCTGGGCCCACAGGGAACGACAGTTCTCGTAGCTGTCGTGTTCGTGGTCCAGGTTGATGACGACTGCGTATGCCATGGCGGGACTCCTTCCGCATGAGGTGGTCATGATGGCCTCTACATAGCAAACACTGGACCCATTTCGCCGACTTGCGCCGTGATGGACTTCACATAATCACACATAAACTCGGCATCAGGCCTCACCACCCAGCAAAAGGGCCTCGGCTTCCACCACCTGCTGCTGTGCCTGGTCAACCACGGACCGCAATGCGGCCGCATTCAGGCCGGTGCGCTCAAAGGCCACCGGGTCCACCGGCGGGGCATCGCGCTCATCCCGGGTGTCCAGCTCCGCCATGTGGGCCACGGAGTTGGCCATGTGCACCAGGGCCACCTCCTGCGGAAACTCCCGGGCCTCTGCCGGGCGATGGTGGTAGCGGATGCACTCCTGCAAGCTCACAGGCAGTTTCCAGCGCGCCGCCAGTTCACCACCCACCTCCGCATGGTCATAACCCAGCACCTGACGCTCAGCTCCCTGGGGGCCCAGCTCCCCGGCCTGCTGCAGTGCCAGCAGGAAGGCCTCATGGGCCTCGTCGGGCTCCCGGTTGAAGATCAGCAGACGCCCGACGTCATGGAGCAGTCCGGCAATGAAAACGGTCTCGGCCCGCTTGGGCATCACCTGTTCCGCCAGAAGCCGGGCGGCGAGACCGCAATAGATGCTGTGGCGCCAGAAATCCTCCAGAGACAACAGTGGGCTTTCCACGGCATCGAAGGCCCGGGGCACGGTGCTGGCGATCACCAGTTCACGTATGCGTCCCGCGCCGATCACGGTCACGGCCCGGCTGATGGTGTCCACGCGGCTGCTGAATCCATACAGGGGGCTGTTGGCCAGTTTCAGCAGCCGCAGGGTGAGGCTGGGGTCCTGGCTGATGAGGTTGGCGATGTCCGTGGCGCTGGACTTGGGGTCGTCTACCATCTCGTTGAGACGCATGGTGATGGCGGGCAGGGACATCAGCCCCTCGGTTTGTTCTATCAACTGATCGAGCGTGAGGGACATTGGGCCTCCCGGCATGAATGGCGGACAAACCGGTGCAGGGTCACGGTCGCCCACACCCATGATAGTCCATCCGGCCTACCCGGCACCGGCCAATCCGGACAGACCCCTGGGGCATTGCCATGTTTGCACTTCGCGAATAACATATCACTATGATTCTCAAACCGCAGGACATCTTCATCTGCCTCAAGCTGGTCAGTCTGGGCAACCAGCCCTGGACTTACCAGCAGCTCTCCCAGAGCCTCTTCATGAGCGCCTCGGAGATCAATGCGGGTGTGCGTCGTGCGGTGCGCGCACGCCTGGCCGGTGCCGGCCGGGATGGCGGCAATCCCCGGCCCAATCTCATCGCCCTGCACGAATTCCTGGTTCACGGACTCAAGTATGCCTTTGCGCCGGATCGGGGTGGCCTCACTCAGGGGGTACCCACCGCCCATGGCGCGCCCCCCCTGGCCGGCACCCCGGGCAGCAATCCCGGCGACGAACCGCCACCGGTCTGGCCCCACCCCCATGGCCCGGTGCGGGGCGTCGCATTCTCGCCCCTGTACCGCTCCGCCGCCCAGGCGGCCATGGCGGATCCGCAGCTTCATGAAATGCTGGCCCTGGTGGACGCCATCCGGGACGAACGTTCCCGGGTGGGCAACCTGGCCGTGCGGGAGCTCACCGCCCGGCTGCGCTAGCAGGCTGTTGAAAAAGTCTGCGGTGGATGCCAGCCAAGGCGGAAAATGCCGAAAACGCGCGGTATAACTCGAGTGCATGAGCCCAGGTCGCTTGGGCGCTTTGAGCCGCTTTCCAACGCAGCATGGCGCCGCCCGAGGCCTTTTCAACAGCCGGCCAGGACGCCCGAGCCGCGAACCTTCCTACCTGTGTATTGTCCTTTCTCTTGCTTGCCCAGGATGGATCAGACGGGTCTATAGTCATAGACTCCGGCCGTTCACCCGTTGCCGTCCAAACACCCCAATAATTATCCAAGGAGAATCACCATGTCCCGTCTGCTTGTCCTGCTGTCCCTGGCCCTGTCCATGGGTCTGGCCCATGGCGCCGACGTACGCGGCGAAGAGGTCAACTACACCGATAACGGCACCACCCTCAAGGGCTACCTGGCCTACGATGCCTCCGCCAGCGGCCCCCAACCCGGCGTGCTGGTGATCCATGAGTGGTGGGGTCACAACGAACACGCCCGCAACCAGGCACGTCGTCTGGCAGAACTGGGTTACACGGCCCTGGCCGTGGACATGTACGGCGACGGCCAGGTGGCCGATCACCCCCAGGATGCGGGCAAGTTCGCGGGCGCCATTCGCCAGAACAGTGAACTGATGATGAAACGCTTTACCGCCGCGGAAAACTACCTGCGCAGCCGCAGCCAGACAGACGCAGAAAAGGTCGCCGCCATTGGTTACTGCTTCGGTGGTTCCGTGGTCCTGGAGATGGCCCGCTCCGGCGCGGACCTGCTGGGCGTGGCCAGCTTCCACGGTGCCCTGACCACCCAGAACCCCGCCCAGCCCGGCGAGGTGAAGTCCCGCGTGCTGGTACTCCATGGCAACGAGGACTCCATGGTCCCGGCCGAACAGGTGGAAGGATTCAAGAAGGAGATGGACGCGGCAGGTGTGGACTACCACTTCGTGGGCTATGACGGCGCCACCCATAGCTTCACCAACCCCGCCGCTGATGAGGCCGCGAAGAAGTTCGGCATGCCGGTGGGTTACAACGCCGAGGCGGACCAGAAGTCCTGGGACGAGCTGGAGCGTTTCCTCGCCGAGACATTCGGCAACTGAGGTCTTGATGCATTGCGCCGCCCGGGCCAAGGCCCGGGCGGCGCATTTTTTTCAGGTCAGCAGAAAGTACAAACCCAGGCTGGCCACTACGGCCACTGCCACCAGGATCACCACCTGCATGCGACGCTGACGGCGCCGCTGCTCTTCCCATTGGCGGATCAGGGGCTCGGTCGTGAAGCCCGCGCGTCCATGATGGGCCTCCGCCGATTCACCCACCTGCACTTCCGGGGCCCCCGCCTCCTCCACATCCGGCTCACGGGTGTTCAGGCCAAGGCCAGCCGGTGGCCCTGCTTCCTCGAACGACTCATCATCATCCTGATCATCCTCGGCCGTTGACAGCGTCTGTGGTTCGGGCTGCTCAGTGACCACCGGCGCCGGTTCAGAGGCTACGGGTGCCGGGGCCGGCTTGGCGCGACGTTCACGCAGGGCACGCCGGGCATCGGCCAGTTCCTGCATCAGGTTGCGCAGCTCCCGCTCCGCCGCCTCCCGGGCCTGATCACTGCGTTCCTGCTTGGCGGCCAGTTCCACCAGCTCGTCTTCCAGCTGCAACTGATTCAGTTCGGCATGCTCCGCACGGGTGCGCAGGGCCGTGAGCATGGCCTGGGTATCCCCTTCATCGGCATCCTGCTCCACCGCCTCCCGGGCCTGTGCCTCAAGGCGCCCCAGGGCCTGCTCGGCCCGGGTTGCGCGATCGCGCAGCTGGTTGGCCTCCCGGTCCCGCACCACCAAGCCCTCTTCGCGTTCCGCCAACAGTTGTTCCCGCTCGGTGAGGCTTTCCTGCAGGGTATCCAGACGATCCTCCAGGCCCATGCGATCATCCTGCTCTCCGCTGAGCCGGTCTTCCAGGGCCTGACGCTGTTCCACGGCGGTCTGCAGCTGGGCACGCACCTCGGCCAGTTCTTCACCGTGACTGGACAACTCGCCACGAGCCTCCTGCAACTGGGTCTCCAGGGAGCGGGTGCGAGCCGTCGCCTCATCGAGGTCTTGTCGCGCCTCGCCCAGACGGGCCAGTTCGTCCTGGGCGGACTGCAACGCGCCGCGGGCACTCTCCAGCTCGCTTTCAAGGGCACTGATCCGGGCCGAGCTTTCCTGTTCGATACGCTGCAACTGTTCGGTCATCCCGGTGGCCGCTTCCTCGGCGGACTGTCGGGCGGTCTGGTTTTCCTGCAGCTGCGTCTCCAGTTCGCAGATGCGCTCGCTGACACGCTTTTCATCCACACTCTGCTGGCGAAGGATCAGCTCTGTGCGCAGGCGCTCCAGTTCGGCACGACTGCGGTCCCGCTCGGCCATGGCCTCACGCAGCTGGCGACGGCTGCTGTCCAGGGCCTCCTCCAGTTCGGCGGAGGCGGACACCGAGGCGGCCTCGGACTTGCGCATCTCGTCCTGCCAACCCTTGAGCTGGCTGCGCACCTCCCGCAGGGTGTCCTCCAACTCCGCGACCCTCACACGCAGCCCATCGGCCTCCGATGAACCGGACTGGGGGGCGAGCGGGGCAGGAGGCGCAGGGGCCGCGACAGGGATAGGCACATGCTGCTGGACCACACCCAGCACGTCGGCGGCATTGAAAGGTTTCATGATCACGCCGGTGGCACCGGCGGCCAGTGCCCGCTCCCGGGTACCGGCACTGTCTTCATTACCGGTGATCAACAGGATGGGCAACGTGCTCACCCGCTCATCCCCGGAATCGCGGATGCGACGCATGAGTCCGAAGCCATCCAACCGGGGCATGGACAGATCCGTGAAGACCCCGGCGATGCCGGGGCGTTCCAGCATACGCGACCAGCCCTCTTCCCCATCGGCGGCCTCGGCCACGGCATAGAGCGGCGCCAGGATCTTTTTCAATGCCTGGCGCATGACCCGCGAGTCATCCACGATAAGAATGACGGGCCTGGATTCGACTACGGTGTCCTGATCTACCGCCATGTAGGTCTAATCCCCCGCAGCGCAAGGAATGCGCCAACCGGCAGTGTAACCGCTCCACAGCCCGTGTCGAAGCGCGCTGTTTCACCAATTGGTGCCGTTGATCGGATTTCTTGCGTCTGTCGCCTCATGCCAGTACGGTTTGGCGACATCAAATTCACAGAGAACCCAGCCACCATGCTTTCCAGAATCTATGAGGCCCTGGGGCCGCTGCGCATTGCCCTGGCAATGCTCTCACTGCTGACCATCATTCTGATGCCCTCCCCCGGCTCGGAGGTGGTCTACGAGGGCTGGGCAATCATGTCCACCGTGGTGGCGCCGGCCGTCGCGCCGATCCTGGTCGCCGTCTACCTGCTGGATGTCCTGATGAGTTTTGTATTCTCCCGGTCACCAGGTGAAAACACCAAGCGGCGGCGCTTTCATTTCATCATCCTGTCCGACGCGCTGATCATCTCACTGCTTCTGGCCGTCTGGATCCCCCTGATTATGGCCCTGGCGGCCTGATCACCGTCATACCCTGCGGAGTCTTTTATGGCACACACCGTCGTCATCACCGGCGCCAATCGCGGCATCGGCCTTGAATTCACCCGTCAGTACATCCAGGCGGGCTGGCGTGTGTACGCCGGCTGCCGTCAACCCGAGCGGGCGCAGGCACTCAATCAGCTGGCCGCGGGCAGTGACGGGCGCCTGAGCGTGCACCCGCTGGATGTGACCCGCGCCGGGCACATCCAGGCGCTGGCCGCCGTGCTGGGTGATGCCCCCGTGGACCTGCTGCTCAACAACGCCGGAAGCTACGGACCCGATGGAGTGCGCTTCGGCCACAACACCGACGAGGCAGCCTGGCTCGAGACCCTGCGCTGCAACGCAATCGGTCCCATGAAGATGATGGAGGCCCTGGTAGAGAACGTGGCCGCCAGCGAACTCAAACTGATCGCCTCCCTGAGCAGCAAGATGGCCAGCATGGATGACAACGGCTCCGGCGGCGCCTACATCTACCGTTCCACCAAGGCAGCGCTTAATGCCATCATGAAAAGCGCCGCCATCGACCTGGCGCCCCGGGGCATCACCGCCGTTGTGCTGCACCCGGGTTGGGTGCGCACCGACATGGGCGGCCCCCACGGCGAGATCGATGCCGAGACCTCGGCCCGGGAACTGCGCACCCTGCTGGCCCGCATCACCCCAGCGGATGCCGGAAAATTCCTCGACGTGGATGGCAGTATCATCCCCTGGTAACACCCCATGGCACGCGTGATCATCCTGAGCCTCATCGCCCTACTGGGAGTCTTTCTGGTGGCGCGCAGTTGTGGCATAACGCCCGACCAGATCGAGGATCGGCGCATCCTGGCAGAGCTCAATGCGGAGGACGGGGGGCGATATCTGACAGAAAATCGCAGACGTGCGGGGGTCGTGACCCTGCCCAGCGGGGTGCAGGTGGAACTGCTACGGGCAGGTGAAGGCCCTGTGCCGGGGCCCGATGACATTGTGTCCGTGCACTACGAAGGCCGTCACCTGGACGGGCGCATCTTCGACAGTTCCTACCGACGCGGCGACCCCTCGGCCATCGCGGTGGAGCGCACCATCCCTGGATGGCGCACGGTGCTGGTGGACTTGCCCGTGGGCAGTCATGTGCGTCTGACCATCCCCCCGGACCAGGCCTACGGCATGGCAGGCTCAGGCTCCATCGGCCCCGAGGAGACGATCATCTTCGACCTGGAGTTGCTGGACATCCTCGCGCCGGAAAGCCCTGAAGAACACGATCCGACCCAGGACCGGGTGCCGGGGCTTCGCTGAACGCTTGCGCTCGACGCGAAGGATGAAGCTCGCACTGATCTTGCAGCCTGCAAATCCCGTAGGAGCCCAGGGGGCTGGGCTCTTAAATTCAGGATCGAAAGTCATCCCTGCTTTTATTCACCCTTCCACCTTCACCCTTCATCCTTGCCTTCACGAAGCCAGCTCACCCGATACAGGTCCAGGCGCCGGTCCCGCAGGTTGCGCACGCTGCCGTGTTCGCGCAGGTCCTTGAGGTTGTCCAGGTCCAGATCCACGATCAGGGTCATCTCGGTGTTGGGCGTTGCCTCGGCGGCGATGGCGTCGTGGGGGAAGGCAAAGTCCGAGGGGGTGAACACCGCCGCCTGGGCGTACTGCATGTCCATGTTCTCCACCCGGGGCAGGTTGCCCACGGAGCCAGAGATCACCACGTAACATTCGTTCTCGATGGCCCGGGCCTGGGCACAACGACGCACCCTCAGATAGGCGTTCTTGGTGTCGGTCCAGAAGGGCACGAACAACACCTGCAGGCCCTGGTCCGCCATCAGACGGGGCAGCTCAGGGAACTCCACGTCATAGCAGATGAGAATCCCGATCTTGCCAAAGTCGGTGTCGAAGACCTGCACCTTGTTGCCACCCTGCATACCCCAGTAGGACTGCTCATCGGGCGTGGTGTGGATCTTGTACTGCTTGTCCCAGGTGCCGTCACGGCGGCACAGATAGGAGACATTGCGCAGGGCCTGATCATCCTCGTACTCCGGCATGGTGCCGGCGACGATGTTGATGTTGTAGGCCAGGGCCAGGCGCACCAGCTCCTGGCGCACGGGCTCTGTGTACTCCGCCAGGTGACGCACCGCCTCGGCCGGATTCTCCTGGTTGAACTGGGCCATGAGCGGGCCATTGAAGAACTCCGGGAACAGGATCACGTCCGCCTGGTAGCCGGACACCGCATCCACGAAATACTCCAGCTGCTGGAACAGGTCTTCCAGGCTCGCCGTGGGGCGCATCTGCCACTGCACCGCCCCCACCCGCACCGTCTGCTTGGCGCCGCCGATAAGCTTTTCCTTCTCCTCGTAGTAGATGTTGATCCACTCGATAAGGGTGGCGTAGGCCTGGGACTCGGTGTCGTCCGGCATGTAGCCGGTGATGATGCGGCGCACGTGAAAATCATTGGATAGCTGGAAGGTGAGGATCGGATCGTAGAGCTCCTTGTTCTTCACCTGCTCCACGTACTGATGGGGCGTCAGTTTGTCCCGGTGATCCATATAACCAGGGATGCGACCACCGGCCACGATGCGGCGCAGATTGAGCTTCTCGCACAGTTCCTTGCGGGCGTCGTAGAGGCGCCGCCCCAGACGCAGGCCCCGATAGTCCGGGTGCACGAACACGTCCACACCATAGAGGGTGTCGCCCGTGGGGTCGTGGGTGATGAGGTAGCCGTTGCCGGTGATGGCCTTGTAGGTGTGGCGGTCCCCCCAGCGGTCATATTCCACGATCATGCTGATGGCGGCGGCCACCAGACGACCGTTGTCCTCGATGCAGATCTGCCCTGCCGGAAAGCGCGCCAACTGGGAATCGAACTGCTCGCGGCTCCAGGCGCCGTCCAGCCCCGGGTAGACCCGTTCCATGATCTCGTGCACGGCCTCGTAATCCTCGGGCCGGGTATTGCGCAGTTTCAGACGGTGTTCGTCAGCCTGCGCAGTGTCGTCAGTATCATCGACCATGGGGGTCTCTTCGGATGGTTGCGGTGGCCGGTCTGCAAGGATGAAGGATGAAGGATGAAGGATGAAGGATGAACTAGCCTTGCCGGACATGGAGACCTTGTCAACAACTGTAGGGGCCCGGCCCTCAGGACGATTCCCCTAACCCTTCCCCGGCAGGCCGGCCACTTACATAGGCAACGGTTCGTGTCTTATTCAACCTTTATCCTTCCGCCTTCATCCTTCCAAAGACTCAGTCCTCAGGCTCATAGCCAAGATTCGGCGCCAGCCAGCGCTCGGCATCAGCGGGCTTCATATCCTTGCGCTTGGCGTAGTCGGCCACCTGGTCGCGGTTGATCTTGCCCACGTTGAAGTACTTGGCCTCGGGGTGGGCGAAGTACCAGCCGGACACGGCGGCGGTGGGCAACATCGCGAAGCTCTCGGTGATGGTGATGCCGGCGTTCTCCTCCGGGTCCAGCAGATCCCAGAGCAGGCCCTTCTCGGTATGTTCCGGGCAGGCGGGATAGCCGGGGGCCGGGCGGATGCCCTGGTACTTCTCCTTGATGAGTGACTCGTTGTCCAACTGTTCATCGCTGGCATAGCCCCAGAACTCACGGCGCACCTGCGCATGCATGCGCTCGGCCATGGCCTCGGCCAGGCGGTCGGCCAGGGCCTTGAGCATGATGGCGCTATAATCATCGTGCTCGGCCTCGAAGCGCTTCACGTGTTCATCGATGCCGATGCCGGCGGTCACGGCGAAGCCACCCAGGTAGTCGGGGATGGCCGTGTCACGGGGCGCCACGAAATCTGCCAGGCACTGGTTGGGACCCTTGCCCCGGCGCTCTGTCTGCTGACGAAGGTGATGCAGACGCATCAGTGGCTGCTTGCGGTCCTCGTCCTTGTAGATCTCAATGTCGTCGGTGCCCACGCTGTTGGCGGGAAAGAAGCCCACCACGCCCCGGGCGCTCAGCCAGCGCTCCTTGATCAGGGTGTCCAGCATGGCCGTGGCGTCCTTGAACAGCTTCTTCGCCTCCTCGCCCACCACTTCATCCTCGAAGATGCGCGGGTAGGCGGCATGCAGTTCCCAGGCATGGAAGAACGGGGTCCAGTCGATGTAGTCCTTGAGCTCCTCCAGGGGGTAGTCCTCGAAGCGGATCAATACGCTGTCGGGGCCATAGGGATGCAGTACCGTGACACCATCTTCGGCAGGCGCTGTCTCCAGGGCCTTGGGGCGTGTCGGCTGGAAGCCATTCCATTCGATCGGGCTGCGGTTCTCCCGGGCCTGTTCCAGGGTCAACCACTTCTGGGCCTTCTGTCGCCCGGCGTGGTTGACGCGCACCTCCTCGTAGTCGGCGCGGATCTTGGCCACGTAGTCATCCCGGGTGCTGTCGCTGATCAGGTTCTGCACCACGCCCACGGCCCGGGAGGCGTCCTTCACCCACACGGTGGGACCCGAGTAATGAGGCTCAATCTTCACGGCTGTGTGGGCCCGGGAAGTGGTGGCACCCCCAATGAGTAGCGGCAACTTGAAGTTCAGACGCTCCATCTCCTTGGCCATGTGCCCCATCTCCTCCAGCGAGGGCGTGATCAGACCTGAGAGACCGATCACGTCCGCATCATGCTCCGTGGCTGTGTCCAGGATCTTCTGGGCAGGCACCATCACACCCAGGTCGATCACCTCAAAGTTGTTGCATTGCAACACTACACCGACAATGTTCTTTCCGATATCGTGCACGTCGCCTTTCACGGTGGCCATAACGATCTTACCGTTGGGCCGGTCGCCTTCCTTCTTCAGGGCCTCGATGAAGGGGATCAGGTGCGCCACCGCCTTCTTCATGACCCGGGCGGACTTAACCACCTGGGGCAAAAACATTCTGCCGTCACCAAATAGGTCGCCCACCACGTTCATGCCGTCCATGAGCGGGCCTTCGATCACCTCGATGGGGTGATCGACCTGCTGGCGGGCCTCCTCGGTATCGTCTACCACGAAGGCGTCGATACCCTTGACCAAGGCATGTTCCAGACGCTTGGCCACCGGTAGGCTGCGCCACTCCAGATCTTCCTTCTTCGCCTCGGTGCCATCGCCGCGATAGCGTTCGGCGGTCTCCAGCAGACGCTCGGTGGCATCGTCACGCCGATTGAGCACAACGTCTTCCACCAGCTCCCGCAGTTCCGGATCAATCTCGTCATAGACAGCCAGCTGGCCGGCATTGACGATACCCATGTCCATGCCCGCGTGAATCGCGTGGTACAAAAAGACCGCATGAATGGCCTCACGCACGGTCTCGTTTCCCCGGAAGGAGAACGAAACATTGGACACTCCGCCGGAGATCATGGCATGGGGCAATCGCTGCTTGATCTCCCGCGTGGCCTCGATAAAGTCCACACCGTAGTTATTGTGTTCCTCGATGCCCGTGGCAATAGCAAAGATATTGGGATCAAAGATGATGTCTTCGGCCGGGAATCCGACCTCTTCAGTGAGGATGCGGTAAGCCAGGGCGCTAATCTCAACCTTGCGCTCCAGCGTGTCCGCTTGGCCCTTTTCATCAAAGGCCATGACAATCACTGCAGCCCCGTACCGGCGCACCAGCTTCGCCTGTTGGATGAAGGCCTCTTTCCCCTCCTTCATGGAGATGGAGTTGACCACGCCCTTGCCCTGAATGCATTTCAGGCCCGCCTCGATCACCTCCCACTTGGAGGAATCGATCATTACGGGTACCCGGGAGATATCGGGTTCGGATGCCATGAGATGTAGAAAGCGCACCATGGCCGCCTTGGAATCCAGCATGCCCTCGTCCATGTTCACATCGATCATCTGGGCGCCATTCTCAACCTGGCTGGCGGCCACCTCCAAGGCTGTCTCGTAGTCGCCGTCCTTGATCAGGCGCTTGAAGCGCGCGCTGCCGGTGACGTTCGTGCGTTCGCCAACATTGAGGAACAGGGAGTTCTCGTCGATATTGCACGGTTCGAGTCCTGACAGCCGGCAGGCGGCGGCGCGTTCGGGAATCCTTCTCGACTCCACATCGACGACCGCCTCTGCAATGGCTCGGATGTGATCCGGCGTGGTGCCGCAGCAACCGCCAACGATGTTCAGAAATCCCGACTCGGCCCATTCACGGATATGTACGGCCATCTGTTCCGGGCTCAGGTCGTAGTCCCCGAATTCATTGGGAAGACCTGCATTGGGATGCGCCGACACATGGGTGTCGGCGATCTCGGAGAGTTCCTCCACGTAGGCGCGCAGTTCCTTCGGCCCCAGGGCACAATTGAGGCCGAAGGAAAAGGGCTGGGCATGCCGCAGGCTGTTCCAGAAGGCCTCGGTAACCTGGCCAGTCAAGGTGCGCCCGGAGGCATCGGTGATCGTGCCGGAAATCATCACCGGCAGGCGCCGGTTCGTCTCGTCAAACAATGTCTCCACGGCAAACACCGCGGCCTTAGCATTCAGGGTATCGAACACGGTCTCAATGAGCAGCAGGTCCACACCACCGTCGATCAGCGCCGTGGCCGCCTCATGATAGGCGGTCACGAGGGTATCGAAATCCACATTGCGGAAGCCCGGATCGTTCACATCCGGAGAGATGCTCGCTGTTCGATTGGTAGGGC
>JBHEOJ010000200.1:0-347 GCA_046260855.1 Thioalkalivibrio sp.
GGATGGGATGGAACTGGTCTGTCCGGCGGGCAATCTCCCGGCCTTGAAGGCAGCGGTCGACGCCGGTGCCGATGCGGTGTATGTCGGTTTCCGCGACGACACCAACGCCCGGCATTTCGCCGGCCTGAATTTCGACCCAGCCGGCATGGCCCAGGGGATCGTCTATGCGCGGCGGCACGGGTGCCGGGTGTTTCTGGCCCTGAACACCTATCCGCAAGCCTCCGGCTGGTCACGCTGGCAGGGGGCGGTCGATAGCGCGGCCGAACTCGGCGTGGATGCCCTGATCGTCGCGGACATCGGCGTGCTCGATTACGCCAGCACGCGCTGGCCCGAACTGCGCCTGCATT
>JBHEOJ010000200.1:425-684 GCA_046260855.1 Thioalkalivibrio sp.
CGACCAACGCCGGCGCGCTGCGCTTCTATCACGAGCAGTTCAATATCCAGCGCGCGGTGATTCCGCGCGTGCTCTCTCTGCCTCAGGTGAGCGCGCTGATCGCGCACAGCCCGGTGGCCATCGAGGTGTTCGGCTTCGGCAGCCTGTGCGTGATGGTCGAGGGCCGTTGCCTGTTGTCGTCCTATGTCACCGGCGAATCGCCCAACACCTGCGGCGCCTGTTCGCCGGCCAAGGCGGTGGAATGGCGCGAGACCGCCAG
>JBHEOJ010000200.1:789-1139 GCA_046260855.1 Thioalkalivibrio sp.
CGCCGACCGAGCACGCCGGTTACCCGACCCTGTGCAAGGGGCGCTTCCGGGTCGGCGACCAGACCTACTACGCGATCGAGGAACCGACCAGTCTGAACACGCTGGCGCTGTTGCCGCAGTTGCTGGCGGCCGGTGTCGCGGCGGTAAAGATCGAAGGCCGCCAGCGCAGTCCGGTCTATGTCGGCGAGGTCACGCGCGTCTGGCGCGCGGCCATCGATGCCTGCCGCGCCGACCCGGCCGGTTTCGTCCCGCAGGATGATTGGCTGCGCGCGCTGGGCAAGGTCTCGGAGGGTTCGCAGACCACGCTCGGCGCGCTGCACCGGCCGTGGCAGTGAATGATTCGACGGCAG
>JBHEOJ010000201.1:0-733 GCA_046260855.1 Thioalkalivibrio sp.
CCCTCATGGGGGAGGGCCAGGGAGGGGGTGGTTTAACGCCTTTCGCCTTTCGCCTTTCGCCTTTCGTCTTACCCCTACCGCCTCACCCCTCACACCATGATCATTCGACCAGCTGAATGATATGTCCGCCCGAGCGTTCATCCTTCTCCAGCTTGATCAACCCTTCCTTCTCGGCCGCTTCCAGCAGGGAAGAAAATGATCGGAAACCGTAATAGCTTTCGTTGAAGCCGGGCTTCCTACGCTTGATGGCCTGCTTGACCATTGAGCCCCACACGGTCTCATCCTCGCCGCGCTCCGTCTGCAGGGCCTCGGCGGTCTCGACGATCAGGTCCATGGCCTCCTGCATCTTCTTGTCGTCGCCTTCCTGCTCTTCGGTCTTCTTCACCTGGGGCTCGTCCTTGTTGCCGACCTTGGCGGTGGACTTGCGGGGCTTGCGCTTCTTGTGGGCGGCCTCGCGCACCAGGTCATCGTAGTAGATGAATTCATCGCAGGCGGTGGTGAGCAGGTCCGAGGTGGATTTCTTCACGCCCACACCGATCACCAGCTTGTTGTTCTCCCGCAGTTTCGCCACCAGAGGGGAGAAATCGGAGTCGCCACTGATGACCACGAAGGCATCCACATGACCCTTGGTGTAACAGAGGTCCAGGGCATCCACCACCATGCGGATATCGGCGGAATTCTTGCCGGACTGGCGCACGTGGGGAATCTCGATCAGCTCGAAGGCGGCCTCGTG
>JBHEOJ010000201.1:743-1129 GCA_046260855.1 Thioalkalivibrio sp.
CAAACGCTCCAGGACCTTACCGATATCGAACTTGGGATACTTGGCCTCGCGCACACCGAGGGCGATGTTCTCGAAGTCACAGAACAGCGCCATGTTCCTGATTTCACCGGGACCGGCCATTGGGGGACTCCGTGGTTGAGTATGTGAGGCTAAGACCAAAAACACTGGACATGATTGACATGATTAAAAGGCTTTGTCTTTAGAAATCATGTCAATCATGTCAATCCTGTCGAGTATTCATAGTGTCTCAGGCAGCCGGATCCAGTACCTCGAGCCCGCCCATGTAGGGGCGCAGGGCCTCGGGGATGTGGATGCGGCCTTCGGCGTCCTGGTGGTTTTCCAGCACGGCCACCAGGGTGCGGCCCACGGCCAGCCCCGACCCGTTG
>JBHEOJ010000202.1:0-1109 GCA_046260855.1 Thioalkalivibrio sp.
CTTCAAGCGCATGTGGGAGTACTACCTGCAGGCCTGCGCTGGCGCTTTCCGTTCCCGGGAGCTCCAGCTCTGGCAGCTGGTGCTAAGCCCGGACGGTGTGCCGGGGGGGTACCGGCGTCCGATCTAGGTTTTGGTGCTGGGCTTTTTCACCACGAAGCACACGAAGGGCACGAAGGGAACCTGAGCGGTCTGTGTCGGAGCCGCCTTGGGATCTGGTTATGGACTTCATCTGGGCAGCTTCGTCAGGCGTTAGATAATGGGGTTCTCGCAAAGCCGCCAAGGGCGCCAAGACTTCATAAAGAATTTCTTGGCGCCCTTGGCGGCTTTGAGAGATGAGAGTATTTTCTGACTTTCTTCGTGCTCTTCGTGTGCTTCGTGGTAAACCGCCTTTCCCGCCTACGCATCGCCCTTTTTGCGTTTGAATAACCGAATCCAGCCTTCGCGATCCACTGGTCGCGTGCTCCAGTTGAACTCGATGGATAGCATGCGGATGGCGAAGGTGATGAGGATGGTGAGCCAACCGGCCAGGGCTACGCCCAGGCCCAGCAACTGAGTCATGGCCATGTAGGAGAAGCAGCCGCCGAATACGGCCAGGGCGTAGAACCCCCCACGCCGTTGATGCCCCCCCCCAGCAGGGCCGCCGGGATGCCCAGGCCCGCTTCCAGGGACAGTTCAATCCCCACCACCGCAAAGCCGCCGATACCGGCCGCGTCGATGATGGCAACGCCGCGCCGGTTGAAGAAGGCGTGGTCCCCGAACAGGAGCCCTACCAGCGTGGCGATTGCGATGACACTGAGGTAAGCGGGATTGGTGGCGAACAACGGTGGACCCTGCTGCAGGAAGAGGCCGTCGCGTATGAGCCCGCCGCCCGCTCCTGTTGCCAATGCGAGGAAGAACATACCCACCAGGTCGTAGCCCTTGCGGATGGCTACCACCACGCCGGAGAGAGCGAAAACGAACACGGCGCCGAGGTCGAAGTAGATGGGCAGGGTGAAGGTCTCTGCTGACGCAAACATGCGCGATCTCCTGGTATCGGGTCCGGATTGATGCGGTTGCATCCGCACGCCTGCTAGCCTGCCACCGCTACCCGAGTTAATCCAGGTCATGGC
>JBHEOJ010000203.1:0-272 GCA_046260855.1 Thioalkalivibrio sp.
GTGGTAGGATCCGGTGGCATCGAGCAGCAACAGCGTGTGGCCGGTTGGGGCGGTGTCCATCACCACGAACTTGCGCCCGGCCTCGCGGATCACCTTCGAGAACGCCTGGAACACGGCAATCTCCTCGGTGCAGGGCGAGCGCAGGTCTTCCTCCAGCATGGTGCGACCTTGCGCATCGAGGCCGGCCCCCTTGGTGGCGAGGATGTGGTCGCGGTAAGCCTGCGTCTCTGCCTCGGGGTCTATCCGGCTGACAGTCAGGTTGGGAACGTCGC
>JBHEOJ010000203.1:567-1073 GCA_046260855.1 Thioalkalivibrio sp.
CCAGCGCCGCCAGCGGCGGCAGATCGGTGTCAGCCGTACGCGCGGCGCCTTGTGCCAACTCCACCGGCGTATTCATCCGGCGCAGCGCATCGAGACCCACAAGGTTCTCGGGCCGCAGCGCGAAGCGGCTTTGCGGCAGCTTGGCAAGGGCGTCGTCCATGCCATCCAGCGCCGCGTGATCGCGCGCGACCAGGGATGCGGCCAGCGCATCGCCCATGTCCGCCTCCGGCATCAACCCGTTGATGGCCAGATGCTGGTTGCGAATGCCGATCTCGGCCAGTTCATGGCTTGTGCGCGCGGCCTCGGCCAGCGAGCTGACGCGGGGGCGGGCGACGAGGATCAGCCGCGTGCGGTCCGCATCGGACAAGCTGTCCACCGCCGCCGCATAGCGCGCACGCTGCTTTTCCAACCCGGCCAGCGGGCCGAGGCAGGAGGCGCCGCTGGTGTTGCCCTCCAGAAAGTCCGACCAGGCGCTGGGCAGCTTCAGCAGGCGCAGCGTGTGGCCC
>JBHEOJ010000204.1:529-1030 GCA_046260855.1 Thioalkalivibrio sp.
GCACGAATGGTGTAACGACTTGAACACTGTCTCGGCCACGAGCTCGGTGAAATTGTGGTATCGGTGATGACGCCGATTACCCGCAGCGGGACGGAAAGACCCCGTGAACCTTTACTACAACTTTACATTGGCTTCGGCAACTGCATGTGCAGGATAGGCGGGAGACGGTGAAGCGGGCGCGCCAGCGTCTGTGGAGTCGCCCTTGAAATACCGCCCTTGCAGCTGCTGGATTCTAATCCGTCAGCTGACGGAGACATTGTATGGTGGGTAGTTTGACTGGGGCGGTCGCCTCCTAAAATGTAACGGAGGCTCCCAAAGGTACCCTCAGCACGGTCGGCAATCGTGCGCAGAGTGTAAAAGCATAAGGGTGCTTGACTGTAAGGCATACAGGCCGAGCAGGAACGAAAGTTGGGTTTAGTGATCCGGTGGCACCGCATGGAAGGGCCATCGCTCAAAGGATAAAAGGTACTCCGGGGATAACAGGCTTATCTCCCCCAAGAG
>JBHEOJ010000205.1:0-1025 GCA_046260855.1 Thioalkalivibrio sp.
CCTGAGCATCGAGAGTACGAAACCCTCAAGGATCTGCGCTGGCGACACCTTGGCCTCAACCTCGAACAGGCTGCCGAGCGCTGCGGCGTCACACCTCGCGTGTTCAAGCGCTGGGAACAGGACAACAAGGCACCCACCGTGGTCCTTCGCTATCTCCAGCTCCTGGGCGGTGAGCTGGGCATGATCGACACCACCTGGCGGGACTTCTGGCTGGTCAAAGGCCTGCTGTACTACGCCGACGACCCCCGAGGCTACAACCCCGGACACGTCGCGCTGCTGTCCTCGCTGCTGGCAGACCATGCCGTCACAGCCGCCCAAACGCGCAAGGGCGGCGGGCATGGGGGGAAGGAGCTTGCTCCACCCCCTGCCCCGGCGATCACCCATCCTGAGCTACCACCCACGGTATCGGAACCACTGCACGTCTCGTGGCCCCGTGCTGCCCGTAGCCCCTGCGGCCAGTCCACGGCTACCCCTGCCCAAGCCGAACGTGCTACACCTGTCAGAGGCGCCACGTCATCAGGTCACACCACCGCCGACGATCGCCACCTGCAAAACAAGCCGCTGCTGGCACAGGCTACAGGCGTCAACGTGTCGGCAAAATACACGATCATGCAGCCATCGTGCGTTAACAATGCATATACATTATGCGAACTCAATGATGGAGCCAGTACAGGCCCGCAACCCGGCATTCCACCTGCCGCAACCGGCCTCTTTGCTATGGGCTTGTCAATTAATAAACAAGTGACACGCGCCCACGATCACCAAGCCCAATCAACCACTTACATCAAGGCACCTGCACCCTTTGGGGGTCCAGGCACAACCCAGAACCCATCAGGGCCACCCAGCCACCACCTGGCTGCACCGACAACACACCGCAAACGGCCCAAGTCCCACCTCGGCACTCAGATCAAGGGAACCGGCACACTTCGCGGCGTCCAGGTCCAGCCCCCTGAGCATCGAGAGTACGAGACCCTCAAGGATCTGCGCTGGCGACACCTTGGCCTCAACCTCGAACAGGCTGCCGA
>JBHEOJ010000206.1:0-509 GCA_046260855.1 Thioalkalivibrio sp.
GTGTTCTGCGAGGATCCGGATCGGATCCGTCGTAGACGCACTAGGTCTTGGTCTTGTCGTCGCTGACGTAGGAGTGGATCCAGGTGACGCCGAGGCCGAGGTTCGCTCCCACCACCGCCAGGCGCGCCTCGGGAGGATTCCCCGATTCGGGACGCCTCTCGTCGGTGCTACCGTGGCGGCCATCACCGCACGACGCGAAGGAGGCAGCATGGCTGCCACGCTCGACGTCGGCCCCAAGGCGATCGCCATCCTGGCCGGGGCGCTGGTCGACCTGCTGGACGCGCCGCCGCCGGACGAGGACGTGCCCGCGCCGCCGCGCCTGCTGGCGATGTGGGACTCCGTGCTACTGGCGTACGCCGACCGGAGTCGCGTGATTCCAGAGGCCTATCGCCCGCACGTGATTCGTCGCGACGGCGGCGTGTTGCCGGCGACGTGCTGCCGACCGTCCTGGTGGACGGCGCCGTCGAGGTGACCGCCTTTCGTGAGCTCACTGGCCAAGCGTGGAACGG
>JBHEOJ010000206.1:640-1019 GCA_046260855.1 Thioalkalivibrio sp.
TAGGCCAGCAACGTGACGCCCAGGGCGCCCAACGCCGCGGCCGAGGCGATCATGAACACGATCACGATCTGGTACCGCACGGCGTCGGCCGGGGCGGCGCCGGCCAGGATCTGGCCGGTCATCATGCCGGGCAGGCTGACCACGCCCATCACCATCATGGCGTTGATGGTCGGGATCATCCCCACCCGCATCGCCTCGGCCACCAGCGTGTGCGCGGCCTCCCAGCGCGTAGCGCCAAGGGAGAGGTAGAGCTCGATCTCCTCCCGCCGTGTGGCGACGCCTTCGGTGAAGCGGTCCAGCGCCAAGGAGATCCCGTTCAGGATGTTGCCCAGCACCATGCCCAGCAGCGGCACCAGGTACTGCGCTTCGTACCAGGGCT
>JBHEOJ010000207.1:0-236 GCA_046260855.1 Thioalkalivibrio sp.
CGTTGAACGTGCCGATAACATTGGCATCAAGATAGGCGCGTGGGTTCTCCAGGCTGTAGCGCACACCGGCCTGTGCCGCGAGATGGACGATCACATCGGGCGCAAACTCGTCGGCAACCTGGTCGAACAGCGCCTGGTCTTCCAGCATTCCTTCGGTTGCCGCGAAGTTCGGATTCTGCAGGAGCATCTGATGCCGGCGCTGTTTCAGGCGGACATCGTAATAATCCGTCATCCCG
>JBHEOJ010000207.1:246-493 GCA_046260855.1 Thioalkalivibrio sp.
GTGCCAGATCGGGCCGCCCCCATGGGCCGTAGACCGTGAAGAACCGAAACATCGTGGTCGGCAGATTGTAGAGATGCGCATAGGCATGGCTCATGCTCTCGTTGGCCTTCTTGGTCGCGGCGTAGATGGTCAGCTGCGTGTCGGCCTTCTGGGCCTCCTCGAAGGGCATGTCCTCGTTCGCGCCGTAGACCGAGGAGGTCGAGGCCATGAGCAGGTGGCGCACCTCTGCTGCGCGCGCGGCCTCCAT
>JBHEOJ010000207.1:619-1003 GCA_046260855.1 Thioalkalivibrio sp.
GAACTCGTTCCACTCCGTCAGGATGACCAGCAGATCAGCGCTTTGCACAGCCTCGTAGGGATCGTCATGCCAACTCACATTCGGCAGCAGCGCCTCGCCTTCGCGGCGGCCCTGCGGGTCGACCACGCGCACCCTGGCACCACCCCCCACGAGCGCGGGGATGATGGTCAGCGCAGGGGCCTCGCGCATGTCGTCGGTGTTGGGCTTAAAGGTCACACCCAGCACCGCCACCGTCTTGCCGTTGAAGCTGTCGTCACACAGATCGCGCAGCTTTTCGATCATTCGCAGCTTCACGGCGTCGTTCACGCGGATCACTGTCTCGACAATGGTCTGTGGCACGGCATGTTCCTGGCCGATGCGCGCCAAGGCCGAGGTGTCCTTGGG
>JBHEOJ010000209.1:0-573 GCA_046260855.1 Thioalkalivibrio sp.
ATGGTGTCCTCCCGGGCGTCCCGGGTGTGGATGATGAGCGGCTTGCCTACCTCCCGCGCGGCGCGGATGTGAGTCCGGAAGCGCTCCCGCTGCCACTCGTTGTCCTCGGGGTGGTAGTGATAGTCCAGACCTGTCTCGCCAATGGCGACTACCAGCGGATCACGTCCCCGGCTCACCAGATCCTCCAGGCTGGGGTCGACCCCCTCGGTCTCCCCCGGATGTACCCCCACGGAACAGGACACCTGGAGGTAGCGCGTGGCGATGTCATGGACCGTGGGGTACTCCTCCAGGGAGATACTCACGCACAGGGAATCTATGAGCATGATTTGAAGGGGCTTGGTGTCGAGGGCAAGGGAAAAATGAATGGACTGGATTGACATGATTTACATGATAATACCTAAGCAACCAACTGATTTTTAATAATTCTTAATCATGTCCATCATGTAAATCCTGTCAAAGCCCTTAATGCCCGTTGACTCACATGGTGTGCGTCGGACGATCCGCTTGGAGGGCGCCTGCCAGCAGGCCTTCGATCTTGTTGCGGGTGGCGCCGTTGTCCTGGGGGTTGAACTG
>JBHEOJ010000209.1:683-985 GCA_046260855.1 Thioalkalivibrio sp.
CCTCGTCACCGAGCTTGTAGGGCTTCTGGGTGGGGATGAACAGACCGCCGTTCTTCACGAACGGCATGTAGGCGGCATACAAGGAGTTCTTGTCCTTGATGGCCAGCGAGAGAATGCCCTGTCCTGTCGACATGCTGTGGCTCCTGTTCTGGCTCGTCCATGAACCTCAGCCCTTTGGGCTTATGATTTGAATGGCGTCTGTTTATGGCCTTGCGGGGGCGAGGCCGGCGAACACCTCTTCCAGCAGCATCTGCGGGTTGACGGTGGTGCGGGCCAGGCGCCGCCAATGCACGAGGCGATCC
>JBHEOJ010000021.1:0-24649 GCA_046260855.1 Thioalkalivibrio sp.
GTCTCGGCGATGCGGCCCAGGTAGTAGTTGGCGTCATTGGAGCGCCTGCCGGTCTCAAGCAGCCGGGTCAGGTAGGACCGGGCGTCCTCATAGCGCTCCACCTCGATACTCAACAGGCCCAGGGTGTAGAGAAGATCCGCATCGCCCGGGCGCTGCTCAATGAGGCGTTCGAACTCGGCACGGGCCTCGTCATAGGACTCTGCCTGGATCAGCAGGCGACCGAAGGCCATGCGTAATTCCGAGTCATCCGGCGAGGCGGCCACCGCCTGGCGCAGGCCCTGCAGGCCGCGCTCCAGCTCGCCTGCCTGGACCAGGCCGCGGGCACGCAGCACATGGGCCTCGGAGAAGGAGGGATCCAGGGCCAGAGTCCGGTCGGCGGCCCCGATGGCCACTTCGGGTTGTTGCAGCTGCAGGGCTAGACGCGCCAAGGCCAATTGCATACCGGGGGCCTGGGTGTTGCGTTCGGCCAGACCCTGCATCGCAGCCAGCGCCGCCTCCCGGTTTTGGGAGCGGGACAGCAGGTTGGACACGGTGCCATAACCCGCCGCCTCGCCCTGGGGGGTATGGGCCACCACCCACTCCAGGTGCTCCAGGGCCTCGGGGACCTCGCCGGCATTGACCAGCAACGCGCCCAGCACCTGCCGGGCCTCCAGGCTTTCAGGGGCCAGTTCCACCCAGCGACGGGACGCTTCCAGCGCCTGGGGACGACGGTCCGCAAACAGGGAAACCCGGGCGGCGCGCTCCGCCACGGCGGGATCCGCGCTGCTGCGAGCGGCCTGCAGATAATGGTCCACGGAGATGTCCAGGGCGCCCAGCTGCCCCGCGATCTCACCCACCAGCAACTGGTACATCAGATCACCTGCCGCCTCATCACCCTGGGACAGGGGCTCGCTCGGTGCGATCCGCGCCTGGGCCACACCCACGCCCGGGTCGGGCCGAGGGCCCTGGGACGAGCAGGCGGCAAGGGTCATGATCAGAAAAATCGGCAGGATTAGATTACGCATCAAGTCATTCCATGGTGTGGGGCATGGCGGATAACCGCGCTGGCGGGACTGGGTTTCGTAGGGGGCCACGCGCATTCTCTGCCACGCACCGACCGGTATCGGCCTAGAGTGCCACTATAAACCCAATGCCTGAAGTGGATCATCCGCACCTACAAACTCTCACTAGCATTAGTCGCCCGGCGCCCGCTGCGGTTCCACATCCCTGGAAAATGCCCGCAGCAGCGCTGATTTCTCGCGTCTCCTCAACGGCTTGGCCCGTGTGTGCGCTTGTCAGCGCCTACGGCATGGCGCAGAATTTGCCGTTGCCCAGTCTATCGGCTCGCCATGCTGTTCACCGTTGGTATCAATCACAGAACCGCCCCTGTAGACATCCGGGAGCGGGTGGTCTTCCCCCCCGAACGGATGGGGGAGGCCCTGTTGCGTCTGCGCGAAGCCGGTGTGGAAGAGGCCGCCATCCTGTCCACCTGCAACCGCACCGAGATCTATTTCAACCAGACCCCGGCGGTGGATGATCAGCGGGTGGTGCACTGGCTGGGGGATTACCATCACTTCAGCCCCCTGGACCTGAAACCCTATCTATACCATCACCAGGAGGCGGATGCGGTGCGCCACACCCTGCGGGTGGCGTGCGGCCTGGACTCCCTGGTGCTGGGGGAACCCCAGATCCTGGGGCAGATGAAACTGGCCTACCAGAGCGCCAGCGACGCCGGCACCCTGGGGCGCCACCTGGGCCGGCTGTTCCAGCACGCCTTCTCCGTGGCCAAGAACGTACGGACCTCCACGGCCATCGGCGCCAGCGCCGTGTCCGTGGCCTTCGCCGCCGTGAGCCTGGCGAAACAGATCTTCGGCGACCTGCGCCCCCAGACCGCCCTGGTGATCGGCGCCGGCGAGACCATCGAACTGGCGGCGCGACACCTTTCCAGGAACCAGATCGGCAAGGTGATCGTGGCCAACCGCACCCTGGAGCGGGCCCGCAGCCTGGCCAGCCAGTTCAACGGCGAGGCCATCACCCTCACCGACATCTCCGCCCGGCTGGCGGAGGCGGACATCGTCATTTCCTCCACTGCCGCGCCCCTGCCCATCCTGGGCAAGGGCGCCGTGGAGCGTGCACTGAAGGCCCGCAGACACAAGCCCATGTTCATGGTGGACATCGCCGTACCCCGGGACATCGAGCCCGAGGTGAGTCAGCTGGACGATGTCTACCTCTACACCGTGGACGACCTGGAAGAGGTGATCCAGGAAAACCTGGAATCCCGCCGCGAGGCCGCCCACCAGGCCGAGGAGATCATCGAATCCCAGGTACTGGACTTCATGGGCTGGCTGCGGGCCCAGGACGCCGTGGGCACTATCCGCGCCTTCAGGGACAAGGCCACCCACATCCAGCAGGATGTGCTGGACAAGGCCCTGCACATGACCGCCCAGGGCAAATCCCCGGAGGAGGCCCTGCAGTACCTGGCCCATACCCTCACCAACAAGCTGCTGCACGACCCCTGCACAGGCATCAACCGGGCCGCCCGGGACGGGCGCCAGGAACTTCTGGACGCCGCCCAGACCCTGTTCAACCTCCCCGAGAACGCCCCCAGAAAGCCCCCGGAAGACGACGCGTGAAGCCCTCCGTGCAACGCCGCTTGGAAGGCATCTCCGAGCGCTTCCAGGAACTCTCCGGCCTGCTGGCCGACCCGGACACCATCGCCAACAACGACCTGTTCCGGCGTCTGTCCATGGAATACAGCCAGCTTGAACCGGTGGTGGAGACCTTTCGTCACTACGAAACCGCCGAGGGCGATCTCGCCGCTGCCCGGGACATGGAAAAGGACCCGGACCCGGCCATGCGCGAAATGGCCGATGACGAGGCCCAGACCGCCCAGCAGCGCCTGGAATCCCTTGAGCAGACACTGCAGAAGTTGCTCATCCCCAAGGACCCTCACGACCACAGCAACCTGTTCCTGGAGATCCGCGCCGGCACCGGCGGCGATGAGGCGGCCCTCTTCGCCGGCGACCTGTTTCGCATGTACTGCCAGTATGCCGAGACACGCAACTGGCAGGTGGAGATCCTGTCCCAGAGCGAAGGCGAGCACGGTGGCTACAAGGAGGTGATCGTCCGGCTCATCGGCGCGGGGGCCTACTCGCGACTCAAGTTCGAGTCCGGCGCCCACCGTGTGCAACGGGTGCCTGAGACGGAATCCCAGGGTCGCATCCACACCTCGGCGGCCACGGTGGCGGTGATGCCCGAACCCGATGAGGTGGAGGCCCCCCAGATCAATCCGGCGGACCTGCGCATCGACACCTACCGGGCCAGCGGCGCCGGCGGTCAGCACGTCAACAAGACCGATTCCGCCGTGCGCCTGACCCACCTGCCCACGGGTGTGGTGGTGGAGTGCCAGGACGAGCGCTCCCAGCACAAGAACAAGGCTCGGGCACTGAGCCTGCTGGCGGCCAAACTGTTCGAGGCGGAACAGAGCCGCCAGGACGCGGCGCAAAGCGCGGCGCGCAAGAGCCTGGTGGGCAGTGGTGATCGCTCCGAACGCATCCGCACCTACAACTTCCCCCAGGGTCGCATCACCGACCACCGCATCAACCTGACCCTCTACAAACTGGAGTCGATCATGGCCGGCGACCTGGACCCGGTCATCGAGCCCCTCATCAACGAGCACCAGGCCGAGAAGCTGGCGGCGCTGGCGGACGAGTAGGCTACCGTGGACACGGTGCGCAGCCTGCTGGCCGCAGCCCCCTCGGGCGAGGCCCGCCGGGACGCGGAAATCCTCCTGCAGCATGTGCTGGGCCAGAACCGCACCTGGCTCATCACCCATGACAACGACCCCCTCCCCGAAGACCAGGCGCAAGTTTTTCGAAGCCTGTGGGACCGGCGTCAGGCCGGGGAGCCGATGGCCTATCTCATCGGCCGCCGGGGTTTCTGGACCCTGGACCTGGCGGTCAGCCCCGCCGTACTCATCCCCCGCCCCGACACCGAGCTGCTGGTGGAAACCGCACTCACCCTGGTCCCCACGGACGCCACCTGGGATCTGGCGGACCTGGGCACCGGCAGCGGCGCCATCGCCCTTGCCATCGCCAGCGAACGCCCCGCCTGCCGCATGCTCGCCACGGACCAAGCCCCGGAGGCCCTGGACATGGCACGGGCCAATGCCCAGGCCCACGGCATCAACAACGTGCAATTTCTACAGGGTGACTGGTGGGCACCGCTCACCGGCCGACGTTTCCACCTGGTGGCCTCCAACCCACCCTACGTGACCGTCGGGGACCCCCACCTGACCCGGGGCGACTTACCCTTCGAACCCCAGGACGCCCTGGTCTCCGGCCCCGACGGCCTGGACGATCTGCGCCAGATCATCGCCTGCGCCCCCGAACACCTGCACCCCGGTGGCCACCTGCTCCTGGAACACGGCTATGACCAGGGAGAGGCGGTGCGGGCGTTGTTGCGTGCTGGGGGCTTTGGAGAGGTCCGGACCTGGCGGGATCTGGGGGGGAATGAGCGGGTCAGCGTGGGGCGTGTCGCGCAAGTGGCTAATGGCTAGTCTCAAGTGGCAAGGGAAGGCATAGAACCTGGTGCCATTAGGGGCGAAGCCGCCAACCCCGTTTTTCCTCGCCACTTGAGACTAGCCACTAGCCACTTGCTTAATCCCTTCCTACGGCTACTATCCGTAGTCATGGACTCGGACGAAGAATTCACACGCCACCGCGAACTGGCCTTTCGCGGCCCCCACCGCGACTCCGATCAGGCGCGTTCCGCCTGTCTCCTGTTGTCCGAGACCGAGGCAGTCCAGGCGGTCCGGGTGCTGGCATCCAACCGCCTGGTGGTCACCTACGACCTGCGCCTCGTGACCTTCTCCGAACTGGAATCCGCCCTCACGGAAATGGGTTTCCATCTGGACAACAGCCTGGTGATGAAGCTCAAGCGCGCCTTGTACAACTATTCCGAAGACACCGTACGCGCCAACCTGGGCATCCCCAACCAGTGCTTCGGCAACTGCGCCCGCAAGATCTTCATCAACCATTACCGCAGCCATGAACATGGCTGCCGGGATCACCGCCCGCCCCATTGGCGGGAATATCTGTAAGGCTCAGAGACAAGATACAAGAGGCAAGTAACGGGCATAGCTTCCTGAGTCTGGTATCTTTCTTCCATGAACGACGAACAGCTTTTGCGCTACAGCCGGCAGATCATGCTGCCCCAGGTCGAGGTGGTGGGTCAGCAGCGGCTCATGGATGCCCATGCCCTGATCATCGGTGCCGGCGGACTCGGGGCGCCGGTGGCCCTGTATCTGGCGGCTGCCGGGGTGGGCACCCTCACCCTCGCGGACCCGGACATCGTCGAACTCTCCAATCTGCAGCGTCAGGTCATTCATCACACCGCCGACATCGGCCGGGCCAAGGTGGCCTCCGCCGCAGACAAGCTGGCGGCCATCAACCCGGAAGTGAAGGTCAACGCCGTGCAGGCGACCATGGAGGGCGAAGCCCTGGATGCCGCGGTGCGTGCGGCCACGGTGGTACTGGACTGCACCGATAACTTCACCACGCGCTTCGCGGTCAACGCCGCCTGCGTGCGTCACGGCAAACCGCTTATCTCCGCGGCGGTGATCCGTTTCGAGGGCCAGCTCACGGTGTTCGAGCCCGGCCAGGCAGACAGCCCCTGCTACCGGTGTCTGTACAAGGACGGCGAGGAGCTGGCCGAGCGTTGCAGCCAGACCGGCGTGCTGGCCAGCCTGCCCGGCGTCATGGGTTCACTCCAGGCCACCGAGGCCCTCAAGGCCATCATGGGTCTGCCCACCCTGCGCGGTCGGCTGCTGGTACTGGATGCCATGACCATGGAATGGCGCAGCATGAAACTGAGGAAGGATCCGGCCTGCCCGGTGTGTGGGGACCATTAAAAGACTTCAACGCAAAGGCGCGAAGACGCCAAGGGCGCAAAGATTCTTTTTATCAAAAGCACAACGGGCGGCCCATGGCCGCCCGTTATGGTTCTTAACCCGAAATCCCTTTGCGTATCTTTGCGTCTTCGCGCCTTTGCGTTGAAGGCCTTTCGATCAAGGAATCAATGCCTGGTCCGGCTCCCTGGCGGCGGTTTGCCCTCGGTGAACATCTGCTCCACGTCCACCACATCGAAGCGGTAGCAGGCGTTGCAGAATTCGCAGTTCACCTCCACCTGCCCCTCGTCCACCAGGATGCTGTCCACCTCGGACCGGCCCAGGTTGCGCAGCATGTCGGCCACACGCTCCCGAGAGCAACCGCAACGAAAACTCACCGGACTGCCGTCCAGCAGGCGCACATCCTCCTCGTGATACAGACGATGCAGCAGGGTCTCCACCGGCAGCTGCAGCAACTCATCGTCCTTGAGGGTATTCGCCAGGGTGACGGCGCGGTTGAAGGCATCCGGGTCACGCTCCTCGCCAGGCAGGGTCTGCAACAGCAGACCCGCCGCGCGCTGGCCATCGGCGGCCAGCCACAGACGGGTGGGCAACTGTTCCGAGCGGGTGAAATAACCCTCCAGCGCCTCGGCCAGGTTGGCCCCCTCCAGGGGCACGATGCCCTGGTAGCGCTCGCGACCCTCGCCCGGGTCGATGGTCATGACCATGCGCCCGTCACCGAGCTGAGCGGACAGATCGGCCTGCGGCACCTGCGACTGCCAGCGCGCCAGCCCGCGCACCGTGCCGTGGCCGCTGGCCTGCACCACCAACAGATTGAGGGGCCCGTTGCCGGTGACCTGCAGGATCAGGGAGCCATCGAACTTGATGGTGGCGGACAGCAGCGCCACGGCGGCCAGGGCCTGGCCCAGGAGATCGCGCACCACCGGCGGATACTCGTAGCGCTCCAGCAAGGCCTGCCAGGTGGCGTCCAGGTGCACCCACTCGCCACGCACGTTGGTGGTCTCGAGAATGAAGCGGTTGAGGGTATCAGTCATGGTAGTGGCCAGTGGCAAGTCTCAAGTGGCAAGGAACACCGTGGCTGTGCCTTTGACGTTTCTTGCCACTTGAGACTTGCCACTTGAGACTGACTTACTGAAGCTTACGCTTGAGTAAGTCGTTTACCTGCCCCGGGTTCGCCTTGCCACCCGTTGCCTTCATCACCTGGCCTACGAAGAAGCCAAACAGCTTGTCCTTGCCGGAGCGGTACTGCTCCAGCTGACCGGGGTTATCGGCCATCACCTTGTCGATGATCTGCTCGATGGCGCCAGTGTCGGTGATCTGCTTGAGCCCCTTCTTCTCGACCACCTCGTCGGCCGTGCCTTCGCCATTCCACATGGCCTCGAACACGTCCTTGGCGATCTTGCCGGAGATGGTGTTGTCCTCGATGCGCTCAAGCATCACCCCAAGGGCCTCGGCGGAGACGGGGCTCTCTGCGATTTCCTTGTTGTCCTTGTTGAGCGCTGCGGAGAGATCGCCCATGACCCAGTTGGCGGCGAGCTTGGCGTGACCGCCGCAGGCTTTGACCACAGCCTCGTAGTAATCACCCATCTCGCGACTGGCGGTGAGCACGCCGGCGTCGTAGGCGGACAGGCCGTAGTGGGTCATGAAACGATGCTTCTTCTCGTCGGGCAGCTCCGGCAGGGTGCCACGCACGCCCTCGATGAAACTGGGATCGATCTCCAGGGGTAGCAGGTCCGGGTCCGGGAAGTAGCGATAATCGTTGGCCTCTTCCTTGGAGCGCATGGAGCGGGTCTCACCCTTGTCGGGATCGTAGAGACGGGTCTCCTGAACCACGGCACCGCCGCCCTCCAGGATGTCGATCTGGCGCTCCACCTCGTAGTTGATGGCCCGCTCCACGAAACGGAAAGAGTTGATATTCTTGATCTCGGCGCGAGTGCCGAACTTCTCGGTGCCCATGCGGCGCACGGAGACGTTGGCGTCGCAGCGGAATGAACCCTCCTGCATGTTGCCGTCGCAGATCTCCAGATAGCGCACCAGGGCGTGCAACTTCTTGAGGTAGGCCACTGCCTCCTTCGCCGAACGCATGTCCGGCTCGGAGACGATCTCCAGCAACGGCGTGCCGGCACGGTTGAGATCGACACCGGTCATGCCGTGGAAATCCTCATGCAGGCTCTTGCCCGCATCCTCTTCCAGGTGCGCACGGGTGATACCGACGACCTTGGTCTCGCCGTCTTCCAGCTCGATCTCCAGATGCCCGACGCCCACCACCGGCAGCTCGTACTGGGAGATCTGGTAGCCCTTGGGAAGATCGGGATAGAAGTAGTTCTTGCGGGCGAATACCGAGCGCGGCGCGATCTCGGCGCCTACAGACAGACCGAACTTCACTGCCATGCGCACCGCGTCCTTGTTGAGCACCGGCAATACGCCAGGCATACCCAGGTCGATGGCGCAGGCCTGGCTGTTGGGCGCCGCACCGTAGGCGGTGGAAGCCGCGGAGAAGATCTTGCTCCGGGTGGCGAGCTGGGCGTGAACCTCAAGCCCTATGACTGTTTCCCATTCCATGCTTTGAACCTCGAATAACGTAAGGTGTGAGGGGTTAGGTGTCAGGGGTGAAAGGCCCAGTCGCACCGCATGGTGCTGCTTGCGCCTCACACCTCACGCTTCACCCCTTACGCGAATCCCTCAGGGATTCGCCGGTGCCAGTCCGTGACTGATTGATACTGATGCGCCACACCCAACAGGCGCGCCTCGTCGAAATAATTGCCGATCAATTGCAGGCCCACGGGCAGTCCTTCACTTTGGCCTGCGGGGATGGACATGCCGGGCAGACCCGCCAGGTTCACGGCGATGGTGTAGATGTCCGAGAGATACATGGTGACCGGATCGTCGGCCTTCTCGCCAAGCTTGAAGGCGGTGCTCGGCGAGGTGGGGCCCATGATCACGTCCACGTCATCGAAGGCCTTGCGAAAATCATCGGCGATCAGGCGACGGATCTTCTGGGCCTTGAGGTAGTAGGCATCGAAGTAACCGGCGGACAGCGCGTAGGTACCCAGCATGATGCGACGCTTGACCTCGGCGCCGAAGCCGTCGCCCCGGGATCGAGTGTAGAGATCCATGAGGTCCTTGGGATCCTCACAGCGATAGCCGTAGCGCACACCATCAAAGCGCGCGAGATTCGATGAACATTCCGCCGGGGCCACCACGTAGTAGGCGGGCACGGAGAGAGCCGAGTTGGGCAGGCCCACTTCCTTCACCTCGGCACCCAGTTTTTTGTATTCCTCGATGGCCGCCTCAACGGCCCTGGCCACGCCCGCATCCATGCCTTCGCCAAAGAACTCACGGGGCAGACCGATGCGCAGGCCCTTGAGCGGCTCGGCCAAGCGCGCAGTGAAATCCTCCATGGGGCGTTCGATGCTGGTGGAATCCCGGGCATCGAAGCCGGACATCGCGTTGGCCAGCAGCGCGCAGTCCTGGGCACTGGCCGCCATGGGGCCGGCCTGATCCAGGCTGGAGGCGAAGGCGATCATACCCCAGCGGGAGACGCGGCCGTAGGTGGGCTTCAGACCCGTGATGCCACACAGGGCCGCAGGCTGACGAATGGAGCCGCCGGTATCGGTGCCCGTGGCGGAGGGCGTCAGGCGCGCTGCCACGGCGGCGGCCGAACCACCGGAGGAACCGCCGGGTACGCGCTCGGCGTCCCAGGGGTTTTTCACCGGGCCGTGGAAGCTGGTCTCGTTGGAGGAGCCCATGGCGAACTCGTCCATGTTGGTCTTGCCCAGCATGGGACTGCCGGCAGCCTTGAAGCGCTCCACCACCGTGGCGTCGTAGGGGGCGATGAAGTTGTTGAGCATCTTCGAGCCGCAGGTCGTCTTCACGCCCTGGGTGCAGAAGATGTCCTTGTGGGCCATGGGCACGCCGGTGAGCGGGCCGGCCTCGCCCCTGGCGCGGCGTGCGTCGGCCTCTTGCGCCTGGGCCAGGGCCTGTTCACGGGTCACGGTGACAAAACTGTTCAGGCCTCCATCCAGGGACTCGATACGCTTGAGGTAGTGCTCGGTGAGCTCGACGCTGGAGACCTCGCCCTTGTCCAGGGCGGCGGAGAGTTCGGCGATGCTTTTATCGTGCATGATGGGAACCAGGGCAAAGGGATAGGGGCGAAGGGAGGGGGCCAGCCCTTCCGGGGGTCCGCGCTCAGGTCACTCGATGACCTTGGGCACCAGGTAAAGGCCTGCATCCACGGCGGGCGCGAGGGCCTGGAAGCGCTCCCGCTGGTCGCCCTCGGCGACCACATCGTCACGCAGGCGCTGGGCGGTGTCCTGGGGGTGGGCCATGGGGGCCACGTGGTCGGTATCCACCGCCTCCATCTGCTCCACGAAATCCAGGATGCCGGAGAGGTTTCGGGCGTAGAGTTCCACGTCCGCTTCGCTCACGGCGAGGCGGGCCAGGTGGGCAATCTTGCGCACATCGTCATGGGACAGGGACATGCTGGACTCCGGGCGGTTTCGAGCGGGTTCTGTGAAGCGGCTAAAAGTAGCACAAACCGCGCCTTGCCCAAAGCCCACCCCGTTGCTAGAGTAGCGGCTTTCCTACCCTCCGGGCTGCAACCAAAAATCTCATGTTCAACCGCGCTTTCGGCTTCCTGTCCAACGACATCTCCATCGACCTTGGCACTGCCAACACCCTGATCTATATGCGGGGCAAGGGCATCGTGCTCAATGAACCCTCGGTGGTGGCCATACGGCAGGACCGCGGGCCCGGTGGCCCGCGCAGCATCGAGGCCGTGGGTACGGCGGCCAAGAAGATGCTCGGACGCACCCCGGCGAACATCACCGCCATCCGGCCCATGAAGGACGGCGTGATCGCCGACTTCACCACCACTGAGAAGATGCTGCAGCACTTCATCAAGATGGTGCATCAGAACCGCTTCTTCCGCCCCAGCCCCCGCGTGCTGGTGTGCGTGCCCTGTGGCGCCACCCAGGTGGAACGCCGCGCCATACGTGAATCCGCCGCCGGCGCCGGCGCCCGCAAGGTCTATCTCATCGAGGAACCCATGGCAGCCGCCATCGGCGCCGGCATCCCGGTGGACGAGGCCCGCGGCTCCATGGTGCTGGACATCGGCGGCGGCACCTCCGAGGTGGCTGTGATGTCCCTGAACGGTATCGTCTACTCCTCCTCGGTGCGCATCGGTGGCGACAAGTTTGACGAGGCCATCACCTCCTATGTGCGCCGCAACTACGGCATTCTCATCGGCGAGGCCACCGCCGAGCGCATCAAGCACGAGATCGGCTCCGCCTATCCGGGCAAGGAACTGCTGGAGATCGAGGTCAAGGGCCGTAACCTGGCCGAGGGCGTGCCCCGCAGCTTCACCCTGAACAGCAACGAGATCCTGGAATCCCTGCAGGAACCCCTGCATGGTATCGTCAGCGCCGTGCGCACGGCCCTGGAACAGACCCCGCCGGAACTGGGCGCGGACGTGGCCGAACGGGGCATCGTGCTCACCGGCGGCGGTTCCCTGCTGCGGGACCTGGACCGCCTGCTGATGGAAGAGACCGGCATCCCGGTAGTCATCGCCGACGACCCGCTCACCTGCGTGGCCCGTGGCGGCGGCCGGGTGCTGGAGATGATGGACGAACACGGGGCGGACTTCCTCGCGGTCGAGTAACACGGCCTCCATCCGCCCTCCTGACCGGGGAGACCAGCCATCAAGAAGCCGCTGTTCAACCTGGGCCCCTCCCCCGTGGTGCGCCTGGCCCTGCTGGCCCTGCTGTCCATCGGTCTTATGTGGACCGATCACCGACACAACTACCTCCAGGATTTTCGTTCCGCCGTGGCCTTGCTGGTCTACCCGGTGCAGGCCGGTGTGAATCTGCCGGTGCAGGCCGGTGCCTGGGTGCTGGAGCAACTGCGCAGCCACCAGACCCTGGTGCAGGACAACCGCGCCCTGCGGGAAGAGCGGCTGCGCATGAGCGCCCTGATGCTGCGTTTCGAGGCCCTGGAACAGGAGAACGCCCGGCTGCGGGAACTCTTTGAGACCTCGTCCCGACTGCGCGATCCGCTCATGATCGCCGAGATCATGGCCGTGGACCTGGACCCCTTTCGCCAGCAGCTCCTGATCAACCGGGGCCGGGTCCATGGTGCCTACCCGGGCCAGCCCCTGATCAACGCCCAGGGGGTGGTGGGCCAGGTACTGGAAAGCCATGCCCTGCACAGCAGCGTGTTGCTGATCTCAGACCCAAGCCATGCCCTGCCCGTGCTGGTCAACCGCACCGGGCTGCGCACCCTGGCGGTGGGTACCGGCAACCCCCAGCTGCTGGAATTGCGCTACATCCCTCCCGCCGAGGACCTGGAGCCCGGCGATATCGTCAGTACCTCGGGCCTGGGCGGACGTTTCCCCGCGGACTACCCGGTGGCCGAGATCATTCGGGTGGAACGCATCCCCGGCGAACCCTTTGCCCGGGTTGAGGCCCGCCCCCTGGCTCGGCTGGATCGCTCACGGGAGGTGCTGCTGCTGGCGCCGGTCAACGGCACACCCGAGTCCGAGGAGGTCTTCGGGGAAGTCTTCGAAGAACCCGCCGAAGACGCCGCTGAGGAGGTCACCCCGTGAGCGATTCCCGCGCCTGGATCTGGGTCATCCCCCTCACCATTATCGTGGCACTGGCCCTCACCGTGGCGCCCCTGCCCGACTGGGCCGCCCCCTGGCGCCCCGAATGGCTGGCCATGACCCTGATCTACTGGAGCATGGCCCTGCCCCGGCGCTTCGGCGTCGGCGTGGGCTGGGGACTGGGGCTGTTGTTGGACGTGGCCACCGGCGCCCTGCTCGGGCAGCACGCCCTGGGCTTTGCCCTGATTGCCTACCTGAGCATTCGCCTGCACCAACGGGTGCGGGTGTTCCCCCTGTGGCAACAGGCCCTTACCGTGGGCGGACTGCTAGCCCTGCACCTACTGGTGGTACTGTGGATCTCCGGCATGACCGGCCGTGCACCGGGCACCTGGCTGTACTGGGCGCCCCTGGTGAGCAGCATGATCCTGTGGCCCTGGGTGTTCGTGCTGCTAAGGGACGTGCGTCGCCGCTGGTGCCTGGCTTTGAGCTAGTGGCAAGTGGCAAGTGGCAAGTGGCAAGTGGCAAGGATTTAAATCCCAGGCCTTGACGGACGCATGGCGTTAACCCTGGCTCATCCCCTCCAACTGCTTTCGGAAGGCCTCGCAGGCGTCGTCGGGGGAACTGCGGCGGGTGAACCAGAGCAAGTCGTAGGGGGATCCGGCGCTGTTGGCATAGTCACTGGCCACTGGCCTGGCGGGGTCCACTTCCACGAAGGCCACGCTGGCCAGCCTGCGTTCGGGGGCCAGCCTGGCCAGGTAGGCGGGCACGCCGTAGTCACGGTGCCCATGGACCGCACCGGTGATCAGCACCACGGGACCCTCGACCCGGGCCAGCCGATCGGCCATGTAGGCATCCCGGGCCCGCTGGGCATCGATCATCCCCCCGGCACGCTCACGGGGCAGATGACCGCAATGGGCATCCACGATGCGCTGTTCCAGCCGTTCCCGCAGCCCCTCCTTCAGGGCCTGATCCAGCCCCAGGCGCTGGCGTTCCTGCTGCGGCAGGACCGCCAGCCCGCCCCGAGCCACGTCCATGGCGCGGCTCCGCGACAGGTTGGCGGCGATGATCACAAGCCCCTCATCCAGGGCGAACTGAACCAGGGGGCGGTAGCCCGACCAATCCCAGCCCCGGCTTTCCATCTTCACCCCGGCCGCCAGAGCATCCGCATCCGGGTCCCCATCGCGACGCAGTGTATCGATGCGGTCCTGATCCCCCAGGTCGAAGATCTCGAAGGCCAGCGCCGGGCGAACCCCCTGGGACACCAGGGCACGGACCACCTCCAGTTGGCCGCGATGGTGGTCCGGGTTGCCATGGACCTCGCCCAGTAGCACCACATCGGCCTGCGCAAGACGCCCCATGGCCTCGGAGGACTGGATCTCGGCATGGGGCCCATCCGACTCCCCGGTCCACCACAAGTGCCCCACCAAGGGATGATCACCATGTCTGGGGGCCTGGTCAGCCAGGGACGGGATGGGCCCCAGAAAGAGCAGAAACATCAGCGCGAGGATCGGCGTCGCGGAGGGGATCCGCTGGACGGGAAAGGGCATGGGGCATCCTTGGGTATCAGTCGGGCATCGGCCCGTGAGTATAATGGGTGCGACCATGGCCCGGGCTTCCGGGTTCCAGACACCGAGACACCCAAGGAGCTTACGATGGACGACAAGACCCGCACGGAGATCGAGGCGGCCGCCTTCCGGCGCCTTCTGGAGCATCTGGACAGCCGCAAGGACGTGCAGAACATCGACCTCATGAACCTGGCCGGCTTCTGTCGCAACTGCCTGTCCAAGTGGTACAGCGCCGCCGCCAAGGAGCGCGGCGAGGACATCAATTACGACGCCGCCCGGGAGATCATCTACGGCATGCCCTACGGAGAGTGGAAGGAGCGCTACCAACGCGAGGCCAGCACCGAGCAGGTGGCCGCCTTCGAGCAGGCCCGTCCCAAGGACCACCAGGGGTGAGCGACGAGATCCGCTTCATCGACACCGCCCCGGCCCTTGAGGCCTTCTGCCTGGAGATCCAGGGTACCCAGTGGCTGGCCCTGGACACGGAATTCGTGCGCGAGAAGACCTACTACCCGCGCCTGTGCCTGATTCAGGTAGCCGCCGGCCAGTCCCTGGCCTGCATCGACCCCATGGCCCTACCGGACCTCGGCCCCCTGAGCGAACTGCTCCACGACCCGAAGGTGGTGAAGGTGGTGCATGCCGCCCACCAGGACCTGGAGATCCTGTTCCAGGCCACCGGCAAGGTGCCGGCACCCATCTTCGACACCCAGGTGGCGGTGAGCCTGCTGGGTCACGGAGACCAGATCGGCTACGCCAAGCTGGTCCAGGTCTTCCTGGACCTGGAACTGGACAAGGGCCACGCCCGCACCGACTGGAGCCGGCGCCCCCTGGAGCCTGAGCAACTGCGCTATGCCGCCGATGACGTGCGCTATCTGGCCCAGGTCTATCCCATGCTGCTGGAGGCCCTGGGGGAGAAGGGCCGGCTGGAATGGCTGACCGAGGATTTCGAGAACCTGACCCGGGAATCGCGCTACCTCCCGGATCCGGACAACGCCTGGCGCAGGGTCAAGGGCCAGAAATATCTCAAGGGCGTGCAGTACGCGGTGTTGCAGGCCCTGACCGCCTGGCGCGAACGCCAGGCCATGAGTGCCGACCTGCCCCGGCGCTGGGTGCTGTCCGATGACGTGCTCACGGAGATGGCCCGCCGGATGCCTACGGAACACGGTGCCCTGGTGAAGGTACGCGGCCTGGAAGACAAGGCCATCGCACGCCACGGGGAGACCCTCATGGCCCTGGTGCGCGAGGCTGGCGCCCTGCCCCAATCCAGCTGGCCCACCCCTGTGGGTCCCTCCCGGGGCATCGGCCCGGAACACGAGGAACTGCTGGATGTGGCCATGGGCATCCTGCGCCATCAGGCGCGCATCAACGACATCAGCCCGGCGGCCATCGCCACCCGCAAGGACGTGGAGGCCCTGTTTCGCCAGGATCCGGGCTGCAACCTGCTGCAGGGGTGGCGGGCAAAACTGGCGGGGCATGCCATCCAGGACTGGTTCGAAGGACGCCTGGGCGTGGATGTGCGCGAGGACCAGATGCACCTGGAGTCACGTCCCGGGCAATGAACCCGACGCGTCAGTCGGTGGTCGCGGCCTGCACCTGGTCGCGACCACCGGATTTGGCGGCGTACAGGGCCTTGTCCGCCCGCTCCAGCAGGGCGCTGGGGCCGTCCTGGGGGACCATGCCCGCCACGCCGACACTGTAGGTGACCTGGTATTCGGTTTCACCGAAGCGGTACTTGCCCACCTCCCGGGAATCCAGCAGGCCCTTGAGCAGCGCCGCCGCCGTGGCCTGGTCGGTGCCGGGCAGCATCACCGCGAACTCATCCCCACCATAGCGACCCACCACGTCAGAGCGACGCAGGCGCCCTGTGAGCAGCTTGCCGGTGCCGCGGATCACTCGATCCCCGGCGGCATGACCGAAGCCGTCGTTGATGGTCTTGAACAGATCGATGTCCACCATGGCCAGGGACAGCGGCTCGCCGCTACGCTCGGACTGGCTGAACTGCATGTCCAGACGCTCTTTGAAGCTGGTGTGGTTGAGCAGGCCGGTGAGCCCGTCGCGCATCCGGAAATGGCGCACCAGCCGTGAGCGGGCCACCCGCCCCAGCACCGCATCCAGCAGGTGCTCGTCGCGCACCGGACTGGACAGGAAGGCATCCCCCCCGTGGCGCAGGGCGGCGAACTGCCGGTCCAGGTTCTGCTCCTCGGACAGGAACACGATGGGCACGTCCAGGGCGGCCTCGTGCTGGCGCAACACTCGGGCCAGGTCCATGCCCGAATAGCTTCCCCGGGCCAGGTGCAGGTCCATGAGGATCAGCTCCGGGCGAAAGCGATCCACGGCCTCCAGCAGGTCGTTGCCCGCATCGTGGACCTCCACGGACAGGCCGGCACCGCCGAGCACCTTGGCGTAATGGCTGCCCAGCTGCGCCAGATCCTCCACCACCAGCACCCGGTTGGGCTCCTCCTCCTCCCGGCGCAGGGCGTAATCCAGTCGGTCCAGGAGGGACTGCATGTCGAAGGGCTTGGCGAAAAAGGCGCGGGCACCGGCACGCACCGCCTGCAGGCGCGCCTTGAGGCTGTCTTCCTCGGCCACGAAGATGACCGGCACGACCGAGGTATCCAGGAGACGGCTGTGGGAGACCGCGCCGATGCCGCCCGGCATGTCGGCGTCCACGATGAGTGCATCGGGGCGCTGCGTTCCTACCTGGGCGTCCAGTGACGCGGGGTCGGCCAGTACCCGGCAGGGGTAACCGAAACGGGCCAGTTCCAGGGCAAGGCGTCCGGCCAGCAGCTCATCGTCGGCCAGCACCAGCACACCGGGACCCGAGGCCGCCCCGTGACCCGGCACCGCCGCGGGCCCTTCACCGAGCCATTCACCGGGCTTGGGACGCGCACAGCGATCCAGGCGGATCTGCTCCACAAAACCACTCAGGGCCTCCCGCTCGTTCGGCAGCAGATCGCCGGGCATCTCCAGAAGCTCCGCCACGTAGCCCGCCAGAGACAAGGCATGTTCGGCCACCGCCGTGCAGTCCCGGGCCTGTGCCCATGAGGCCAGCGCCTCGGCGCAACGGGCCATGGTCCGGAGTGCCTCGTCATCCCGGTCAGAGGCCGCCTGCAGGCTGGACCAGGCAGACTCCATAGCGCGCAGGGCATCGTCCACGAGCGTGACGTCGGGCGCCTGGGAAGGGTGTTGGGTCATGCTTATACTCCCGTGCCTGGCACGGTCAACAGGTGGGCCCGGCGTCAGCACCGAATCTGGAGATCACGGCCCTCGCCGTGACGTGCCCCGGGACCCCGGGTTACACTGACGGCACATACATTACGCCTCTTCGGAGCATCCATCATGCAGATTACCAAAGACAAGGCCGTCAGCCTGGACTACGTCCTCACCGACGAACAGGGTCAGATCATCGACCGCTCCGACGAGAGCAACCTGTTCGCCTACCTGCACGGCGCCGGCAACATCATCCCCGGTCTGGAGAAGGCCCTGGAGGGTCGTTCCAGCGGTGACAGCCTGCAGGTGACCGTGCCCGCTGCCGAGGCCTATGGCGAGCGCGATGACAGCCTCCAGCACACCCTGGACCGCAGCCAGTTCCAAGGGGTTGACGAACTGCAGCCCGGCATGCAATTCAATGCCGGCAACCCCGACGGCACCGGCATACACGTGGTCACCATCACTGCCGTTGAAGGGGACCAGGTCACCATCGACGCCAACCACCCCCTGGCTGGCATCACCCTGAACTTCGACGTCACGGTGCGCGAGGTGCGCGACGCCACCGCCGAGGAGTTGGAGCATGGACACATACACGGCCCTGGTGGCCACCAGCACTGATCCTGCCCGTCCCGTATACGCAAAACCCCACCTTGAAGGTGGGGTTCTACTTTGGGGCTTGAGCACCGAACAGCGGTGGTTCAGCGGGCGGTTTCCACCCGCCAGCGCAACACGGGCAGCGGGCGCGTGCGACCCTTGAGGAACAAGGGGTGGGGCAGACGTTCGAAACAGGCGCCACGTTCCGCACCCAGGGCCTCATGCACAAGGCTGGATATCAGCACCTCGCCGCTCTGGGCCTGCTTCTGCAGCCGGTCGGCCACGTTCACGGCATCCCCCACCACCGTGTAACTGAGAAAGCTCTCGGAACCCACGTTGCCGCACACCACCTCGCCCCGGTTGATGCCGATACCCAGGCCGCCATCCACGTCCCAGTCGGTACGCCAGTGGGCACGCAGATCCTCGAAGGCCACAAGCATGTCCCGAGCGCAGTCAAAGGCGCGTTGTGATGCATCGGGCTGGTCCAGGGGTACACCGAAACCCACCAGCAGGCTGTCGCCCGCCATGTTGAAGAGCGTGCCGCGATGGGCGTGGGCCACCCGGGAGGCCAGGGAGAAAAAGCTGTTGAGCAGGGTGACCACCTGCTGCGCAGGCAGGCGTTCGGAAATCCCGGTAAAGCCGCGCAGATCGGCGAACATCACCACCGCATCGCGCCGCTCGGTACGCTTCAGCAGATCATCGTGCGAGCCCTCGGGGGACGAGAGCAGGTCATCCACCAGTTCGGCGCACAGGTAACGACTGAACAGCCCGCGCATCTGCTCGCGGCGCGTCGACTCCAGGGCCTCACAGGCATCACGCCAACGCATCAGGGAACGGATGCGGGCGCTCAACTCTTCGGGGTAGACCGGCTTGGAGAGGAACTCATCGGCGCCGGCCTCGATGGCCCGCACACGGTCGGCCTGATTGTTGAGCACCGTGACCATCACCACAGGGATGAGCCAGGTGTCCGGATGGGCCTTGAGGCGACGGCAGACCTCGAAGCCGTCCATGCCGCGCATGACCACATCCAGCACCACCCCATCCACCGACTGCTCACGCACACAGCGCAAGGCCTGCTCGCCGCTCTCCGCCTGGATCACCTGATAGCCCAGCAATTCCAGGTGACGGGCCAGGATCAGCCGGTTGACCTCCTGGTCATCCACCACCAGCAGACGACGCCCGGTGGCTTCCGCCTGGACCGTGGCGCTGTCCGTGGATGAAGGGGCAAAGGGCAGGTGTCGGGCGTGCATAAAACATGCTCTGTGGTCGAGAGTAACCCCGAGCTTAGGCAGTCATGTGATGTAGGTCATGTTATTAAAGATGATAGACGACAGGGCGCCATGCATGACCGACAAACGGCGGCAGATCGGCATGGCGGGGGGTCAATCGATGGCGATCCACTGCACGTCGATGCGCAGACGACGGTCGGGAATACGACGCCGGTCCTCCTGGATCAGGCGACCATCGAAATCCACGCAGGGGAAATGTGGCTCCAGATCCAGACAGCGCCTGTCCTGACTGCGCCGCTGCTGGCCTTCCCCGACACCGGCCCCGGAGCCAGACCCGGTGGCAAGCAGGTCGCCGGATTTATAGTCTTTATTATACATATGGTTATGCTTAAAAGCTCACCATCGCCGGAAGAGTTTTATGTAACGGACTGAGAATAGGACAAAAAAATGACAGCCACAAGCCATATTCTCTCCTGACACCGTCACAGGGTTACACTCCACAGGCAGCCCACAGCAGCCGGAGACGTCCCATGAGCAGCCATCGGAATATCATCGTCTGTCTGGACCTGGCACCCGATTGTGAAGCGGTGCTGATCCGGGCCGCCGCCCTGGCCCGAGACAGCGGCGCCCGGCTCACGGCACTGCACATCGTGGACCACATGCCCCCCCTGGATCTGGACTATGGCCTCGGTGGCCTGCCCGGTCTGGAGCTGGATCTCCAGACCCTGCTCGACGCCGCAGCAGCGCGCCTGGAGACGTTCATGTCGGACGCCGGCCTGGGTGACACCCCCCGTGAAGTCATCGCCGGCACCCCCAACACCGACATCCCCATCCAGGCCCGGGAACGGGGCGCCGACCTGATCGTACTGGGCACCCACGACCGCACCGGCCTGGGCCGCCTGCTGGGCTCCACGGCCCATGCGGTGATACGGCACACCCCCTGTGATGTCCTGGCGGTACACATCGACACCGAAGCGGACGCGTGAACATCGCAGTGTCCCCCATGGACGACTGGGTCACATTCCGGGAACTGGACCAGGGCTGCGGCTGCCCCAAGGGCAGCGCCTTTCGGGCCTTCAAACAACGGCTCGACCAATGGCGGGAGGGCCTGGATTACCAGGTGCTGGAGGCGGGCCCGCAGGCAGAGCCAATCGCGCAACTCAAGGGGCAGGAAAGGCTTTACGGCAACACGATCAATGCCGTGCTGTTATCGCCCCAGGCAGCCCGCGTGATCCGGGCAAACCTGCTTGAAGGGAATGGCGAACACTAAAAAGGCGTTTCCCCTGACCGGGGAAACGCCTTGAGGGCACCTCTAAATATTCATGAGCACGCATCTTGCGCGCACTCAGAATAGTTAGAGGCGCCCTTGAGACAGACCGAAAGCTTCGGGCCCCGGTTCAGGCCACGGCGTAAATGCCCCGGCCCTTGGACTTGAGCCGACCGGTGCGCTTGAGATAGGCCAGGGTCTGACTCAGGTTCTTTACATTGCTGCCGCTGGCCTGCATCTGCTCGCGCAGTTCCGTGGTGCTGATCTCGCCGGCCTTGGCCACCGCATCCAGCACGACCTGACTGAGGTTGCCACCACGACGAGCACCCCGGCCGGCGCCCGCCGCACGGCCACCCAGGGAGCGGATCTGGCGATCCAGGGCCGCCAGCTCGGCGCGCTGACGGGCCACCAGGGCGCGGCGTTCCTCGCGCAGCGCCTGGACCTGTGCCCGGCGAGCCTCCTCTTCATGCTCCCGCTCCTGCTCTTCGCGCTGACGGGCAATCTGATAAAGTTCTTCGGAAGACAACTCTTCCAGGGACTTGCGCTTAGCCATGTAAACAACCTCGACTCATAAAGGGCGCCTCCAATTATTCTGAGTGCGTCAGATTGGACGCTCAAATTCGTGCTATCAAGGCGCAAATCGCACGTGAGCGTGCTATTGCGAAGATTTGCAACGCCGAGAGCGCGAATTTGAGTGTTCAAGATGCGTGCTCACGAATAGTTAAAGGTGCCCTCAACCCTGCTCCCAGATCACATGGCTGCCGGCATCTGCTGCGGCCTGAAGCAGGGTGATGAGCGGCTGGGCGCGATTGCGCAGGGGCACGGGCGTTTCATCCGGGTCTTCCTCATCGTCCTCGAGGGGTGGTCGTGTCTCGCCCTCGGCCGATGCCATGGCCTCGCGCAGTCGTGTCAACGCCATGGGCACGTCCTCTTGGGCCAGCGCACCAGGCACACTGCCGCTGTGTCCCATGAGCCGAATCAGCTCCATGGCAACGCCACCAAAAAAGGTCAGGTCGCCGTGTGCGGGGGTCTTGAATGTAATGAGCATGGGACCTCACAGGTTGAGACTTCGCGGGGTGCGAAGTCTGAGGGTAAGGCATCGGACACAGCCTGGCCAGGGCAGAGGGCACAGGCTTTCCTGTCAGCCAAGCACCTCTGCCATTGACGTGTCCCGGTCACTTGCCACGACTGATACCCATCGGTACTCGCAGGGTGAGCGTGACATCCGGTGCATCCGCGGTGACGCCAACCTCCAGGTTCACCTGCACACTGGTTCGTGGCGTGATGCCATGGGACACCCCCAGCAGCAATGAGCCCACATCCAGGCTGGAGGACTTGAAGCCTGCGCCATTGATCTCGGTGCGGGTCGGGCTGATGAAGTCGTGCTTGTATCCCAGACTCATGGACATCCTGGGATTCAGGGCCACGGACATGCCCAGGCTGGTGCGTATGGCATCGCCGGGTTCAACACGCCCGATCAGGATCACCTCGTCCGTGCTCCCAATGTTTCGATCCACATCCTCCGGCAGGTTGTACAGGTAGCCCAGGTTACCGAACAGCACCGCCGGATCGGATACATAGAGCATAGTGATGCTGGTTTCCAGGGCATGGAAGCCGGAGCCCGTGGGGACCTCCTGCTCCACGCCAGCGTCGTTGTACGCGATATCGAAGGGCCCTTCCCCCGTGGTGGACTTGTAACGCAGGTTGCCCACGTAGAATGGCCCGTTGGGACCGGAACCCCGGTTGAGCTGGTAGTGCAGGGACAGCTCCACATCACCCAGTCCATCTCCACTGAGCTTCTGGCTGATGGTCACATCGTCACCCACCTGCGGGATGGTGGCGGACCGCTCATCGCGCCGGGAAATCCACGGCAGCTTGGCGGCGATCTCCAGACGATCGGTCAGGCCGTATCTCAGATCCAGCCCAAGACCCAGCACATCCCGATCCACGTCCTGGGCCTCCAGCAGCCCGATGAGGAAGGTATCCAGGATCTCCACGCCCAGGAAGGTAAAACGGTTCACCTGGGAATTGCTGAACTGCAACCAGGGCTCCACCACCAGGTCACCCCGTGGAGTCAGTACACCTCGCACCTCACCGATGGCCGGTAAATGGGGTATCTCCGGCTCCTGGGCCTGGGGCGGCACGCCTACGGGCTGGTCCTGGGCCAGGACGTGAGCCGATACACCCAACGCTGTACACAACAAGAAACTCTGGACGGAACGCGTCATAGCGTTCCGTCTTTTGTTTGGCCGACCATTCATCGCTCCTCCCCGCCGGCGCCTTGCCCGGCCATTTTTTGTATGTAGATCAGGCGAGCTACCGGGTGAACATGCGGCCCACCTCCTGGGCTCGGATGGCACTGCGCGCCTGATCCGAAAATGCACGGAAGTTCAGTACCTGCACCTGCACCGTCAGGGTCTGCTCCACCGTGCGGCCATCGGCTGTATTGCTCACCGATGAGATCAGCTGATCTGCACTCACCACATGGGTCACGTTGGTGACACCGCCTACGGGGATCAGGGCCGATGGACTGTCGCTCCCCGGCACCTTCACCTCAAAAACCTGCTGCGCACCGTTACCGGTGCTGGTCGTGACCTGAACCGGCGTCGGTGAGCCCTGTTCCATGTCCTGGTGCTTCTGGTTGATGGTGTTGAGCCGCGTGGTGTACTTGTTTGCCCCAGCCGCATGGCGCTCCAGGCGCACCTCGGTGGCCAGTGCCAACTGCTGGTCAATATAGGTGCGCAATTGCGCGGTCAGGTCCATCTTCAGGCCCGCGATTTCCAGGCCTCCGCGCATTGTGACCAGCATCTGCTCCGGGACCACGCTGGATGGAAATGGAACGTCTGCGACCGCAATCGCGGGCAACCACAGGCCCGCGACCACGGCGATGAGCCGTGATGGCCACGGGTCCCTCAACCGGTGCCCTGGGGCGGGAATGTGCGTAGACATGCCCCTACCTCCCGAATTCGTTGATACCCGGCAGATTGAGCCCCCGCACAGGGATGGATGCGTTGGATCGCACCGTACCCAGGGGTGCGTCCGGGCGCAGCGCCCAGTCCTGCGGGTGATTGAAATTCTGTCTTGCCACATCCTGTTGTGCGCGTGCCGCCAGCAGGATGCCGTTCCATATTTCCTCCATGAGCGTGATGGGGATGATCGCGGCGCCGCCTGCAGGGTCGCCCACGAGCACCTCCTCACCCCGTATCCCCTTGACCACCACGAAATGTCGATAACCATTGGTGCTTACCAGCGCGATGGCCGGCACACCGATCTCGGCCAGCTGCGCGAGACTCATGCGAAAACCGTCCGAGCGAAGCTCGTGGGCATCCAGGTATTGCTTGAGATCCAGCATGGAGAATCCTTCCGTACGGATCTGCGCCTGGTCGCCCTGTTGGTACATCGCCTCGAAGACCTGCGCCTCCGTGCGGGGGATGCCATAGTGATAATTGAGCAGCGTGGCCACGGCTGCCGAACCACAACTGAAATCGTATTGCTGGCGGATGACCCGTTCCCAGCGACGCTCGGCCATGCTAGTAACACCCAGGCTGAAACTATGGGCGCCGGTCCACACCGTGGTACCTGCACCGGCGGGAATCACGCCGCACCAGAACACCGCAAGCAGCACCAGCGCATGGACTAGGCGCCTTTGCATTGCGACTCGCCGGGGAGCATGAGCGAGTAAAGCCAGCCCGCTACGCGGGCTGGCGCAAGTTTGCCATTCGGGGCGCATCATTCCGTCTCCTCCATTCAGTGCAGATAGACACTCATGGAGATTCCCGTGGAAAAGGCGTTTGCATTTCCCGTGTTGAGCACATTGACGCCCAGGCCGGAGAAGCCCTCATAGGCCCGGTCGCCCACATGAATATTGCCGTTGTTCATGGTGCCGACGGTGAAGCTTGAACCCTTCACACCGGACGACATCTCCTGCTGACTGCTGACGATCACCAGCATTTTGTCCGCGCCGCGATGGGCCGCCAGTTCTTCCAGGCTCAACACCGAGTAACCCGCCATGGCCTGATGTCCGGCCTCCCTGTCATCGGCAGTCACCGTGTGCATCATGGCAAGTATTACAAACCCGGCCAGATAAATTGGCTTGAGTGATTTCATGGTGAATCTCCTGGCTCGAAGGTCCGCCAACCACCGGCTGGCGGACCTCTCCTAGCCTACTTCAGTTGCCAATGCTCACATTGGAGTGGGCCGCCACTGAGACACCGCCAACACTGGCGTTGTACAGCCCCGAGGACAGGTTCATGCTGTTGATGCCACCGAAGGAACCGCCACCCACATTGACGTTCACCGCAC
>JBHEOJ010000210.1:0-586 GCA_046260855.1 Thioalkalivibrio sp.
CTGGCCAGAGGTGTGGGTCGTGGATGACGAGGACGAGTCGCGGGCGTTGGAGATCATAGAGGTGGTGAGCACAGAACAGGCGCAAGCAACAGACTGGAAATGCAGCGGCTGCGGCGAGTGGCTAGAGGGTGCCTTCACCCAGTGTTGGAACTGTGGGCGGCAGCGACCAGATTGAAGCTGAAGACTGTGTCCGATCGGCTGCGATCGTTCAACGGCTAGTCCTATGAGCATCTCACTTACGGCCACCCAGCAGGGAGCCCAGTACGCCCCGCACGATCTGGCGTCCAAGCTGGGAGCCGATGGATCTGGCCGCACTCTTGATGAAGGCCTCGCCGGTGCCTTGACGATTGCTGCGCGCACGGGGTGCCCTGGACTTCTCCGCCTCCCTGGCGCGTTGTGTCTGGGCCGCAGCGTCCTCCTGTTGTGCGGCGCGCTCCTTGAGCATTTCGTAGGCCGAATGCCGGTCCAGGGTCTCGTCATAGCGTCCACGCAGGGGCGAGCGATTCAGCAGCTCGGTACGTTCATCGTCCGACAGGGGGCCCATGCGTGATTCGGGCGGTCGAATGAGCAATCGCTCTACCGGCAG
>JBHEOJ010000210.1:596-975 GCA_046260855.1 Thioalkalivibrio sp.
TTGGCATCTAGAGTCGAGACCAGCGCCTCGCCGATACCGAGTTCGGTGATCACACGCCCGGTATCCAGCGCGGGGTTGGCGCGAAAGCTCTGGGCTGCGGCCTTCACGGCCTTCTGGTCTTTTGGCGTGAAGGCCCGCAGGGCATGTTGCACCTTCAGACCAAGTTGCCCCAATACGTCTTCAGGGATGTCCGTGGGGCTCTGGGTGATGAAATACACGCCGACCCCTTTGGAGCGTATCAGCCGCACCACCTGCTCCACCTTTTCCAGCAGTGCCCGGGGTGCGGTGTTGAACAGCAAGTGGGCCTCGTCGAAAAAGAACACGAGTCGCGGCTTCTCGGGATCTCCCACCTCCGGAAGCTGTTCGAACAGTTCGGCCA
>JBHEOJ010000211.1:0-959 GCA_046260855.1 Thioalkalivibrio sp.
CATCCAATCCGTACCCGGAGGTCAAAAATCATGTACGTCTGTCTGTGCCGTGGCGTCACCGAGGCTGACATCGAACAGGCGGTGGCCGAAGGGGCCTCCAGTATGAGGGCCCTCAGGCAGTGTCTGGGTGTGTGTTCGGAATGCGGCAAGTGCGGCTCCTGCGCACGGGACATCTTGCGGAAAACCCTCAGTCAACAGGACATACCGACCTCCGTCCCTGCACCCCTGTTGATGTCCGCCACCGCCTGATTTGCATCCCTCAGCCACATCCCGCAATCTTTACTCTAGAACAAGCACACGAGGAGCACACCCATGAAAGGTGACAAGAAGACCATCGGTTATCTCAACAAGGTGCTCAAGAACGAACTCACTGCCATCAACCAGTATTTCCTGCACGCACGCATGCTCAAGAACTGGGGTCTGGAAAAGCTCGGCGCCCATGAATACGAAGAATCAATCGACGAGATGAAGCATGCCGACCGCTTGATCAACCGCACACTGTTCCTGGAAGGCCTGCCGAACCTTCAGGATCTGGGCAAGTTGCATATCGGTGAGAACGTCCGGGAAGTCCTGGAATGCGACCTGAAGATGGAGATGGACAGCCACGTCTCTCTCAAGGAGGCAATCGCCCATTGTGAAAGCTGCGGGGACTATGTCAGCCGGGAACTATTCGAAGATATCCTGCAGGGCGAAGAGGAACACATCGACTGGCTTGAAACACAGCTCGAGCTCATCGGGCGTGTCGGCCTCGAAAACTATCAGCAGTCCATGATGGGAGTTGGCTGAAGAAATCATTACCGGCGCCTGTCACGTCCGGCCAGGGCGAGCGATCGGCTTAGGCACCTCTGCCCTCGGAAGGATGAAGGCAAAAGGATGAAACCACTTACTAACCCGAACCCTGACTAAGCCTCATTCAGCGAGTCGCCAAGCGGTCAGCCGCAAGGCGCGCGAGCGCAGGA
>JBHEOJ010000212.1:0-952 GCA_046260855.1 Thioalkalivibrio sp.
CCTATGGAGAAGGGATAGGCGACGAGCATCGCTGTGAACTGGCTCGTCTCCTTGTTGAGAAAGTACCAGGTGAACAAGTCGTGCTGCCGGCACAAACCCTTGGCGAACTCTTTCGGGTCCTGACTGGCAAGGGCGGGCGAAAGCAACAGGATGCACGTCTTGCGGTTCTGTCGTGGGCCGACTGTTTTGAGGTTGCCGATTCAACGTGGTCGTCTTTTCAGTCCGCATTCGACCTGAGTGCAGACCATGGCCTGCAGATCTGGGATGCCTTGATCATGTCCGTGGCCGCAGAGAGCCGCTGCCGCTTGCTGCTGAGTGAAGACTTTCAGGATGGGTTTACCTATCGTGGGGTGACGGTTGTCAATCCGTTTTCCACGTCACCAGACGTCTTGCTTGAGGGGGTATTGAGAGGCAAAGGGTAGCGTGTGGTGAGGCTTCAGGGCACTGCGTACGTGCACATTTCCGTCATAATTTGTCCAGGGCACCTCTAACTATTCGTGAGCACGCATCTTGGACGCTCAAATTCGCGCTCTCGGCGTTGCAAATCTTCGCAATAGCACGAATAATTATAATTAGAGGTGCCCTCCAGTCAATCGCTTCCACGCCCGCAGGGCATGTCTTCATCTCTCATCGTGGGAGCTTAGCCCCCTGGTCGATCGCCGATGCCAGGGAACTGGCACATCGCCGAGAAGGCTCGGCTCCTACGGGTCAGGGTTTGAATGTAGGAGGCCCGACCCCGGGCCGAACGCCACCGCACCCAGGCGCGACACCCCGTTCGCGGCGTGGTGTCGCTCCTACGTGCCTCCGGTAGCGTAGGAGGCCAGCCTTCTGGCCGATTGGGGGCTTTCGGCTTACAGGTGGTGTTTTGCTCTGTTGTTGTCGCTCTGTATCAGGCTATCCAGTGGGATGTTCAATCCCTGCCATAGTTTGCGGATCATGCCCAGGGTGAGTG
>JBHEOJ010000213.1:0-476 GCA_046260855.1 Thioalkalivibrio sp.
ATATAGCAGTAAATCGCATACAGACCCTGCGCAACCGCACCGGGACGATCAATGTTTGCTTTTTCAGCGATAATGATTTTCTTGTCCTGACCCCAGTATCTGGCTTCGAATGCCGCACCGGTGCCACCCAGGCCCGCGCCTGCTACCAGGACATCAATATCGTCTTCTATTATTGTTTTGTAAGCCATTAGTAGTACACCCCTGCTTTCATTTTTAACCCGTTTGATTCCAGAGTGTGTATATCCCCGTCATCAAAACGAATGTATTTCGGTTCGTTATATAACAACTGGCTGTTACGCATTTCCTGCGTAGGGCCCTGCACATTAGACAGCTGGGGAATACATGTACCCCATGGCTTGGTTGTAATCGGTGCAAGCAGCTCCATGTCTTTTTCGCCGTTGCGGAACTTGATGCGCCAGGCAATGATGCCTTTTTCTTCATCACGTTTCACACGTACCGAATGGCCCAGCGGTGCA
>JBHEOJ010000213.1:486-944 GCA_046260855.1 Thioalkalivibrio sp.
TTTCACACAGGAGTAACACTCCCAGCACATATTGGGTTCAATGTTGTATGCACGACGAGTCACCTTGTCTATGTGCATGATGTCCGAAGGACAGATATCGACGCAATGGCCGCAACCATCACAACGCGTCATATATACAAAAGTTGGCATTATTATTCTCCTGCTTTCGAATTAGTAGTGGCGCGGAGTTTCGCGCTTGATACCCAGACCCATATATGGAGGTTTTTTGCCCATATATTCTGGAATATCCGGAAATTTTGCCTGAACCGCAGGATCAGTCAGATCGTAGTCAGGTGGCAGATTCTCTCTGGAGCCATCAGCCTTGGTCACGCGCTTCTGGAAAGCAGCCGCTGGCTTGAAGAACATGTGAGCAAATTTTGACCACAGAACAGTGCTAAACAGAAAAGTGCTGGATGCGATAAATAGCACGAAGAAGGCCATATCCCAACCACTAACAC
>JBHEOJ010000214.1:0-931 GCA_046260855.1 Thioalkalivibrio sp.
CGCAATAGCGCGCTATTGCGAAGATTTGCAACGCCGAGAGCGCGGATTTGAGTGTTCAAGATGCGTGCTCACGAATATTTAGAGGCGCCCTTAAGTCTTACCCCATCTCCCTCAGGGAGAGGGCTGGGGTGAGGGTGGTTTTCTTTCCCACTTCCCAATTCAACATTCCTACTTTTTAGTTGCTTCCTCGTCCCGCCGCCGCAACTCCTCCAGCTTTTCCCTGATGCGAATCTCCAGGCCCCGGTTCACTGGCCAGTAGTAGTGCCGCTCACCCAGTTCATCGGGGAAGTAGCGTTCGCCGGCCGCGTAGCCATCCTGCTCATCGTGGGCGTAGCGGTAGCCTTTGCCGTAGTCCAGCTCCTTCATGAGCCTAGTGGGGGCGTTGCGCAGGTGCAGGGGGACTTCCAGGCTGCCCGATTCCCGCACCTCGGCCAGAGCCTGGTTGTAGGCCATGTACACGGCGTTGCTCTTGGGGGCACAGGCCAGATAGATCACTGCCTGGGCCAGGGCTAGTTCCCCTTCCGGTGAACCCAAACGCTCGTACACATCCCAAGCCTCCAGGGCCAGGGTCAGACCCCGGGGGTCGGCATTGCCTAGATCCTCGCTGGCCATGCGCACGATGCGCCGGGAGAGATAGACCAGATCACAACCGCCGTCGATCATGCGGCACAACCAGTACAGGGCGGCGTCGGGATTGGAGCCGCGCACGGACTTGTGCAGGGCTGAGATCTGGTCGTAGAACATCTCACCGCCCTTGTCGAAACGGCGCAGTCCCTGGCTGGTCACCTCGTCCAGGGTGGCCTCGGTGATCTCGGCGCCATCAGCCCCCTCTTCGGCCAGATCCGCGGCGATCTCCAGCAGGTTGAGCGCCCGCCGGGCATCGCCGTCGGCGGCGCGGGCCAGACGCTCGCGCAGTTCATCGGCCATGTGC
>JBHEOJ010000215.1:0-381 GCA_046260855.1 Thioalkalivibrio sp.
GCGGGATTCCGCACCGTTCATGCCCAAATGCCAGGTAGTGGAACAGGCCTACACCTGGGGACGGCCTAAGGAGTTCCGGCCCTGGCACGAAACCGTGATCTATGAAATGCATGTTCGGGGATACACCATGCTGCATCCTGAGGTGCCGGAGAAATTCCGTGGTACCTTTCAGGGTCTCGCCACCCAGCCGATTATCGATCACCTTAAACATCTCGGCGTTACGGCCATCGAACTGTTGCCCGTGCACGCCTTTTTACAGGACCGTCATCTCATTGAGCGCGGTCTGAGCAATTATTGGGGGTATAACACCATCGGTTTTTTTGCTCCTAACCAAAACTATTTGCGGTCCAGAGACCAGCTGGTTTCGTTCAAAGGCTTTGT
>JBHEOJ010000215.1:610-901 GCA_046260855.1 Thioalkalivibrio sp.
ATATGGGGCCGACACTTTCTTTCCGGGGGATCGATAACCACTCCTACTACTATCTTATGGATGATCAGAAGCGCTTCTACAATGATTTCACCGGCACAGGCAATGCCATGGAATTTCGTCATCCCAAGGTGCTGTGCATGATCATGGACTCCCTGCGCTACTGGGTGCAGGTGATGGGCGTGGACGGTTTCCGCTTTGATCTGGCCACCACTTTGGCCCGGGCAGAGGGATCCTACGACGAAAACGCCAGCTTCCTGGATGCTGTGGCCCAGGATCCGGTACTGGGCCAGG
>JBHEOJ010000216.1:0-883 GCA_046260855.1 Thioalkalivibrio sp.
CCCTGGATGGTCTTCATGCAATGGATCAGACGGGTTTCCAGATCCATGACCTTGCCGGTGTCCGCGAAGTAGCGGGGCATCTCGACGTAGGCACCTTCCAGGACGCCGGGGCCCTTACCGAAGTCACAGGTCTCAAGGGAGACGTTGTTGGGGCCGCGAGGCGCATGGAACAGGGCCTTGCCGTCCTCGGCAATCCACAGGGCGGGGTTATCCGCCATCATCATCAGGTTCTGTTCACTCTGGGTGAGATACATGGAATCGACCGAATTGATCAGCCCCTCAAGAACTTCTTCGGGGGCCTTGGTCGAGTCCGCGTAGGCCGTGGACCCGAGAATCAGGGCCACAGGCAGCGCCAGTAAGGCTTTTTTAATCATGGAAACCTCCATCAAAGATTCACTTCGTGTAGTGACTTATCAGGCCGACCGGGACACCGTACCAGTGCATGGACAACTTACAGCTGTTCACGGACTGGTTCGGATACACGGATAGACTGTGCCACAGTTATCATGTTTCGAGACTACTGACTGGGGTGGTGTTCTGGTGCCTGGACAAATCATTGCATGGCGCCAATGTCCACGCTGACTTAGCCCTGGTTCGCATACCAATCTCCCAATTGCGACGGCTTTCTTGTTATAGCCCCAAGGATGGTAATCCCCTTGCGCCATCCTTGTGACTGCGGGTATAGCCTGATAAAGCCCATGCATAATGTCAAGGAATAGAAAAGCAACAGAAACTTCTAATATAGATCGGCTCCGTAATACACTGTACATGGGATGATTCGTGAGCAAAACATTAGTTAGCACAATGGGCGCCTCTAAATATTCATGAGCACGCATCTTGGACACTCAAATCCGCGCTCTCGGCGTTGCAAATCTTCGCAATA
>JBHEOJ010000217.1:0-877 GCA_046260855.1 Thioalkalivibrio sp.
CACCATATCACGCAGCGCCCCGCGACTGAAACACGATCCCCGGACTGGCCATAGGCCGGGCCGTCGGATCCGGGCGTGACGTTTGCCCAGTCGATCCTCGAGGTGCCATAGGTGTTCACGCAATAGCGTGTGGCCTCGTGAAGCGCCGCGGCCTGCGCCCCGGCAACCCCTTGCGAGGCGCGCGTCACCGAGGCGGTGAAACCGCGCAGATCCCGTTGGTCTGCGCTGCTGCTTGCGGGGTAGTAATTGCCGTCGAAGAACATCCGTTGCTCGCGGTCGGCGCAACCCGCAAGCCCGAGGATCAGCGCCGCGACGCCGATCCCCTTGAGACCCGATATGCCTGTCCTGTCGCGCACCGGCATCACTCCGCCGCGACCGCGCTGACGCGTCCCGACCGCTTGTGCCTGATGCGGTCCTCGATCTCGTCGCGGCATCGCCGAGCGCGCAGATCGTGTGCCCCTCGACCTGCTTGGTCACGTCGAAGAGCATGTCGATCTCCTCGACCTCGGCCTCGCCGCGCACCAGCCGGTCCATCACGCGCATCATCCAGCCGGTGCCCTCGCGACACGGCGTGCACTGCCCGCAGGATTCGTGCTTGTAGAATTTCGACAACCGCCAGATCGCCTTGATGACGTCGGTGGACTGATCCATCACGATCACCGCCGCCGTTCCGAGACCCGAGCGCAGATCCTTCTGCAGATAGTCGAAATCCATGATGGCATCGCGCATGTTCTCACCGCGCACGCAGGGCACCGAAGCCCCGCCGGGGATCACGGCCTTGAGGTTCTTCATGCCGCCACGCACGCCGCCGCAATGCTTGTCGATCAGTTCCTCGAACGAGATCGACATCGCCTCTTCGACCACGCAGGGGTTGTTC
>JBHEOJ010000218.1:0-861 GCA_046260855.1 Thioalkalivibrio sp.
CGCATGGTGCGCACCAGGTCGTACGGCGCCTCGAGGGTGTCGACCGTGGTGGTGTCCACCTCGACACTCATCTGGTCACCCACGGTCAGTGTTGCCCCCATGCGTCCGAGCAATTCCATGGTGGTGGTGACGTCCTGCAGGTGCGGGACGTTCTCGATGGTGACCGGCGAGTCGGCCAGCAAGGAGGCCGCCATCATGGGCAGTACGGCGTTCTTTGCGCCGGAACTGCGAATCTCGCCATCGAGCGGCGTGCCGCCGCGGATCAGGAGCTTGTTCATGAAATCGAATCGGGTCTCGGGCCGTGGGCTAATCCAGACCGGTCTCGAGGGGCATCAGGCCATCGAGACCGTACACCGCCATCATCTGGCGCATGGACTGGGGCGCGTGAGTGTATCGCAGACGAATGCCTTTTGCCTCGGCGTGGGCCTGAAGGGCAGCCAACCAGGCAAGCCCCGCGGTGTCGATCCGCTCGACCTGACCAAGGTGCACGTCGACCGCCGGACCGACCACGTTTTCCGGGAGCTCGCCCGGTTGGCGGTCGAGCCCGGCCCGCAGCAGCGAACCGCTCAGGCGGATCACGCCCGGCTCGACCCGCAGGTGCCAGTCACGTTCAGCCGCGGCCGTTTTCATTCTGCTCCCGCAGGGTTCGGATCAGCCCGTCGAGGCCGTCGCGCTGGATCTTCTGCGCGAAACTGCCGCGGTAGTTGTTGACCAGGCTGATGCCGTCGACGACGACATCGTAGGACTTCCATTCACCGTCGACAGGCGCCATGCGATAGGCAACCGGCACAGTGCCCAGGTCACCACCGGAGACCTCGGACTCGACCACCAATTCGTCGTCGGCACCGCCCGGCTTGGTAC
>JBHEOJ010000219.1:0-520 GCA_046260855.1 Thioalkalivibrio sp.
ACCCAGCAAGACACTCGAAACCTTCCCCAACCCGCATCCGGAACGCGACTATACCATTCACATGGAGGTGCCCGAGTTCACCTGCCTGTGCCCCAAGACCGGCCAGCCGGACTTCGCCACCTTCCTGATCGACTTCGTGCCGGACGAGCGTTGCGTCGAGCTCAAGTCGCTGAAGATGTACATGTGGTCGTTCCGCGAGGAAGGCGGTTTTCACGAGGCGATGACCAACCGCATTGCCGATGACATCGTCGCCGCGATCAACCCGCGCTTCCTGCGTCTGACCGGCCGCTGGAACGTGCGCGGCGGCATCTGGACCAACGTGGTGGTCGAGCACCGCCAGGACGGCTGGGAGCCGGCAGCCAAAGTCGAGCTGCCCTGAACCATGTCGACGGCGCGCCATCTGGGAATCGACGTGGGCACCTCGGGGCTGCGCATCGCGGCCCTCGGGGCGGACGGTGACTGCCTGTGGCTGGAAAAGGCCGACTGGCCAGTGCCGGCGGTCGAGCAGGGCCATGAACAG
>JBHEOJ010000219.1:530-857 GCA_046260855.1 Thioalkalivibrio sp.
GCCGACTGGTGGGCGGCATTCGATGGCCTGATGTGTCGGCTGGCCGAGGCGGGGCAGCTGGCCGAGGTCGCATCAATGGCCTTCGCCGGCACCTCGGGCACGGTGCTGAGCGTGGATAGCGATGGCATGCCGGAAGGCCCGGCCCTGATGTACGACGATCCGCGCGGCGGCGACCAGCTCGCAGCGCTCAAGTCGCTCGATCTGAATCCCGACGCCCAGCTGGCGGCGCTGGCCCGCTGGCGCTTTTTGGCCGAAGAACGCGGCCAGGGCGGCCGACCGGTCAGTCAGGCCGACTGGTTTCTGCTTCGCCTGACCGGCGCGCATGCC
>JBHEOJ010000022.1:0-24382 GCA_046260855.1 Thioalkalivibrio sp.
TTGCGAGAGAAACTTTTCTTTGTCCTTTTCTTCGTGCCCTTCGTGTGCTTCGTGGTAAAGACCAACCGCACTCATTCCCCGGCACCCTCACCCACGACGCCGATCACAAGGTCCATGACATTGGTGCCGGTGGGGCCGGTATGGACCAGCGCGCCGGCCTCGGCCAGGAAACGCCCGGAATCGGCCCGGGCCAGGCACGCGCCGGCATCGAGCCCGGTCGCCTCGCCCCGGGCCACGGTCCGCCCATCCACCAGGGCGCCGGCATCGGGGCTGTTGCCGTCTGAGCCATCGGTTCCGACGGCCAGCAGGCGGACGCCTTCATGGCCCGCCAGGACCCGGGCCGCCGCCAGTGCCAAGTGTTGATTGCGACCGCCTCGCCCCGGGTTCGCGGGCAGGTGTACGTGGGTCTCGCCACCCCATATATGCACGCCCGGCCCGGCTTGCATCAGGAAACGGGCCAGGGCCTCGCCCCGTGAGCCCGCCTCGCCGCGCAGAAATTCCCCATGCCGTGACACCGGCAGGCCCCGCTCAAGGGCCGCCGTCTCCACTGCGGCGCAGGCCTGCTCCAGACTCGCCACCACCTTGAGCGAAAAACGGGGCACCTGTTCCGGGGTCAGTGGCGGCTGGGTATGGGATGCAACCCAATCCAGTTCCGGCGGCAGGCAGGGCCACGACGCCTGTTGCGCGCCGGCGCAGAGCAGACCCGAACCGATCACCGCCGGGTCATCACCGGGCACATCGGAGATGAGCAGGCCCTGCACCGGCCGACCCGCCAGGCGCTGGGCCAGGCGTCCCCCCTTGATCGCAGACAGGGCGCTACGTATGCGGTTCATGGCGCCGATATCCAGGCCCGCGCCCAGCAGCCAGTCATTGAGCCGGGCCAGACGATCGGCGTCCACGCCGGCCACGGGCACCTCCACCAGGCTGGATGTGCCGCCGGAGATGAGAAACAGCAGGCACTGCTCCCCGGGCGTGGCGTCGATGAATCCCATCAAGGCCTTGCCCGCCGCGAGGCTGCGACGGCCCGGCACCGGGTGATCGGCCTCCAGACAGCGGACCCGTAAATCGCCACATAGGGCCTCATCCAGGTGACCGGGTCGGCTCACCACCAGGGCCCGTTCAAGCCGCTCATCCAGCACACTGCGAGCCCCCAGGGCCATGGCGGCGGCGGCCTTGCCCAGGGCGATCACATGACAGGGTCCCGGGGGCGATTGCGCCGTCAGGGCGCGGCGCACCACAGACGCCCCATCCACGGCGGCCAGCCCCGCGCGCAACAGCTCGAGCGGCAGTTTTGATTCAGCCAGGGCTGTGAAGGGCCGGGTCACACCGGGCGCGAAACGCTCAAGCGCCCAGACCCCGGGCCAGGTCCGCGCGGATGTCGTCGATGGCCTCCAGACCCACGGCCACCCGGATCAAGCCCTCGCTGATGCCCTGCTCTTCGCGCTGATCCGGGCTCAGGCGTCCGTGGGTGGTGGTAGCCGGGTGGGTGATGGTGGTCTTGGCATCACCCAGGTTGGCGGTGATGGACAGCATCTCGGTGGCGTCGATCACCCGCCAGGCCGCCTCGCGCCCGCCCTTCACCTCGAAGGAGACGATGCCGCCGAAACCGGACTGCTGGGTCTTAGCCAGTGCGTGCTGGGGATGGTCCTCCAGCCCCGGGTAATGGACCCGGGCAATATCAGGCTTGTCCTTGAGCCAGCGGGCCAGCTGCAGGGCATTGTCGCAATGGGCACCCATGCGCAGACTCAGGGTCTCCAGACCTTTGAGGAACACCCAGGCATTGAAGGGGCTCATGGTGGGCCCGCCGGTGCGCAGGAAACCGAACACCTCCTTGCCCACCCGTTCCCTGTCGCCCACCACGGCACCGCCCACGCAACGCCCCTGGCCATCCAGATACTTGGTGGCCGAGTGGATGACGATGTCGGCGCCCAGGGCCAGGGGCAATTGCAGGGCCGGGGTGCAAAAGCAGTTGTCCACCACCAGCAGGCAGTCCCGGGCCCGGGCCAGGTCGGCCAGGGCCCGGATATCCACCAGCTCGATGAGCGGATTGGAGGGCGACTCCACGTACAGCATGCGGGTCTCGGGGCGGATGGCCGCCTCCCAGGCGGCGAGATCGGCCAGGGACACATAGCTCACCGCGACGCCGAAACGGGTCAGGTAATTATTGAACAGGGAGGTGGTGGTGCCGAACACCGAGCGCGAGGAGACGATGTGATCGCCCGCCTTGAGCAGGGCCATGCAGGTGGACAGGATGGCCGCCATGCCCGAGGCGGTGCCCACGGCACACTCCCCGCCCTCCAGGGCCGCCAGGCGTTCCTCGAAGGTGCGCACCGTGGGATTGGTGAAGCGGGAGTAGATGTTGCCCGGCTCCTGGCCACCGAAACGGGCCGCGGCCTGGGCGGCGCTGTCGAACACGAAGCTGGAGGTTGGGAAGATCGCCTCGGAGTGCTCGCCCTCCTGGGTGCGGTGCTGGCCGGCGCGCACGGCACGGGTTTCGAAGGCATAGTCCTGAGGATCTTTCATGATGGAATCCGTTAAGGGCCCGTGACACACCGGGCGATGACATTCGGGGGGGCAGACCGGCGATGCTAGGTAAGGGTCTGCGGCCTGTCAAATGGCGGCCAGCAGCGTTCTCGGAAACAATCACAGCTTTAGGGGAACTCATGGCCGACAGCCGGTCCAACGGGCGGGACGAACACCGTCGCAACACCGGCGCCATGGCACTACCATAGCACCCCGCTTGATCACCACCCGGCCCAGGGACTCAATACCCATGCTCGCTACTGTCACTTCCATCTATTCACTGTTGCTCGGCATGGGCATCCTGCTGGCGGGCTCCGGCATGCTGGGCACCCTGCTGGGCCTGCGCGCGGGGCTGGAGAACTATTCCGATCTGCTCATCGGCGTGATCATGTCCGCCTTCTTCTTGGGCTACATCCTCGGCTCCTACCTGTGCCCGCCCCTGATCCGACGCGTGGGTCATATCCGCGCATTCACCGCCATGGCCGCCGTGGCCTCGGTGGCCTCGCTGCTGCACGGCCTGATCATGGACCCGCTGGTGTGGTGGGTACTGCGGGTGATCACCGGCATCGCGGTGCTCGGCCTGTACATGGTCATCGAGAGCTGGCTCAACGAGCAGGTACGCACCCACCGTGGCCAGGTCTTCGCCGTGTACATGATGATCAGCCTGGTGGCCCTGGGCGCGGGCCAGTTCATGATCCTGGCCTATGGCCCGGGCAGCCTGGCCAGCTTCGTGCTGGTGGGCATGCTGTTCTCCTTGGGCCTGCTACCCGTGGCGCTCACCCCCGTCTCCCAGCCGGTCCCCGTGCAGACGCCCGGCTTCCCCCTGCGCGGCCTGTACAAACAGTCGCCCGCCGGCTTCGCCGGCTCGCTGGTCTCCGGCATGATCACCGGCACCTTCTGGGGCATGTCCGCCGTCTACGCACTGGCCATCGGCATGAACGAACTGGGTGTGGCGCTGTTCATCAGCACGGTGATCTTCGGCGGCGCCGTTTTGCAGTGGCCCATCGGTCATCTTTCCGACAACCATGACCGGCGCATGGTGATGGTCTTTGTGTGCCTGGCGGGTGCCATTGCAGCCACCGGAATTTTCCTCGTGGCCGGCCTCTCGCTGCCCGTCCTGCTGGCCGTCTGCGTGCTCTACGGGGGATTTTCGTTTTCCGTCTACGCCCTGAGCGTTGCCCACACCCATGACCGGGTGGACGTCAGTCACGTGATGGATGCCACCCGGGGTCTGCTGCTGCTCAACGGCATCGGCGCCACACTGGGCCCCATCCTCACGGGCCTGGTCATGCACTTCACCAGCAGCCGCAGCCTGCCCCTGGTCATGGGTGGTCTGCTGGTGCTGCTGGCCCTGTTCATCCAGCATCGCATGCGGGTCGACATGCCTGTGCCTACCGAGGAACAGGGCGAGTTCGTGCCTGTCACCCGCACCTCGGCGGTGGCGGCGGAGATGGACCCCAGGACCGACGTGGAGCCGGAGCTGGACCTGGTGCAACCGCCCAGGTAGATCCGGAACCTACTCCACGTACTCCATGCGCAGTCGGCCGCCCACGGCGCACAGCAGCTCATAGCTGATGGTGGCGGCGGCAGCGGCGATCTCGTCCACGGGCAGACCCTCACCCCACAGGGTGACCGCATCGCCCACCTGCACACCAGGGACGTCGCTGACATCGACACTCAGCAGGTCCATAGACACCCGCCCCATCAAGCCACAGCGCCGCCCGCGCACCAGCACCGGCGTACCGCTGGGGGCGTGGCGGGGGTAACCGTCCCCGTAGCCCATGGCCACCACGGCCATGGTGCGCGGCTGCTGGCAGATGTAACTGCCGCCGTAACCCACCGCATCTCCCTGCTTGAGGGTCTTGAGCGCCACCACCGGCGCGCTCACGGTCATGACCGGGTTCAGATTCAGCTGTGTGGCCGCCTCCCCCACCAGGGGCGAGGCGCCATAGAGCATGATGCCGGGACGCACCCAGTCTCCATGGCTAGCCGGCATGCTCAGGATGGCGGCAGAATTGGCCATGCTGCGCTCGCCGGGCAGAGAGACGGCGGCCTGCTCGAAGGCCTTTAATTGCGCGGCGGATTCCCCTCGGGCGGGTTCGTCGGCACAGGCCAGGTGGGTCATCAGGCCCGGTTCGCCGGCCACCTGAGGCATGGCCGCCAGGCGGGCCTGCAGGCCGGCGGCCTCGGCCGGGGCAAAACCCAGCCGATGCATGCCCGTATCCAGCTTGAGCCAGACGGGCACGGGGGCGGACAGTGCGGTGGTCTCGAGGCAGATCAACTGGGCGTGTTCGTGGATCACCGGGCGCACACCCAGCGCCACGGCCTCGCGCAGCTGAGCCCCGTCGCGAAAGCCCTGCAACGCCACCAGGGGCTGGCTCACGCCCGCCTCGCGCAGGATGTGTGCCTCGTCCAGACAGGAGACCGCAAAGGCCTCCACATCGCCCGCCAGGGCGCGCGCCACGGCAACCATGCCGTGTCCGTAGGCATCGGCCTTGATCACAGCCATGACGCGGCTCGCGGGGGCCGCCCGGCGGGCGGTGGAAAGGTTATGGCGCAGGGCGCTGAGATCGATACGGGCACAGGCCGTACGTCTCATGAGAAGGCCTCGCTGGAGTAGACCTCGGGGACGTAGTTCTCGAACCGGGTGTACTGGCCCAGGAAGGTCAGGCGCATCGTGCCGATGGGGCCATTACGTTGCTTGGCAATGATGATCTCGGCGGTGCCCTTGTCGGGGCTCTCGTCGTTGTAGACCTCATCCCGATAGATGAAACAGATCAGGTCCGCGTCCTGCTCGATGGCGCCGGACTCACGCAGATCGGACATCACCGGGCGCTTGTTGGGCCGCTGTTCCAGACTGCGATTGAGCTGGGACAGGGCGAGCACCGGCACGCTCAGCTCCTTGGCCAGGGCCTTGAGCCCGCGGGAGATCTCGGAGATCTCCGCGGTGCGGTTTTCCTTGTTGCCCGGCACCTGCATAAGCTGCAGGTAATCCACCACGATCAGCCCCAGCTTCTTGTGCTCGCGCATCAGACGGCGGGAACGGGCACGCAACTCGTTGGGCGAGAGCGCCGGGCTGTCGTCGATGTAGAGCTGGGCCTCGGAGAGCATGGACACGGCGCTGGTGAAACGGGGCCAGTCGTCATCCTCCAGACGGCCGGTGCGCAGCCGCTGCTGGTTGATGCGCCCCATGGAGGACAACAGGCGCATGGAGAGCTGCTCGCCGGGCATTTCCATGCTGAACACCGCAACCGGGGACTGCTGCTTGAGGGCCGCATACTCGGCGATATTCATAGCGAAACTGGTCTTGCCCATGGAGGGCCGGGCGGCCAGGATCATCAGGTCCCCGGGCTGCAGGCCCGAGGTCATCTCATCGAACTCATTGTAACCGGTGGGCAGGCCGGTAATCGGATCATCGCGCTCGTAGAGCATCTCGATGTGTTCGACGGTATTGCGCAACAAGACCCGCATGGAGCGAAAACCCTGCTCGGCGCGGGCGCCCTGCTCGGCAATCTCGAACACCCGCTTTTCCGCGTCATCCAGCAACTCCCGGCTCTCGCGGCCTTCCGGATTGAAACCGGAATCGGCGATCTGGGTGCCGACGCTGATGAGCTGACGCAGCACAGAACGCTCGCGCACGATATCCGCGTAGGCACGGATGTTGGCCGCGCTCGGTGTGTCCTTGGCCAACAGGCCCAGGTAGGCAAGCCCCCCCGCATCGTCCAGGGTCCCCTCGCCCTCCAGACGCTCGGACAGGGTGATCACGTCAAAGGGGGTATTGCGCTCGGCCAGGCCGGCGATGGCCTTGAAGATCAGGCGATGGTCGTGACGGTAAAAATCGGTTTCGGAAAGCCGGTCGGCCACCGCATCCCATGCCTCGTTGTCCAGCATGAGGCCGCCCAGCACTGCCTGCTCGGCCTCCACGGAATGGGGCGGCACCTTGAAGGCGTCGGTGCCACCACGGGAGTGAGTGCTGTGCTGTGACTCGGACATGGATTCTTATCGTCGGGGGCGGGGACCACAGTATGCATCAGCGGCCCCCGAGTCGCATCCGCCGTTGCGGTGGCAGGCGGTGCCATGGGACCACGACAAAAAGCCCAGCGGCGGGGCCGCCGGGCAATCTCTGCCAAACTGGAAACGACGCGGGGCGATGATCAGTCGCCCCGCGGCAGTCGCTTACTGCTCGGCGACCACCACCACCTTCACGGTGGCATTCACATCGGTGTGCAGGTGCAGTTCGATGTCGAATTCGCCGGTCTGGCGAATCGGGCCCAGGGGCATGCGCACTTCGCGCTTCTCCACTTCCACGCCGGCGGTGCAGACGGCCTCGGCGATGTCGTGGGTACCCACGGAACCGAACAGCTTGCCTTCACCACCGGACTTGGAGGCGATGATCACGGGCTCCAGGGCCTCGAGCTTCTCGCGGCGGGCCTCGGCACTGGCCAGGGACTCGGCGGCAGCCTTCTCAAGCTCGGCACGACGGGCCTCGAACTCGGCGATGTTTTCGGCGGTGGCGAACTTGGCCTTGCCATGGGGCACCAGGAAGTTGCGCGCATAACCGTCACGCACACGCACCTTGTCGCCCAGGTTGCCCAGGTTTTCCACCTTCTCAAGCAGGATCACTTCCATCTTCGTTTACCTTCGTCGTTGACGATGATTCAAAACTCGTTAATCAGTACCAGGCCTCAGGCGTTGCCGCCACCGGGCCTACCGAAACGCGTGCGAAAATTCGCCACGCTATCGATCGCCCCGAATGCCGCCAGCATGATCATCACCTGGGGCAGGGCAATCACCATGAGCACATACATGCCCACCAGCCAGAACCTGTGTAGTGACAGCTTCCGGGTCAGTCCATGGACCAGCGCGATGCCCTGAAAGAAAAACACCACCAGGAACACCAGGCTCAGCTCCATGAGCAGGCTGGACTGTCCCAGCCAGGCGCCCAGCATGGCCGCCGCCAGCAACAAGGCGGGCACCCGGCCCAGCTGCATTTGCTGGAATTCCTCGGCGAATCCGCCGGGATTGTACAGCTGCGCCTGCCAGTAACGGGCCAGGATCAGGGCCAGCACCAGACTCATCAGCAGCGCGGCAGCCAGCATGCCGGTCATCAGCGTGGCGGCCTGACTGAACATCTCGTTGAGCTCAGTTGCCGAGGTGCCCGATTGTTCGAACATCGGTCCCACCACGGCGGTCAGCACCTCGACCCACATGCCGGCCACATCGGCCACCAGGGCATGTACCAGCAGCACACCAGCGCAGGCAATGGCCACACCGGTCAGCAGACTCGCGGGCCAGGATGCGGTCTGACGCAACACGTGGGTCAGGGCCAGCATGGGCAGCCACTGCACCAGCCCCATCATGAAACCCACTGCCGGCGGCATGCCGCTGACCCAGGCCATGCCCGAGAGCAGCGCCGATGCGATCAGCAACACCATGAACGCCTGGACCGTGCTCAGACGCAGGGCCACCAGAGCCACGGCGGCACTGCCCAGCATCCCCAGGGGCGGAATGACCAGGCCGCCGGCACCGAAGCCGGCGGTGGCAGTCACCGCCCGAAGCCGGCCCTGCATGATGAACGATGCCAGTGCCTTCATGGACAGCACGCCCGTCCACCCTCACGGGTGGACGGGCTCAGCGGATCAATGATTGTCGCTGTAGGGCAGCAGGGCCAGAAAACGGGCGCGCTTCACGGCGGTCGCCAGCTGACGCTGATAGCGGGCGCTGGTACCGGTGATGCGGCTGGGTACGATCTTGCCCGTTTCGGTGATGTAGTTCTTCAGGGTGTTCAGGTCCTTGTAGTCGATGAACTCGACACCCTCGGCGGTAAACCGGCAATACTTGCGACGGCGAAAGAAACGGCTCATTGCTTATTCCTCAACTGGATTCGGGTCGTGGCGTGATCAATCAGCGGAAGCGCGGCGATCATTATCATCATCGTCGTCGCTGTCATCGCTGTCGTTGCCCCGGCCGCGGCGGGGGGAGGAGTCACTGCTGTCCTCGTCCTCGCGGCCCTTGGCCAGGAAGGATGCCTCGGTGAAGGCCCGATCCATGCGCATGACCATGTGACGAATCACGGCGTCGTTAAAGCGGAAGGCACTGACGAGTTCTTCCAGAGCAGGCTCACTGCACTCGGCGTTGATGAGCACGTAGTGGGCCTTGTGGATCTTGTTGATGGGGTAAGCCAGCTGACGGCGGCCCCAGTCTTCCAGCCGGTGGATCGTGCCACCCTCGCCCTCGATGAGGCCGCGGTAACGTTCGATCATGGCGGAGACCTGCTCGGTCTGGTCCGGGTGGACCATGAACACGATTTCGTAGTGACGCATTGACTGCTCCTTACGGGTTAAAGCCTCCCGGACCATCCGGTGAGGCAAGGAGAATTCCAGGCCCAGGCCCGGAAAAGCCGACAATCATAGCCGCTGGACTGGCGTTGCGCAACGAGCAATCCGGATTTCGACGTTTGTCGCTGGAGCGCAGCGCGCGCGGGAGTGGCGACGACAGCCGCTTGGCCCGCCAAAGGCCAGGGTGAATGAGCGATGGAAATGGCGCCATGACCCAATCGTTTTTGTCGACGACGTCAGTCATCCCAATATCCAGTTGACCCTTGAAATCAGACCCTCTTGAAAGCTCGCTACATGGCTTGGCCGAGCCAAGTCGCTGCGCTAACCTGTAAGTAGTCTGGCAATGGAATGCAACAATGCGCACCTTAACCATTAAGTCATTTTTGCTGCTTATCGCTCTTACGGTCTCTACTACTGCACATGCGCAGGTATACAGGTGCGAAGTGAACGGGCAGACCGTGTTCTCACAGGCACCGTGCGCCCCGGATGCCGAGACCATACAAACCGCGCCACCGCGACGCAGCACAGCTCCTCGAGGACTGCGCCCCGGCGAGCGAGACGCACTGCGACAGCAGTCCAACAGAGTGGAAAGGGAGCGGGCTCGGGCCGCAGAACACCATGAGGCCGAGCGGGAACGCCAGCGTATCGACTCCGCGCTAAGATCCCGCCAAGTCGTACCCGGGATGACCCCAGACCAGGTGCGCCGAGCCTGGGGAGCACCGGTGCGTATCAATCGCACTGACTCCCAACGCAGCTACAGGGAGCAGTGGGTATACGAACGGGAGGACGACAGACGTAATTATGTCCACTTCCGGGACGGATTAGTCACTAGTGTAAGTCGGTAATCTAGCAAACGGGAAAGCCCCTTTTGCTCCTTTCTGCAGTGGCCTCTGGGGCTTGGCGGGCACGGCCCGCCCTATGACTGCTGGCATTTGCAAGTGGGTTTCTTCGCGTCTTGGCATCTTCGCGAGAGATCACGCTTTTGGTTTTTCCGGTGCCTCTAGGCCAGCCGCTGGCGCACCGCCTCGAACAGACACACCCCGGTGGCCACGGACACATTGAGGCTCTCCACGGCGCCCTGCATGGGGATGTGAATCAACAGGTCACAACGCTCACGGGTGAGGCGGCGCATGCCCTGGCCCTCGGCACCCATGATCAGGGCCATGGGGCCCTTGAGGTCCACCTGGTAGACGGTCTGGGGGGCGTCACCACTGGTACCCACCACCCAGACCCCGGCCTGTTTGAGCTGATCCAGGGTGCGGGCCAGGTTGGTCACCTGCACAAAAGGCACGCTCTCGGCGGCACCGCTGGCCACCTTGCGGGCCACGGGGGTCAAGCCCGCCGCCCGGTCCCGGGGGACGATCACGGCAGTCACGCCAGCGGCATCTGCGGTACGAAGGCAGGCACCAAGGTTGTGGGGATCGGTGACCCCGTCCAGGACCAGCAGCAGCGGGTTTTGCACCTGGCCCACCAGGTCCGGCAGGTCCGCCTCGGTGACCGTGGGGGCGGCCTCTCTTGCGGCGACCACACCCTGATGGCGTTCACCGGGACACCGCTGATCCAGGGTGGCGGCATCCACCCGCTCGACGGGCACACCGGCCTTGCGGGCGGCGTCCAGGATCTCCCGCATGCGGGCGTCCTTGCGCCCGGCATCCACCCACAGGGTCTGCACCGGGGTGGGCGTGCGCTGCAGGGCAGCCAGCACGGCGTGCAGGCCGAATATCTGTTGCGACTCAGCCACGGGTGACCTCAGCGACTGGAGCGACGACCGCCGCGCCGGCGGCGGCGCTTCTTCGGCGCATCGCCTTCACCGGCCTCGCCGGCCTCGGTCGAGACCGAATCAGCGGGCGCCACATCCTCCTTGGCCGACTCGGGCACAGGGGCCGAGTCGTCCGCGACGGCCGGCTTCTTGCGGCGGGAACGACGCTTCCTGGCCGGCTTGGGGGCTTCATCGCCCTCGGCCTGGGGTTCTGGCTGGGTCTCCACCGGGGCAGACTCTTCACCCTTGTCGGTGGCCTTGCCCTTGCGGCGACGGCGCTTGGACTTTTTCTTCTCGCCGCCTGCTTCCTGGACGGCAGGGGCCTCGCCGCGACCCTTGCCACCACGGCGTCGGCCTCGGCCGGCACCTTCGCCAGCCTCGCCCGCGGCACCTGCATCGGCATCGGCATCGGCATCGGCAGGCACGAAGTCCACCTTGCGCTCGTCCAGGTTCACCCGCGCCACCTGCACCCGCAGGCTGTCACCCATGCGGTACACGCGACCGCCACGCTCGCCGGTCATGCGGTGACCCACCGGGTCGAACCGGTAGAAGTCGTTGGACAGGCTGGTCACATGCACCAGGCCCTCGACGTAGATGTCCTTCAATTCCACGAACAGGCCAAAGGAAGTCACGGAAGTGATCACACCCTCGTAGGTCTCCCCCACCTTGTCCTGCATGAACTCGCACTTGAGCCAGCCTTCCACGTCCCAGGAGGCCTCGTCGGCCCGGCGCTCGGCCATGGAGCAGTGCTCCCCGAGACTCACCATGTCCTCGTGGGTGTAGCTGAAGCTGGCGGGTTTGCCGCCACGCAGCACGTGGCGAATGGCCCGGTGTACCAACAGGTCGGGGTAGCGACGGATGGGCGAGGTGTAATGGGCGTAGTCATCGTGGGCCAGGCCGAAGTGACCCACGTTATCGGGAGTGTAGACCGCCTGCTTCAGGGAACGCAGCAGCACCGTCTGGATGAGATGGGCATCGGTCCGCTCGCGTACCTGCTCAAGCAACAGGGTGTAGTCCTTGGGGTGGGGCTCATCGCCGCCACCCAGGCTCAGACCCAGCTCCCCCAGGAAGGCCCGCAGGGCCTCCACCTTCTCGGCCTTGGGACCCGGATGCACCCGGTACAGCCCGGGCATCTTGTGCTTTTTCAGGAAGCTGGCCGCCGCCACGTTGGCGGCGATCATGCATTCCTCGATGATCTTGTGGGCGTCGTTGCGCTCGTAAGGCACGATGCGCTCGATCTTGCGATCGGCGCCGAACACGATCTTGGTCTCGGTGCTATCGAAGTCGATGGCGCCGCGCTTGTCCCGGGCCTTGCGCAGGACCTTGAACAGCCCGTACAGCTCTTCCAGGTGCGGCACCAGGGCCTCGTACTCCGCGCGCAGCGCAGCGTCCTTGTCGATCACGATGCCGGCCACCTTGGTGTAGGTGAGCCGGGCATGGGAACGCATCACGGATTCGTGGAAGTCAAAGGACTTGATGCGGCCCCGGCTGGTGATCTGCATCTCGCAGACCAGGCACAGACGATCCACCTGGGGATTGAGGGAACACAGGCCGTTGGAGAGCACTTCCGGCAGCATGGGGATAACCCGCTCGGGGAAGTACACCGAGGTGGCCCGTAGGCGCGCCTCACGGTCCAGGGCATCGCCCGGGCTCACGTAATGGGAGACGTCGGCGATGGCCACCCACAGGCGCCAGCCGCCCTTCTCCTGACGCTCGCAGTAGATCGCGTCATCGAAGTCCTTGGAGTCCTCGCCATCGATGGTCACCAGCGGCATCTCGCGCAGGTCCAGGCGGTCCTTCTTGGCAGCGTCGGAGACCTGGGCACCGAGCTTATCGGCGACATCGGTGACATCATCGGGCCACTCGAAGGGCAGCCCGTGGGCGCGGATGGCCACGTCGATCTCCATACCCGGCGCCATGTGCTCACCCAGCACTTCGACGATCTCGCCGATGGGACGGGTGTGCTTGCTGGGCTGCTCGCGGATGGCAGCGATGACGATCTGACCTTCCTTGGCGCCCCCCATGGACTCGGGGGGAATCAGGATATCCTGGGTGATGCGCTTGTTGTCCGGGGTGACAAAACCGATACCACCCTCGGAGAACAGCCGCCCCACCACCTGCTGGGTATTACGCTCCAGCACCTCCACCACGGCACCTTCGCGTCGACCACGGCGGTCCACGCCAGTGACCCGGGCCACGGCCCGGTCGCCGTGCAGCAGGGTGCGCATGTGGCGGGGGGAGAGAAACAGGTCGTCGCCGCCCTCGTCGGGCACCAGGAAACCGAAGCCGTCGGGATGGCCGATGATGCGCCCGCGCACCAGGTCTTCCTGGTTCACCGGCAGATAGGCGCCACGGCGATTGCACACCAGCTGGCCGTCCCGCTCCATGGCGCGCAGGCGGCGGGTCAGGGCTTCGAGATCCACGTCCTCTACCAGCTGAAGGCGTTCGGCAAGGGGTTCGAAGGGAACCGGGCCATCGGCTTCGCGGATGACCTCGAGGATAAGTTCTCTACTGGGGATGGGGCGCTCGTACTTGGCGGCCTCACGTTCAAATTGGGGGTCTGCGGGGGTCTTCTTATGTTTTTTGGTCATTTAACACGCGGTGTCTAGAGGTAACTGAAGGGTTTGTCACGGGGACATTGACATCAACCCCGGGTGACGTTAAATTGCGCGCTTCCTGAAGCGCAGGTTCATCCCTGACTCTTTGCCGAGGTGGCGAAATTGGTAGACGCGCTAGCTTCAGGTGCTAGTGGGGGAAACCCCGTGGAGGTTCAAGTCCTCTCCTCGGCACCATTTATTCCTTCCTCGTTTCATCCTTGAAATCACTCGTTCTGCCTTAGCCCCAAGGGGTTGGCACGCCCAAGTGAAGGCGCAAGTTTACGCCGGTTAAGCGAATTTTCCTACCTTTGCAACAGTCTCACAGGCTCGCGCTCACTCCAGCGCCAGGGCCGACTCCGGCAATGTCTGTCCGCCATCCACCACCAGGGTCTGCCCGGTGATATAGCGGGCCTCGTCCGAGGCCAGGAACAGCATCGGGTAGGCAACATCCTCGGGCTCGCCCACGTGACCCATGGGAATCGATGCCTGCATGCGACGCATATAGTCGGCGCCCACATCCGCCAGGCCCTCGGTGCGGATATTGCCGGGCAACACCGCATTGATGGTGATCCCGTCCCGTGCAAACTCGATGGCCGCAGTGCGCATGAAACCCAGCAGCCCCGCCTTGGTCGCGCCGTAATGGGCCCAGCCCGGAAAGCCCGTGATGGGTCCGGTGATGGACGAGGTGAGCAGTATTCGTCCGCCACCCTGACGGCGCATGAGCGCACTGACCGCCTTGACGCAGAAGAACGCGCCCTTGAGGTTCACGTCATGGACCTGGTCCCAGTCCGCCTCGGTCATCTCCTCGATGGTGGCGGAGGGAAAGATGCCCGCGTTGGCCACCATCACGTCGATACCGCCGAAATGATTCATGGCTTCACCCACCATGGCCTCCACCTCGGCCCGCTGGCTCACGTCTGTGACACAGGCCACCGCCTGGCCACCCGCCTCCTGGATGGTCCGGACGGTGTCGCCGGCGGCCTGGCCGTCGCGATCCACCACCAACACCCGGGCCCCCTCATGGGCGAATACCCTCGCGATGGTGCGACCGATACCCTTGCCGGCACCGGTGACCACCACACTCCGATCCTTGAATCGGTCACTCATCGATCATCACCTCTCTGCAATCTATCTGATGAACTTCGACCCCGATACGGCGCCCATGTTCAGGGATTCTAGGCCTATGCAGGATGACACGATTGCCCCGCACAGCCCATGACCAGAGTCATGGGCTGTGCGGGGCAAGTGGCGAAGAGAGGGTGCGCACCCACCGGCGCGCCGGGTGGGCCTTACTCGAAGGGGTGACGCAGGATGATGGTCTGGTCCCGGTCGGGGCCGGTGGAGATCATGTCCACGGGCACACCGATGATCTCCTGGATACGTTCCAGGTAACGCTGGGCGTTAGCGGGCAGATCTTCGCGATGGGTCACCCCCAGGGTGGACTCCTGCCAGCCGGGCATCTCTTCGTAGATGGGCTCGCAGGTGGCGAATGACTCCGCGCCAGCGGGGGGGACGCTGTACTCAGCGCCACCGCAGGTGTAACCCACGCACAGCTGCAGGGTCTCCAGGCCGTCCAGCACGTCCAGCTTGGTGACACACAGACCGCTGATGCTGTTGATGGCCACGGCGCGGCGCAGGGCCACGGCGTCGAACCAGCCGCAACGCCGGGCGCGGCCAGTGGTGGAGCCGAACTCGTGACCGCGGCGGGCCAGGTGTTCACCCATGGCGTCGAACAGCTCCGTGGGGAACGGACCGGCGCCCACCCGGGTAGTGTAGGCCTTGGTGATGCCCAGCACGTAGTCCAGGTCCAGGGGACCCACACCGCTGCCGGTACAGGCACCACCGGCAGTGGTATTGGACGATGTCACGAAGGGATAGGTGCCGTGATCGATGTCCAGCAGGGTGCCCTGGGCACCCTCGAACATGACATTGGCACCCTGGGCACGCAGCTCGCGCAGGCGCTCGGGCACGTCCATGACCAAAGGTTCGAGGGTCTCGGCGAGGCTCAGGGACTGGTCCAGCACCTGCTGGAAGTCCACGGCCTCGGACTTGAAGTAGTTCTGCAGCACGAAATTGTGATAGTCCAGTACCTCGCCCAGCTTGGCGGCGAAGCGCTCCCGGTGGAACAGGTCGCCCAGGCGCAGGCCACGGCGGGAGACCTTGTCCTCGTAGGCAGGACCGATGCCCCGGCCGGTGGTGCCGATGGCCGACTTGCCCCGGGCCTTTTCCCGAGCCAGGTCAAGACTCACGTGGTAGGGCAGGATCAGCTGACAGGAATCCGAAAGACGCAGGCGCTCGCGTACCGGCACGCCCTCGGCCTCCAGTTCGGACATCTCCTTCATCAGGGCCTCGGGGGAGAGCACCACGCCGTTGCCGATCATGCACTCCACGCCTTCGCGCAGAATGCCCGAGGGGATCAGGTGCAGCACGGTCTTCTTACCGCCGATCACCAGGGTGTGGCCTGCATTGTGACCGCCCTGGAAGCGCACCACCGCGGCGGCGTTCTCCGTCAGCAGGTCAACTACCTTGCCTTTGCCTTCATCACCCCACTGACTACCAAGGACTACTGCGAATTTGCCCATTGTCAAAGGTCCGTCACTGTCCACTGAGTATTGGAATCGCGCGCAAGCACCCGGTCACAGCCCATGCGCGCGGCGTCGCCTTCCTGTCCGGAAAGCCCCTGGATCACCCGTTCACCCTGTTCACGCAGGGCCTGCACCGCATCGAGCAGGCCCGGATCCCTGTCCGCCGGGGCGAAGATGCCCCGGGGGGCCGGTGCGACGGGCTGCGGAGACAGGCCCACCAGGGTCTTGAGATCGGTGCTGAAACCCGTAGCCGGGCGCGCCCGGCCGAACACCTGACCGATACGATCATAGCGCCCTCCACGGGCCACTTCCTGCCCCTGACCCGGCACATAGGCGGCGAATACGGCGCCGGTGTGATAGTGAAAGCCGCGCAGCTCCGCCAGGTCCACGTGCAGGCGCACCTCCGGATACAGGCGGGTCACGGCCTCGGCGATGGCGGCCAGCTCATCCAGGGCACGGCTCACCCGCTCACCGGCACCGGCCAGACGCGTGCGGGCCTCCTCGATCACGGCGGGATCGCCGTTGAGCCGGCCCAGGGTCATGAGACGCTCACGGACCTCGTCGCGGACATCGAGTCCGGCCAGGAAGTCGCGGATCTCGGGCAGGGCCTTGCGCTGCAGCATGTCGAACATCTGCGCTTCCTGATCCCCATCGAGGCCCGCCCCGGCGGCGAGGCTGCGATAGATGTCCACGTGCCCCAGGTCCAGGAACACCTCCCCCACGCCGCACACCCGGAAGGTCTCCAGCATGAGGCGAATGGTCTCCACGTCGCTGTCCAGGCCCTGGTGGCCGTAGAGTTCGGCGCCCACCTGCAGGGGGCTGCGAGAACCGGCAAAGCCGTCCGGACGGGTGTGCAGCACCGTACCCATGTAGCACAGGCGCGTGGGCACGTCCCGGTTGAGGCTGTGGGCGTCGATGCGCGCCACCTGGGGGGTCATGTCGGCGCGCACGCCCATGAGCCGGCCATTCAACTGGTCGGTAAGCTTGAAGGTCTGCAGGTCGAGATCGTGCCCAGTGCCCGTGAGCAGGGAGTCCAGGTATTCGATCAGCGGAGGCATCACCAGCTCGTAACCCCAGCGGTGATAAAGATCGAGCAACTGCCGTCGGCAAGTCTCCAGGCGCTCCGCCAAGGGTGGCAGGGCCTCCTCGATGCCTTCCGGCAATAGCCAGCGATTGGAATCGGTCATGGGTCTGTCGTCGTCGTCGTGGACATCGGGCCGCGCACGACTTCGGCGCCCCGTTCAAGGCCCGTGATTATACATACTCACGGCTGATCGGTCGTGCCCCCGGCGGGAAAACCCCATTGCCCACGGAACACATCAAGAAACACACAAGGCATCGGCCCAGTCACAGCCCTGTTTTGTCCCGGCCTAGCCCGGATATTGCACCAAGGCGGTCGGCGGCTTTGTGTACGCGTTTGAATTAAGGGCACCTCTAATTATTCTGAGTGCGACAGATTGGATGCTCAGATTCGTGCTATCAAGGCGCAAATCGCACGTAATAGCGAGCTATTGCGAAGATTTGCAACGCCGAGAGCGCGGATTTGAGCATCCAGGATGCGTGCTCATGAATATTTAGAGGTGCCCTTGAGTCGTACCGCGAAGTATTGCAGAAGCGGTACCGGTGGGTATTGACCCGCGTCAGGCCGATAGCCCCGGCTGTCAGGCGGTCAGCCGCTCCAGCTGCTGACCGGCCAGGCGCACCAGCAATCGGAAGGCCTCGTAGGCACGCTCGTCCAGATGACACTGACTGCAGCGACGATCCCCGTAGATCAGACCCGCAGGCTCGCCATGGACGAACAGGGACATGGCGAAAAACCCCTGTACCCCCACCAGTTCGCGCACGCCTTCCGGCACCTGGGGCCAGGCACGGGCATGGTTGTCGGCCTTGAGCCAGAAAGCAGAGGGCTTGTCCAGCAGGCGCGTGAACAGACCTCCCTGGGCCAGGGGCAGCTCAAACCTATTGAAGGCGGGCTCGAAGTCCGTGCCCTGGAGGTACTCCGCAGACAACATTTCCCGGTCTTTGGACAGGCCCGCAAAGGCCACTCGGTTCAGGCCCAGGCCATGATGCAGACCCCGCACCAGGGTCTTGAGCACCTGGGCCCGGCTTTCCGGGGTCCCCCGCAAGCGGGCCAGGCATTCGGCGAAGTCATCGGCCCGGGGTGCGAGGCAGAAATGGGCCTGATAGTCGCCCCCACCACTCTCGGAGCGCCCCTGCTCGTCCAGGGTCAGGTTCGCCAGTGGCGCCAGTCCATAAAACGCCGCCTCACCATTGAAACCTTCCACTATTGTATTGATGCGCTCGGCAACCGTGTCTCGGGATTCATCCAGAAAATCCGCCAGCAGTCCCAGGTCACCTGTGAGCAGGGGATCCCGCCAGCCGCTGAGCCCATCCCGTGCCAGCTGCACGGCGAGCATCACCCCAAGCGTGCGCATGTGCCGGGCGTTGCGGGCACGCATGGACTCCTGAACCATCTCTGGCAGGTGCCAGTGGCGGGCCAGATCCCGGCCCAGCTCTTCCAGGCTCTCGCCCAGGGTGACGTATTCCGCCTCGTGAGGCAGCACATGGCTGTCATTGACCAGCTCCAGGTAGCGGTCCATGCGCCGATCCCCATGGGCAAGCAGGAACAGCTCGCCCAGGTTGTGCATCAAGGCCGCCAGGGACACCTCGGCGGGCGACAGGTCATGACGACTCTCGGCCCAGTCCGCCGCCAGTCTGGCGGCCAGCAGGGCCTGGGCGGCACAGCGGCAATAACGGGGCAGACTGGCCGGATCCAGCCGCTCGGTGGCCACCGGCGCCTCCCGGGCCATGTTCACCAGCACCTGGGTGCCCAGCATCCGAATGGCATCCTCCAGGGTGCTGACCTCGTTGCGAAAGTGCCGGTGGGGCACGGCATTGGCACGGTGCAGCAAGCGCAGGGCCAGGGCCGGATCGCCCATGACCGCGCCAGCCAGGCTCTTGATGGTGGTGCGGCTGTCCGCCACCAGTTCGGACACGCGCCCGGCAGTGCCCTCGAGCAGGGGGAGTTCATCGGGGCTGGCGACGGCTGCATCCCGGCTTAGGGGGGAGACTGGTGGCACGATGCGGAGCGTTTCCAATGGATGATTTTCCAGATGAGGCCGAGCCCCCTTGCAACCGGGTACCCGCCCTAGGGGTTTGTTCGCTATTATTGGCCGCGACGCCGACACACTCAAGCCACGGGACATTCCGCTGGCGCGTCCACCGAACCCACAAGACTGGAGTGCTCGTTCGTGAATCTGATCCTTGGCTCCGTCATCGTCATGGCCGCCGTACTGGGCGGTTTCATGGCCCATGGCGGTCAGCTGCTGGCCATCTGGCAGCCCTACGAAATCGTCATCATCTGCGGCGCGGCGCTGGGCGCCTTCATCATCTCCAACCCCATGAAGGTGGTCATCAAGGTCTTCAAGGCTATCCCTTCGCTCATGGCCGGGCCCAAATACAAGAAACAGGATTACCTGGACCTGCTGGCCCTGCTCTACGACCTGTTCAGCAAGGCGCGCAAGGAAGGCCTCATGGGCATCGAGCCCGATATCGAGGAGCCAGAGGAAAGCGCCGTCTTCCAGAAATACCCCCGCATCCTCAAGAACCATCATGCGGTCGAATTCATCTCCGATTACATGCGCCTGGTGGTCAGCGGGAGCATGAATCCCTTCGAACTGGACAACTTGATGGACATCGAGCTGGAGGTACACCATCACGAGAGCGCGGAACCGGCCCATGCAGTGGGGCGGGTCTCCGATGCCCTACCCGCCTTCGGCATCGTGGCCGCGGTGCTCGGCATTGTGAACACCATGGGTTCACTGGGCGGGGCCATCGAGGAGATCGGCGCCAAGGTGGCCGCCGCCCTGGTGGGTACCTTCCTGGGTATCCTGCTGGCCTACGGCTTCGTGGGCCCCATGAGCACGGCCCTGGAGCGACGCGCCGAGGACGAGGCCAAGTTCCTCGCCTGCCTGAAGGCCTGCATCCTCGCCAACGTGCAGGGCTACAGCCCCCAGGTATCGGTGGAATTCGGTCGCAAGACCATGGTTTCCCAGATGCGTCCCAGCTTCGAGGAACTCGAACAGCACCTTCGCGGCACCAAGGAGTAATGCCCCTTGGCGCTGGATGACAAGAAACAACCGATCGTCGTCAAGAAGATCATCAAGAAGGCCGGCCACCACGGTGGCGCCTGGAAGATCGCCTTTGCAGATTTCGCCACGGCCATGATGGCCTTCTTCCTTCTGCTGTGGATCCTGGGCGTCACCGACGACGAACAAAAGGCCGCCATTTCGGAATATTTCCAGAATCCTTCCGCCTTCATGGGGGCAAGCCCCACCCCCGCCTTTGAATCCGGCACCGGCACCTCCCCCTCCCTGATCGACTTCGAGGGTGCCATCGACATGGCCCCGGAGCAGGAGATCGCGGAGCTGGATGCCGAGACCCTGGAAGAACTGGCCGAACAACAGGAAAAGGAGCGTCTGGAGACCCTGATGGAGGCCCTCGAGGAGGCCATGGACCGCAGCCAGGCCCTGGAACCCTTCAAGGACCAGTTGCTTCTGGACATTACCCCCGAGGGTCTGCGCATCCAGATCGTGGACAAGGAAAACCGGCCCATGTTCGACCTGGGCAGCGCCCGGCTGCGCAGCTACTCCATCGCGATTCTTCAGGAACTGGGGGGGCTGGTGAATCAGGTGCCCAACACGATCAGCATCACCGGCCACACCGACGCCCGGCCCTTCCTGCGACCCAACTACAGCAACTGGGAACTGTCCTCGGACCGGGCCAACGCCGCCCGACGCGCCCTGGTGGACGGCGGCATGGAAGAGGCAAAGATCGGTCGCGTGGTAGGGCTCGCCTCCACGGTACTGTTTAACAAGGCCGAGCCGGAGAGCCCCATCAACCGGCGCATCAGCATCATCGTGATGACCAAGGAGACCGAAGAGGCCTTCCAGAAGGAATCCGAGGCCCCGGTCTACGAATCACAGGAATGACCACCTGAACAACAGGTTTTGATAATATGTGCCCCCGCACGGTACGCCCCAGACGACTCGAGGGACGAGCTGTCCCCCTCTGACAGGGCCCGCGGTGTATCAAAGGTCCCGTAGAGGGCCATAGGCGATGAACACAATTGGCTTTCCTCAGCGCCCGAATCAATGTCCGACGCAGACCCAGGCAGAGTGACTCTGGCCGCAGTCTTGCACACAGGACCACGCGCCACTGACCGGATCTCTTACCAAGGCGAATATCACCGATGATCAAACGCGTCTTCCCCTTCCTGAGCTGGTTCCCCCTCACGGGTGACAATATCCGCGCCGACCTGATGGCAGGCATTGCCGTCGCGCTGGTGCTGATCCCCCAGTCCATGGCCTACGCCCAGCTGGCCGGCCTGCCGCCGGTCTACGGTCTGTACGCCTCGTTCCTGCCCGTAATCGTAGCCGCCCTGTGGGGCTCATCCAGCCAACTGGCCACAGGCCCGGTCGCGGTGGTCTCGCTGCTCACGGCCGCCGCATTGATCCCCCTGGCCGCGGAAGGCTCCACGGAATACGTGGCCCTGGCCATCGTGCTGGCCCTGCTGGTGGGGATCGTGCAGCTGTCCCTGGGTCTGTTGCGTCTGGGTGCCATGGTGAGTTTCATCTCCCACCCGGTGATCGTGGGATTCACCAACGCCGCGGCCATCATCATCGGCCTGTCCCAGCTCAACAAGCTGTTCGGCCTGCCCCTGGATAGCGACAGCGCCTTCATGGTCAACATCTGGAACATGCTGCTGCGCATGGGCGACGTGCACCTGCCGACCCTGGCCATGGGCGTAGGCGCCATCGTTACCATGTGGCTGCTCAAGCGCTATTACCCCCGTTTCCCTGGCGTACTGCTCGTGGTGGTGGTCGCCATCCTCATCAGCTGGGTCACGGGCTTCGAGCGCAAGCAACAGGTCCCCCTGGAGGCCCTGGCGGACGCGGATGTGCGGGCACTGGTGGGCGATGCCAAGCGATACGACCAGCAGGCAGACCAGCTGGAGGAAGATGTGCGACAGTTCGAGCAACGCATGCATAGCCTGCAAGGCATCGAGGCCCTGAACCTGCGCTATGAAATGGACCGCACCCGTCTGGAGTCCCAGGAGGTGCGCGAGCGTGCCACCCTGCTGGAGCGCAGCCTGCGCGACGTGGAACTGCGTGCCGTGCGCGGCGAGCCCACCCTCTATTACCAGAGAGAGACCCTGCCAGCCGACGCCGAGACCCGTGGCCCCGCCTGGCGCATCGGCCGCAGCAGCGAAGACATGGTGCAACTCAACGGCGGCGGTGCCGTAGTGGGCATCGTGCCGCAGGGCCTGCCCAGCCTCTCCATACCGAGTTTTGGCTGGAGCACCTTCACGACCCTGATCACCTCCGCGTTCATCATCGCCCTGGTCGGCTTCACCGAGGCCATCGCCATCGCCAAGGCCATGGCCGCCAAGACCGGACAGCGCCTGGACCCCAACAAGGAACTAGTGGGTCAGGGCCTGGCCAACATCGTCGGCAGCGCCAGCCAGGCCTACCCGGCGAGTGGCTCATTCTCCCGTTCGGCGGTGAACCTGACCTCCGGTGCCAAGACCGGCATGTCCTCAGTCATCACCGGTCTGGTGGTGCTGGTGGCCCTGCTGTTCCTGACTCCTCTGCTCTATCACCTGCCCCAGGCGGTGCTGGCGGCCATCATCATGATGGCGGTCATCGGCCTGGTGAACTTCCGCGCCATGCACCACGCCTGGCAGGCCCACCGCCACGATGGCATCGCCGCCATCGTGACCTTCATCGTCACGCTGGCCGTGGCACCCAACCTGGACCTGGGCATCATCGCCGGTGCCGGCCTGGCCATCGTCCTGTTCCTGTACCGACGCATGCACCCCCGGGTCTCCGAGCTGGCCCGCTACGAGGACGGCACCCTGCGCGATGCGCACCTGTACGGGCTTCAGACCACCGAGAAGGTCTGCATCATGCGCTTTGACGGCTCCCTGTACTTCGCCAACGTCGCCCATTTCGAGGACGCCATCCTGAACCTGGCGGCGCGCCACCCCAATGCCCGCTACCTGGTCGTGGTGGCCAAGGGAATCAACGAGATCGACGCCTCCGGAGAGGAGGCCATCCGCGGCCTGGCCCGCCGTCTGCGTGAACGTGACATGATCCTGGTGATCGCTGGCATCAAGGCCCAGGTACTGGACCTGATGAAGCGCACCGGTCTGTATGACGTGATCGGCGAGAAATACGTGTTCCGTTCCACGGATGCCTCCATTCAGGCGGTGCAGGGATGGATCGAGGCCGAGGAAAAGAACGCCGAAACCCCGGAGACTGAGTCCGGAAAGTGAGGGCCGGGCTGGCATTGACGCACGCCCCGGCGATGACTATAGTACTGCGCTTCCTGGGCGGTTAGCTCAGCGGTAGAGCACTGCCTTCACACGGCAGGGGTCAGTGGTTCGATCCCACTACCGCCCACCAAAATGAAAGGGCCAAACCTTGCGGTTTGGCCCTTTTTTGTTCGTCCTTTGGAAATTTCGATCGGTCAGGATGCGCTGGCCCACACCTCGGAACGCCGGGCACAGACGATGAAGTGTGGATTTAGCAGGGTGTCCGCCCGGGTGTTGTAACGCAAGGGAGACTGCTCCGGCCAGGTAAGCACATGCCCTCCAGCCGCCTCCACCACTGCCTGGGCGGCCGCGGTGTCCCACTCGCTGGTCAGACCCAGGCGCGGATACAGGTCCGCGGCCCCTTCGGCCACCAGGCAAAACTTGAGCGAACTGCCCATGGACACCAGCTCTGCATCGGTCAGGCGCTCCATGAAGGCCAGGAACGCCTCGGACTGGTGGGAACGGCTGCCTACCACTCGCCAGCCGGAGGCCCCTGCCGGTGGCTCGCAAACCCTGATGGGCACGGCCGGGGCATCCCCCGTCTGCTTGAAGGCACCGAGATCGACCCCACCCCAATAACTCACCCCCAGGGCCGGGGCGTGTACCACCCCGAACACTGCCCGGCCCTGTTCGATGAGTGCCACGTTGACCGTGAATTCACCGTTGCGCTTGATAAATTCCTTTGTGCCGTCCAGAGGATCGATGAGCCAGTAGCGGTCCCAGGCGAGGCGTTCAGCGGCCGGATCGGCGGCCTCCTCGGAGAGGACCGGCACGCCGGGACTGAGCAGGGAAAGCCCTTCCACCAGCCCCTGATGGGCCCGCAGATCCGCTTCCGTGAGCGGGCTCTGATCGTCCTTGTGTGCCACTGAGAAGTCCTCCCGGTAGACTGCCATGATCGCGTCGCCAGCCTGTCTCGCCAACAGGCACACCGCATCTACATTGAACATCAGCGCATGGCCTCCCGGCCGGGGTTAAGGTTCGGTCCGCAGCACAACATAGGACACTTCAATGGTCGCGCAACAACCCGAGCTCACGTAATAAGGCAATGACCCGTTCGGCGCCTTCCTCGGGACTCAGGGCCCGGGTGTCGATGCGCAGTTCAGGCTGTTCCGGAGACTCGTAGGGGGAATCTATACCGGTGAAGTTCTTTAGATCGCCACGGCGGGCCTTCTTGTACAGCCCTTTGGGATCACGCGCCTCGGCCA
>JBHEOJ010000220.1:0-811 GCA_046260855.1 Thioalkalivibrio sp.
CCGGGGGGCGCGGCGACCGGCCGGCCCATCTGCACCTGACGGTTGGTGTTGGTCACGGTCCCGGTCTTTTCGTACCAGGCCGAGGAGGGCAGGATCACGTCGGCATAGTTCGCGGTCTCGGTCAGGAAGATGTCCTGCACCACCAGATGATCGAGCTTTGCCAGAGCATCGCGTGCGTGATCCACATCCGGGTCCGACATCGCCGGATTCTCGCCCAGGATGTACATGCTGCGGATCTTGCCGGCATGGACCGCATCCATGATCTCGGTCACGGTCAGGCCCTTTTCGCCCGAGAAGTCCTGCGATTTCCAGACATCGGTAAAGGCCGAGCGGACACCGTCATCGGTCACGCTCTGATAATCCGGCAGGAACATCGGGACCAGGCCCGCATCCGAGGCCCCCTGCACGTTGTTCTGACCGCGCAAGGGGTGCAGACCGGTGCCGGGGCGTCCGACCTGGCCGCACATCAGCGCGAGACTGATCAGACAGCGCGAATTGTCGGTGCCGTGGATATGCTGGGAAATGCCCATCCCCCAAAAGATCATCGCCGATTTCGCACCGGCAAAGGTCCGGGCCACGTCGCGCAGCACCTCGGCCTCGATGCCGCAGATCCGTTCCATCTTCTCGGGGTTGAAGCCTTCGAGATGCGCCTTCATCGCCGCCCAGTTCTCGGTATGGGCTTCGATATACTGCCGGTCGTAGAGCTCCTCCTCGACGATCACGTGCATGATCGCGTTGAGCATCGAGACATCCGCGCCGGGTTTGAACTGCAGCATGTGGGTGGCAAAGCGCTTCAGGCCCTGCCCGCGCG
>JBHEOJ010000221.1:0-797 GCA_046260855.1 Thioalkalivibrio sp.
GCGCCACACCATTGCCTGCGCACCGCCGCCTTGATCCGCGCCTTTCGCGGGGCTCTGAATGTGGCTTAGTCAGGGTTCGGGTTAGTAATTACATGTCAATGATCAGCTTCACGATGATTGCCGCGATGATGATCAGGGTGATGCGCTGGATCCAGACTGCGCCGCTGGGGCCCAGGGTCATATGCGCCCCCAGCCAGGCCCCCACCATGCTGCCTACGGCCAGCACCAGACCAAAACCCCAGTGCACGTTGCCGGTGGCCACGAAGATGCCCAGGGCCGGGATCATGTAGAGCAGCACTACCAGCACCTTGAGGATGTTCACCTGCACCAGGTCGATGCGCAGCACCCTGTAGAGCAGGACGATGAACAGGATGCCCACCGCCACCTGGATGAAGCCACCGTAGAAGCCGATCACCAGCATGGCCAGAATCACCGGCCAGCGCATATGCATGAGCATCAGGATCGACGAGGCCACCATCACCAGGATCAGGATCCAGCGAAACAGGTCGTCGCCCACCAGGGTGGCTGCCCAGGCCCCGACGATGGCGCCGATCACCGCAGGCACCGACAGCTTGAGACCCAGTCTCAGGTTGCGATACCCCGCATTGCGGTACTTGAGGGTGGCGGTGATGTTCTGCAGCACGATGCCCACACGGTTGCTGCCGTTCGCCGTGGTGCTGTCCAGGCCCATGAACATGAGCACCGGCAGGGTGATCATGGAGCCGCCGGCACTTATGACGTTGAGGAAACCCGACAGGGCCCCTGCCGCGAGCAAAAGCAGGATCTGAGCCAGGCTC
>JBHEOJ010000222.1:0-274 GCA_046260855.1 Thioalkalivibrio sp.
AGCGGAGCTCGGATGGCGGGCAACGCCCACCCAAGCGCAAGGGGGGTCGTCGCCAGGATGAGGTGGACGAGGGCATGCAGCGCTTCCTGGTGGATGTGGGTCATCAGCACGGCCTCAAGCCAGGCAACCTGGTGGGCGCCATCGCCAACGAGGCCGGTCTGGATAATTCCCATATCGGCAAGATCGACATCAGTGAGGACCACGCCACGGTGGATCTGCCTGCGCAGATGCCCCCAGCGTTGCTGAATCACCTGAAGAAGGTATGGGTCTGTGG
>JBHEOJ010000222.1:511-797 GCA_046260855.1 Thioalkalivibrio sp.
GGGCCGTTCACCGCCGGTGAACGGCCCTTTTCTTTTGCGAGGCCATCATGCATGGATGGACCGGCATCCTTGCCCCCACACATCCATTATTCTTGGGATAGTCGATAAAAATAATCGTCTTGCAGAACCCGGGGAAAGGTATATAAGGCACGCTCAATCACAACGATCCTGGAGATCCCAACGACATGAGCCTGTCCCCTGACGTCCTTCCGGGCGATGACGACGAACCCCGTTTTGACTGGAAGGATTCGCAGTCGCCGACACGGTTGTCGGCCCGGCGTTCGCT
>JBHEOJ010000223.1:0-271 GCA_046260855.1 Thioalkalivibrio sp.
GCCGAAGCCTACCGCCCGCGTTGCCTGCAGATAATTTCTGGACCCTCCAGCACAGCAGATATCGCCCTGAACATGGTGTACGGCGCACAGGGTCCGAAAGCCTGGCTGGTGATCCTTATTGCAGCGGACGGCCCGGCACTGGCCAGAACAGCTCAGGAAGTAGCGGCTATCAGGGCGCGGCCAGGGGCTCATAGCTGAACTTCTGACCACCGATAGTGGCTTCGTACATCAGCCCGCCTCTGGCAATGGTAAACACCGCCATTCCCTTACG
>JBHEOJ010000223.1:561-791 GCA_046260855.1 Thioalkalivibrio sp.
CCACCGCCAGTGTTGGCTTCAGCGGAGACTCCAGCAGTGATGGCAACGGCCGTGGCCTGGGCGGAAAACTCGAAATTGCCCGAAGTGAATATCTCGAACGCTCGCTCGTCCTCGAAGAAGATGATCTGGCTGTAGGCCTGGCCCCCGAACTGAATGCCCATCGTCAGCTGGGTCATGGAGACATCACCCACATACTCGCCTTGCCGGTAGACGCGGCCCTTGCCGTAGGC
>JBHEOJ010000224.1:0-254 GCA_046260855.1 Thioalkalivibrio sp.
CCATCATGCTGCTCGGCTTTTTCATTGATTTTATCGAGATTTCCTATATCGTCGTGCCTATTCTCTTGCCGATCTCCCAGGTTATCGGCATCGAACCGATGTGGTTTGCCATCCTCATCGCCATGAACCTGCAGACCTCCTTCCTCACGCCGCCATTCGGTTTTTCTCTCTTTTATTTGAAAGGAGTGTGTCCGCCGGAGATTCGGACCGTAGACATCTACCAGGGGGTGCTGCCGTTTATCATCATCCAGGTG
>JBHEOJ010000224.1:394-790 GCA_046260855.1 Thioalkalivibrio sp.
TTTTCCGGTCTTTTCATATTCATACGCTCCATCCGCAAACCCTATTGCTGCTCTACGTTATTTTTTCAGCCTTCTCCATTCTCGGCACCTATTTCGGCCTGCCGATCAACGACGCCATTGCCAATACCCGGGCCATCGGGGCGGTCCTTGCAGGCATTATCGGCGGCCCACTGCTTGGCGGGGCTGTCGGCCTGACCGCCGGGCTGCATCGTTACTCACTTGGCGGATTTACCGCTTTTTCCTGCGGGGTCTCCACCACCGTCGAAGGATTGATCGGCGGCCTGGTGCATATCTATCTGGTGCGCCAATACCAGCAGCACCGACTGCTCAGTCCAACAGTCGCTTTTCTCACCACCCTGGTCGCCGAGATTACCCAGATGCTCATCATCCTGATCC
>JBHEOJ010000225.1:0-267 GCA_046260855.1 Thioalkalivibrio sp.
GCCGTCGGCCGAGATGGTGGTGGCGGGGTCGGCGCGGTCGTGGTCGTCCCCATCGTCGTCCCCACACCCCGTGCCGGCGCTGGCGAGGGCGGCGAGGCAGGCGAGGGACAGGGTCAGGGGGAGGGGTCGCGGGCCTCGGAACCGACGGGTCGTCGTCATGGCTGGCTGTCCAGCAGCGAGTTCAGGTCCTCCGCCATCTGCGGGGCGGTGACGGTGGACGACCAGAGGAGCTCGAGCTGGCCGTCCGTGTTCAGGACGAGGACGGTG
>JBHEOJ010000225.1:547-783 GCA_046260855.1 Thioalkalivibrio sp.
CCGGGTCCACGCTCACGAACACCACCTGCACGTCGTCACGGCCTTTGCCCATCTGCTCGAGGACCGTGCCGAGGCGGAGCAGCGTCGTGGGGCAGATGTCCGGGCAGGAGGTGTAGCCGAAGAAGAGCACCGTCGCCTTCCCCTTCAGATCGTCCAGCGTGACCGGGCCGTCCGCCGAATGGAGGGTGAACGGCACCTCCGGCGAGGCGGGCGTGAGGTGGGTCCCGTGGTAGACC
>JBHEOJ010000226.1:0-292 GCA_046260855.1 Thioalkalivibrio sp.
TGCCAGGGGTCCGGGAAGAACACCTGGACCCTGTCCAGACTGCCCGGCGGGATCTGGTGTTTCAGCACCTCCACCGCGTCGTGGCACATGACCCGCAGGTTGCTCAGCCCCAGGGCCTCGATACGCTGCAACAGATGCCCAACCCCGGGTCGGTGCACCTCGATACCGATGAAATCCCGCTCCGGCGCCGCCTCGGCCATATCCGCCAGGCTTTCCCCGTTGCCAAAGCCTATTTCCAGGGTGATGGGCGCAGATCGACCGAAGATCGCCGCCAAATCCAGCTCGTTAGCCG
>JBHEOJ010000226.1:502-783 GCA_046260855.1 Thioalkalivibrio sp.
CCAACGGTCAGTCGGCCCTCCCGGCGCACGAAGCTGCGGATGGGGCGGTGGGGGTTCGGGCTGGCCTCGGCCATGGGGGTCTCTGTTTATTAACGATTATCACCACGAAGCACACGAAGGGCACGAAGGTGATTGGAATGGGGCCTAGGCCTTTCCGAAGCCTGTGGTCGACCCTTCAACTTAGTGGCATCGACGAGCTTGTAAAAATGCGACTCTCGCCAAGACGCAGAGAGCGCCAAGAGAGCAATCAAGCACAAGTCTTTTAACGCCCTGTTCATGGA
>JBHEOJ010000227.1:0-267 GCA_046260855.1 Thioalkalivibrio sp.
ATCCAGCACAGCTGCACCGCTGATCGTCAGGACAACATCGACCGCAGCTGTGAAGGGATCAGGAAAGCTGCTCGTCAAGGGGCAAAGCTGATGGTGCTGCAGGAGCTCCATTGCGGCCCCTATTTCTGCCAGACCGAAGATCCGGCACTTTTTGACCTGGCGGAAACCATCTCCGGTCCGTCCACTGAGACATTCGGTCAATTGGCGAAGGAGCTTGGTGTGGTTGTGGTTCTGTCACTCTTTGAGAACCGCGCTGCGGGTTTGTAT
>JBHEOJ010000227.1:509-762 GCA_046260855.1 Thioalkalivibrio sp.
TCTGGGGGAGCAGTTTTGTTGCAGGACCGCAAGGGGAGATTCTTGCGCAGGCGAATTCAGATCAGGAGCAGGTTCTTTGTGTAACCCTTGATCTTGCCAGGACAGAACAGGTGCGCCGCATCTGGCCTTTTTTGCGGGATCGCCGCATTGATGCCTACACAGATATAACTTCCCGATATCGCGACTAAAGGATTGACATGAACTTTCTTTGTATATCTCCCCATTTTCCGGACAATTTCATCCCCTTCTGTGT
>JBHEOJ010000228.1:0-759 GCA_046260855.1 Thioalkalivibrio sp.
GTCGAAGGGATCTTCTTCGCCGGAGTTAAAACTCACCACGTAGTTCTCGCCCACGAACAGGCTGACCTGTTCCAGGGTAATCTCGTCCTCGACCCAGCGGGCGTGGCTGAGGATGACCACTACATGGTCGTCAAAGACATCGGACTTGGGCCGCTGGCCGGTATTGACCACGTCTTCCAGGGCTAGGGCATGCAGGCCGAAGTGTTCGCCCAGGTAGTGCAACTGTTCATGGCTTGGCCTGCCTTGCACGTGGACCCACACCACCTGGTCGGCATCACCCTGCAGCGCCTTAGGCAGTGCCTCCACGCTCAGGGGGTGGGCCTGCTGTTCCCGGTAGTGCAGTGCCGTGATATCGGCAGCCGGTGCCTGTACTCCCCCCTCGACAACCCGGATGCCCAGGGTGCCCGGTGCCGTACCGGGTGGGTGATAGGTCTTGCGAAAGAGATCAACCATGAACATGCCTCCTGACTCTGGATCAACAAGGTACAGAGCAGCGGGGGTAAAATGCCAGTGCCTTCGGTGAATTCATTTTTGTCACAGAGGACACAGAGGTCACAGAGTTATAACAATTGTACTTATCACCACAGGCGCTGATGGAGACCTGTTCTGTCGGACTGAAGCCCCGACCAACGTTGAGATCGTTTTCTCTGTGAACTCTGTGACCTCTGTGGCTAAAACCGCTTTCCACACACAACCCGCTTAAGACAACCGATGACCATACGCTGCATCACCTTCGACCTCGATGACACCCTCTGGGAC
>JBHEOJ010000229.1:0-257 GCA_046260855.1 Thioalkalivibrio sp.
CTGCCTGGTAGCGCTGCCGCTGGGGCGCAACCTCAACGTGTTGGCTCGGGGGCCGCTGCAGGCCGCGGCTCTGGGCGTGGCGGTGCGCCCCCTCGAGTGGGGCATCTATCTGATGGCCAGCGCGCTGACCGCCATGGCGGTGACCACCGCCGGCAGCATCGGCTTCGTGGGCCTGGTGGTGCCGCACATGCTGCGGCTCGTGCTGGGCAACGACCAGCGCCTGATCCTGCCTGCCTGCGCCCTTGCCGGCGGCACCC
>JBHEOJ010000229.1:492-751 GCA_046260855.1 Thioalkalivibrio sp.
CCGCTGATGGGTCGCCTGGAAATTCAAGAACTGGTGATCGACGTTCCGGGCCGTGTCGACGGCGCCGCCCTGACGCTGACCGTGGAGCCCGGACAGGTGTGGGGGGTGCTGGGGCCCAACGGCGCCGGCAAGACCACCTTGCTACATACCCTGGCCGGACTCCGCGCGCCGCGTTCCGGAGAGATACGCGTCGACGGCCGGCTGCTGGCGTCGCTGGGGCGGCGGGAGGTGGCGCGCCGTCTGGGGCTGGTGTTTCAGG
>JBHEOJ010000023.1:0-23533 GCA_046260855.1 Thioalkalivibrio sp.
CATTGCCTGCGCACCGCGCCTTGATCCGCGCCTTTCGCGGGGCTCTGAATGTGGCTTAGACAGGGTTCGGGTTAGTAATCCCATGACCGGTCCCAGACGCCCGGCATCCCCATCCTGCTCGTCTGCCTCCTGCCGGCGATCCAGGTCGTCCCGTAGCCCATGGCATCGCAGCCCCCGAACAAGCGGACCATCTTTGTCGTGGATATCGAGAACGACTGGTTCACGGGCAGGGGTTCGGATCGCTTTCGATCTCGTGGGGATTCACTGAGTCGGGCGTAATCCGGGTCAGGTCGAATCCCCGCCCTGTCGCCTGCCCCCTGTAGGAGCGACGCCTCACCCGCAAGCCGCTAGCGCTTGACCTCCACCTGGGAGATATCCCGCACCGCGCCCCGGGCCGCCGACGTCGCCATCAGCGCATAGGCCTTGAGGGCCAGACTCACGGATCGCTCCCGGTTCACCGGCTTCCAGGCGGCATCGCCCTTTTCCTCCATGGCGGCACGGCGGTGCGCCAGTTCCTCGTCGCTGATGGCCAGGTGGACACTGCGCTCGGGTATGTCGATCTCGATGGTGTCACCTTCCTGCACCAGGCCGATGTTGCCGCCCTCAGCGGCCTCGGGAGAGGCATGGCCGATGGACAGACCCGAGGTGCCGCCGGAGAAGCGGCCATCGGTGATCAGGGCGCAGGCCTTGCCCAGATCCTTGGACTTCAGATAACTGGTGGGGTAAAGCATCTCCTGCATGCCGGGCCCGCCCCGGGGGCCTTCGTAGCGAATCACTACCACGTCGCCCGCCTGGACCCGGTCACCCAGGATGGCCTCCACGGCATCGTCCTGACTCTCGAACACCCGGGCGGGACCGGAAAACTTCAGGATGCTCTCATCCACCCCGGCGGTCTTCACGATGCAGCCGTCCTGGGCCAGGTTGCCGTAGAGCACCGCCAGGCCACCATCCTTGGAATAGGCATGTTCGATGTCGCGGATGCAGCCGCTGGCGCGGTCCAGGTCCAGGTCATCCCAGCGCTGGTCCTGGCTGAAGGCCACCTGGGTGGGCACGCCGCCCGGGGCGGCCATGTAGCGCTCGCGGGCCTCGCCGGCACCGGCGCGCACCACGTCCCAGCGGTCCAGGGCATCGCCCAGGGTGGCGCTGTGCACGGTCTTCGCCTCCCGGTGAATCAGGCCGCCCCGGTCCAGTTCGCCCAGGATACCCAGCACGCCACCGGCCCGATGCACGTCCTCCATGTGGTACTGCTGTGTGGCGGGGGCCACCTTGCAGAGATTGGGGATCTTGCGGGACATGCGGTCGATATCCGCCATGGTGAAGTGCACCCCCGCCTCGTGGGCGGCGGCCAGCAGATGCAGCACGGTATTGGTGGAGCCACCCATGGCGATGTCCAGGGCCATGGCATTTTCGAAGGCCTCGAAGGTCGCGATGTTGCGCGGCAGCGCGGCCTCATCGTCGCCCTCGTAATAGCGCTTGGCGAGATCCACCACCAAGCGACCCGCCTCCAGGAAAAGTTCCTTGCGATCGGCGTGGGTGGCCAGCAGGGAACCGTTGCCGGGTAGAGACAGGCCCAGGGCCTCGGTGAGGCAGTTCATGGAGTTGGCGGTGAACATGCCGGAGCAGGATCCGCAGGTGGGACAGGCGGAGCGCTCGTAGGCGGCCACGTCCTCGTCGGAGGCCTTGGGGTCTGCGGCGGTGACCATGGCGTCCACCAGATCCAGGTGGATGACCTTGCCCTTCACCGTCACCTTGCCCGCCTCCATGGGGCCGCCGGAGACGAACACCACGGGGATGTTCAGACGCATGGCCGCCATGAGCATCCCGGGGGTGATCTTGTCGCAGTTGGAGATGCACACCAGGGCGTCGGCGCAGTGGGCGTTGACCATGTATTCCACGGAATCGGCGATGAGCTCCCGGGACGGCAGGGAATAGAGCATGCCGCCGTGGCCCATGGCGATGCCGTCGTCCACGGCAATGGTGTTGAACTCCTTGGCCACGCCGCCGGCCTTCTCGATCTCCCGGGCCACCATCTGGCCCAGGTCTTTGAGGTGCACGTGGCCGGGCACGAACTGGGTGAAGGAATTGGAGATGGCGATAATGGGCTTGTCGAAGTCACCGTCCTTCATGCCCGTGGCGCGCCACAGGGCCCGGGCGCCGGCCATGTTGCGGCCGTGGGTGGTGGTGCGGGAACGATACTGAGGCATGACAGACTCCGGAGCTTGAATTCATCTGGTACGGCCGATCATTTTACACCCGCGGGAGGCCCGACCACACCATGCCCTCGCCCCCCATGGGGAATCCCCTTACCATGGTCCCAAGGGCATGGATCCATAGGGCGCCCCATGGGCACCGTGCCACAACGATCACATTCACACAGGAGCACACCATGGAACTGATCATAGACGTGGAAAACATCAAATGCGGCGGCTGCGCCGGCAGCATTAAGAAGGGTCTGTCCGAGGACCCCCGGGTGCAGTCCGTAGAAGTCGATGTGGCCGAGGGCCGCGTCAGTGTGGAGGTCGGCGACGATATCCGCGATGAGCTGGTGGCCCGCCTCGGCAAGCTGGGTTACCCGGAAAAGGGTTCCGTGGAGGGCATGAAGGCCCTGAAGGCCAAGGCGAAGTCCTTCGTCAGTTGCGCCGTAGGACGCATGGGCGAGGACAAGTAGCCCCCAAGCCAGAGCCATGACGAGGCCATGACCATGGACATACACCGACTCGGACCCTCCTGGCTGATCGCGCTGGCCCTGGGCCTCGGGCTGACCCTGACTCTCCTGTTCAGTCTGGCCGGCGCTCGCCAGCCCCAGGTCCAGGGCGGGCCCCAGACCGGACTGGCTGTGGTCGAACTGCGCATTGGCAGCCAGACCCTGAAGGCGGAGCTTGCAGACAGCGAGTCGACACGGCAGCTGGGGCTCATGTACCGGGAAAGCCTGCCGAAGGATCACGGCATGCTGTTCGTCTGGCCAGAGCCCGCGCGCTATGCCATGTGGATGCACAACACCCCCCTGCCCCTGTCCGTGGCCTTCATCGATGCGGACGGACGCATCGTGAACATCGCCCGCATGGAACCCCACACCACGAAGATCCACGAGGCCAGCGAGGACGTGATCTATGCGCTGGAGATGAAACAGGGCTGGTTCCAGCGCCGGGGCATTGGTGCTGGGGATCGTGTCAGCGGGTTGCCTCGTTAAAAGGCGATTACCACGAAGCACACGAAGGGCACGAAGGGTTTAATGAAAAATCGAAAAGGCTATTCTCTCGCAGAGGCGCAAAGAACGCCAAGAAAGCAATAACGGATTAATTCTTTCTTGGCGTCCTTGGCGTCTTTGCGAGAACCATTTCTTTTTTTGAATTTCTTCGTGCTCTTCTTGTGCTTCGTGGGAAACAGCCCTTCAACGCTTGCGCATACAATCCAGCCGACGCACGAAGTCTTCCAGGATGCGCTTGTAGAGTTCGTCCTTGATCACCGCATCCTCTACCCCGGCATCCAGGTTCGGGTTGTCGTTCACCTCGATCACCACCACACCCTTGCGGGTCTGCTTGAGATCCACGCCATAGAGACCGTCGCCGATCAGGTTGGCGGCGCGCAGCGCGGTCTTCACCACCTGGGGCGGGGCTTCTTCCACGGCCATGGTGCGAAAACCGCCCTGGCGTGAATTGCCCTTGGCCTGGTGATTAACGATCTGCCAGTGCTTGCGGGACATGAAGTACTGGCACACATACAGGGGCTGCTTGTTCATGATGCCCACCCGCCAGTCGAACTCCGTGTAGGCAAATTCCTGGGCCAGGATCAGGTCCGAGTCCTTGAACAGGCGCTTGGCGGTGTCTTCCAGTTCCGGACGATCTTCCGCCTTGAACACACCCCGTGAAAATGAACCATCGGGGATCTTGAGCACCACCGGGTAGCCGATGGCCTCCTCGGCGGCCAACAGGTTGTCCTTGCTCAGGATCAGGGTGCGCGGCGTGGCCACCTTGTGGGCCGCTAGAAGCTCCGCGAGATACACCTTGTTGGTGCACTTGAGGATGGAGTCCGGATCGTCGATCACCACCATCCCCTCGCCGTCCGCCTTGCGGGCGAAGCGGTAGGTGTAGTGGTCGATGCGCGTGGTCTCGCGAATGAGCAGGGCGTCGTACTCCGCCAGGCGCGAAAAGTCCTTGCGGTCGATTAGATCCACTTCCAGCCCGAGGGTCTTGCCCACCCGGACGAAATTGGCCAGGGAGGCACGGTTGGACGGCGGCAGATCCTCGTCCGGGTTCTGCAGGATGGCCAGGTCGTACTTGTAGCTGCGCGAGCCACGTGGCTTGCGCCAGGGACGCTTCAGATACGTATCCAGTGCCTCGAAGAACGCCGTCTCCTGATCCGGGGTGAGCGCGTTGAGCGTCAGGGGCTTGATGGCATCGATGCGCCACTGTCCCGCCAGCTTGAACTCCACCTTGAACAGCGGCGCCCGGAAGATGGAAAACAGCTGCTGGGCGATCTCCTGCATCTCCTTGGGGGCACACTGGCCGAAGAATACGGTGAGTTCAAACGCGGTCGGCTGAAGCCCCGCACGTTTGCGACCCAGCACCTTGGCCACCTTGTGGTCGATGTCCTCGGTGTCCAGGCTGTAGATGGACTTGCTGGACAGATCCTGCAGGGTGCGCACCGTGGGCACCACCTTGTGATTGCGCGCCTCGGCCAGCAGGGAGCAGTAGTAACCTACGCTCAGGTAGCGGCTACTGCGACACAGATTGATGACGCGCAACTGGCGCCCGCCGGTGTCCGGCGCACTGGTAAGGTAATCCCGGGCCAGCATGACCGGGTATTCGGGGAAGTGAGGCTTCCAGTCCCCGGGCTGTTCGATCACAAGTACATGATCAGACATGACGTTCTCGTTCTCCGGCTCGTTGTCAGGGCAGGGTATCGGGTTTGGGGTGGATCACCAGCACGGCCTTGAGCCCCGCCTTTCCGTAACGGGCCATGCGTTCAAAATCGCGTTTAAGAATGGGCATGTTGATGGAGTCCATGGGGGTCTCCCCGGTTTCATAGTCCACAAAGGGATCGTGCACATAGATGAAGTGTTCATCAAAACCCGTGACCACCACCCAGTGGGGGAATTTTTCACCATAGATCCGATAGGAGCTGATCAGCACCACCGGCACGGCACCGGCATCGAAGCGGGCGCGCAGGTCGTCAACACTAAGGGTGCCGTAATGCACCGGGATACCCAGCGTCAGGATTTCGTCCAGCATGTCCTCCTGCACCAGGCGCATGACCTCTTTTTTCTCCTCGCTGCGCACCGAATCCACCAGGGGGGTACGGTCGTCATTGATCACAAGTTCAACGCCGAACGCCCGATGGGCCGCGGAAAGCGCAAGCCCGTAGGGTCCGCAGCCACCGTGACCGGAGGTCATGTAGATGGTGGTGGCCTCCCGCCAAATGCGCAACTCCAGCTTACGGTTCAGCACCAGGTTCGGATCCAGGGACTTCATGGCCATCATCACCGCCGACGGGCCACAGGTGAAATCCAGGGTCTGCTCGTAGTAGGGCACCCGCACCAGGTCGGGGCTCAGGTTTGGCGCCAGGGATTTCTCATAGCGCCAGGCCCCCATGTGGTCTTCGTAATAATCGCCGTATTCGCCAAAAGGCTCGTACCCCAGGCGGGTGAACAGGGCGATGGATGCGCTATTGTCCTTGCGGACCTCCAGGCGCAGGTAGGCGCACTCACGCTCCCGGGCCGCCTCCTCGGCCGCCTCCACCAGGGCCTGACCGATGCCCTGGCCCCGAGCGCTCTCGTCCACCGCAATGGAATACAGTCGCGCCATGGACGTGCCCCGGCTGAACAACAGCAGCACATAGCCGTTGATCAAGCCATCGACCTCACTCAGGAGCACATGGGCGTTGGCCTTGGTGAGCATGTAGCGGAACTGGCGCCGGGACAGCCGGTCGGTCTGGAAACAGCGTTGTTCCAGCGCGACCAGGGCGGGGATATCAGGGACTTCGGCGGGGCGGATCATTGAGGAAGTCTCTAGAGACAAGAGGCAAGATACAAGAGGAAAGGCACGCCCCATTACAGGACCATGATTCTCTTGTATCTTGTATCTTGCCTCTTGTCTCTCGGCCACACCACCATGAAAAAACTCCCCAGTCTCACCCACATGCTCACCCGCCTCATCGCCCAGCCGTCGGTGAGCAGCGTCTCCCCGGAATTCGACATGGGCAATCGCGCCCTCATCGACGAGCTGGCCGGCTGGTGCGAGGCAGCCGGCTTTGCCGTGGAGATCACGCCCATCGACGGCACCCCGAACAAGGCCAACCTGGTGGCCACCCTGGGGCGGGGGCCGGGGGGGCTGGTGCTCTCCGGTCACACGGACACCGTGCCCTGCGATGCGCAGCTCTGGCACCAGGACCCCTTCAAGCTCACGGAGCGCGACGGGCGGCTCTACGGCCTGGGCACCGCGGACATGAAGAGCTTTCTGGCGCTGGCCCTGGAGGCGGCCCGTGGCCTCGATGCAGACCAGTTCCACCAGCCCCTTGTGATCCTGGCCACGGCGGACGAGGAAAGCTCCATGTCCGGGGCCAAGGCCATCCGCGCCGCCGGCCGTCCCCTGGGGCGCCACGCCATCATCGGCGAACCCACGGGGATGCGCCCGGTGCGCATGCACAAGGGCATCATCATGGAAGGCATCCGCATCACCGGGCACTCGGGACACTCCAGCGACCCGAGCCTGGGCAACAACGCCCTGGAAGGCATGCACACGGCCATGACCCACATCATGGCCTGGCGCGCCGAACTTCAGGAACGCTACAACCACCCCCTGTTCAAGGTGGCCGCACCCACCCTGAACCTGGGCCACATCCACGGCGGCGATAACCCCAACCGCATCTGCGGCCACTGCGAGCTGCACATCGACCTGCGCCCCCTGCCCGGCATGGACCTGGATGAACTGCGCGGCGCACTGGAGTCCCGCTTGCACAAGGGGCTTGAGGGCTCCGGCCTGGGTCTTGAGGTGTTCCGCCTGTTCGACGGCACACCGGCCATGGAGACACCCGCCGACGCACCCATCGTGCGTGCCGCCGAAGCCCTCACGGGGTACCCCGCCGAGGCCGTGGCCTTCGGCACCGAGGGGCCCTATCTGCGTGACCTGGACATGGACGTGGTGGTACTCGGCCCCGGCGACATCGAACAGGCCCACCAGCCCGATGAATACCTGGCCCTGGACCGTATCCCGCCGACCATCGAGATGCTGCGTGCGCTGATCACCAGCTTCTGTCTCAAGCCCGCACGCTGACGCCACATGGGGGCTTCAGGTATCCTCGGACCCAGATCACGCAGGCACCGGGAAAAGACCCAAATGAAAAAGAACAACCGGCCCGAACTCTCCCAGATCAACTGGTTCCGCAACGCCGCCCCCTACATCAATGCACACCGGGGACGCACCTTCGTGATCGCCTTCGGTGGCGAGGCGATCCAGGACAGCAATTTCTCCCAGCTGATCCACGACATCGCCATGCTGCAAAGCCTGGGCGTGCATCTGGTACTGGTCCATGGCGCACGCCCCCAGATCGAGCAGCGCCTGCGCGACCGCGGCCTGGAATTTCGCTATGAGCATGGCCTGCGGATCACCGACGCCGACGCACTGGCTGCGGTCAAGGAGGCAGCCGGTTGCCTGCGGGTGGAGATCGAGGCGCTGCTGTCCATGGGCCTGTCCAACACCCCCATGAGCGGGGCACGCATTCGCGTCGCCTCGGGCAATCACGTCATCGCCAAACCCCTGGGCGTGCGTGATGGCGTGGACTATCAGCACACCGGCGAGGTGCGGCGCATCGACGCCGAAGGCATTCGCCTGCATCTGGCGCAGGGCGAAACCGTGCTGCTCTCGCCCCTGGGCTATTCACCCACCGGCGAGATCTTCAACCTGAGCGCCGAGGACGTGGCCACCGCCACCGCCATCGCCCTGAAGGCCGACAAACTCATCTTCCTCACCGAGAACCTGCGGGACGGCCGGCGCAGGCCGGTGGATCAGCTCACTGCCGCGCAGGCCCAGGGCTGGCTGGACAAGGGCCGCAAGATGACGCCCGAAACGGTGCAGCACCTGAAAAGCGCCATCCATGCCTGTCGTCAGGCGGTGGGGCGAGTCCACTTGGTGGATCGGACCCGGGACGGCGCCCTGTTGCTGGAGCTCTACACCCGGGACGGGGTGGGCACACTGATCACCGGCGAGACCTACGAACATCTGCGCCGGGCGACCATCGACGACGTAGGCGGCATCCTGGAGTTGATCCAGCCCATGGAGGCCGATGGCATCCTGGTGCGTCGATCGCGGGAGCAATTGGAACTGGAGATCGACCGCTTCAGCGTCATAGAGCGGGACGGGCTGGTGCTGGGCTGTGCGGCGTTGTATGCCTTCCCCGATGATGCGGTGGGCGAAGTGGCCTGTGTGGCCATCCACCCGCAGTACCGGGCCGCCGGACGGGGCGACAGACTGCTGGAGTTCGTGGAGGCCCTGGCGAAGACCCTGGGTATCGACCGGCTGTTCGTACTCACCACCCACACCGCCCACTGGTTCCGTGAGCGGGGCTTCGAGCCCGGTGACATCAAGTCACTGCCCCTCCGCCGGCGGGAGCTCTACAACTACCAGCGCAACTCGAAGATCTTTATTAAGGCGTTAGGGGTGAAGGGTAAGGGGTGAGGCGGAAGGCGGAAGGCGGAAGGCGTCCAAAATATAATCCCCTCCCCCTCACGGGGGAGGGCTAGGGTGGGGGTGGTTTACGCCTATCCCCTGCCCCCTCACCCCTTACGCTTTCACCCCTAACGCCGCTCATCCTTCTCATGGCGCTCCTGGGCCTCGATGCTCAGGGTCGCGATGGGGCGGGCCTCCAGCCGGGGCAGGCCGATGGGCTCACCGGTCTCCTCGCAATAACCATAACTGCCGTCATCGATGCGGCGCATTGCAGAATCGATCTTGCCGATGAGTTTGCGGTAACGGTCACGGGTGCGCAGCTCCAGGGTGGCGTCGCTCTCCCGGCTGGCCCGGTCATTGGGATCCGGCTCGCGCCATTGTTCGTTGCGCAGGTTCTTGATGGTCTCTTCGGACTCATCCAGCAATTCATTACGCCACTGCATCAGCTTGCCCCGAAAGTATTCAAGCTGACGGGGATTCATGTAGGGCTCGGCCTCGCTGGGCCGATAGTCATTTCCACTGCTGGGTAGTTCATCATTCATGGGGCCTGTGGCCTCCCTGAATCATGGGTCCGCACTGGCCGACCCGGAGTACCCAGTATAGATCAGCACGCCCCGGGAATACCCGCATGGGCTTGCGCCATGTCCCGAAATCGGACCCCCATCAGATGATCGTCATACACATGTTTTATACTGTCACGTGATTTCAATGGCGGGCAGCCATCCGCCAGGAGCCGTGACCATGAGCCATGCCCCGCCCCGTCCTCTGCAAGTAGTCCAGATCACGGACCCGCACCTGGGCACGCCCGAGTCAGGCATGTACGGGGTCAAGCTGGACACTGGCGCCACCCTGAGCCGGGTGCTGGATCAGATACGACGAACCGTACCCGACGCGGACCTGATGCTGGCCACCGGCGATCTGGCCGAACATCCCGTCCGCGCCACCTATGAGCAGCTACGGCAACTGCTACGCGGCTTGCCCATGCCGGTGCACTGCCTTGCGGGTAACCACGATGAACCTAAGCTGATGGAAGAGATCCTCAACGAAGCGGGTCTGGACTGCGCCAAGATCATCACCCGTGAGGACTGGCTGCTGGTGCTGCTGGACAGCACGGTGCCCGGCCAGGCAGGCGGCAGGCTCAGCGAGCATGAACTGGGGTTTCTGCAAGAGGCCCTGTCCCGGCATTCGGCCCGTAACGCCCTGGTGTGCCTGCACCACCCGGTCGTGCCCATCAACAGTGCCTGGATGGACCGCATGCAATTGGCCAATGCCGCGGCCCTGTTCAACGTCCTGGATCGCCATCCCCAGGTACGCGGCGTGCTGTTCGGCCATATCCACCAGAACTTCGAGGCCACACGAAGGGGCGTGCGCCTAATCGGCTCACCGTCCACCTGCCTGCAGTTCCTGCCCGGCAGCAAGGACTTCGCCCTGGACGCCCTGCCCCCCGCCTGGCGGGAACTCACCCTGCACCCGGACGGACGCATCGAGACATGGGTTCATTACGTGGATGACCAACGAACCTCGCAGTGTACGGCGTCTCGATAAACACTTTAATTGCCACAGAGGTCACAGAGGTCACAGAGCTAAAGACGATCTTTTTTCTCTGTGACCTCTGTGCCCTCTGTGGCTAAAAATCCCTACTTGCCGTAATCCGACGGGGCATCCCCACTTGGCTGCCCGCCCACCATGCGCACAGGGAAGGGATCGGTGACGCTGCCGGTATAAAGCGTCATGTGCGGGAACGGGATCTCGATGCCCTCGGCATCGAAGGCCTTCTTGACCTCGATCTGCAGACTGTTGCGCAGCTCCAGGAAGTTCTCCCGCTTGGCCCACACGGAAAACTGGATGTTCAGGGCCGAATCGCCAAAGCCATTGAAGATGAACAGGGGCTTAGGCTCGTCCAGGCACAGGGTATTGCGGTCGGCCACATCCATGAGCACCTTGCGCACCCGCTCGATGTCTTCCTTGTAGGCGACACCCACCTGAAGGTCGAAACGGCGAATGGGGAAACGGGTGAGCGTGGTGACCTCGCTCTTGATCAGGGTCTCGTTGGGGATGCGCACGAACAGATTGTCGAAGGTGCGCAGCTTCACCGACAGCAGGTCAACGGACAACACCTCGCCGGTGGTGTTGCCCACCTTGATCACATCCCCGACGCTGAAGGGACCCTCGCCAATCAGGAACAGCCCGCTGATGAGATTAGAGGCCGATGTCTGGGAGGCGAAACCGATGGCTACCGACAGGACGCCCGCCGCCCCCAGCAAGACCCCCAGACTGAAGCCCAGCTCTCGTAGAGCCGAGGCCACGAACAGGCCCAGGATGAGATAAAAGGCCAGGCGACGGAAGATCATGGCGTGATGGGTGGTGAAGCGACGCAAGACCATGCGCTGCACCAGGCGCGAGACAAAACGCGCCAGGATGAAACCCACCAACAAAAACATCACGGCGCGCAGCACGCTCATGACCTGATCGCTGGCCATATAGTTCAGGATGGAATCCAGCATGCAAACCCCTCATCGGCAAGCTGCAACACAAACACAAAAAAAGGGCGCGGCCAATCATGACCGAAGACCGCGCTCCGCGGTTTCAGCCAAACAGATCGCTGAATGCCCGCACCAGTCCACCGCGTCCCGGCTCAGTGCGCGGGCCGCTGAGCCGCTCGGCCCGGGGCGCCATGTTCGGCACGCCGGGCACCACTCGCAGTCCCGCCAGGTCACTGTCTGCGGCCCGGGTGAGATGCACCTCCTCGGTCCACAGTCCGTTGCCTGCGTCCCCAAAGACCGAAAGCAGGGGCACCGGCAGGCTGAGCCGGTCGATGGGCAAGAGGCTGCTTGCCTCGTTGCGCACCTTCACCGGCGTGATCGCCCGGTGGGGACGGCGCGGCACCTGCTCGAGATGATTGCGCGCATGGGTGCGGGCGGCGTAGCACAGCTCGCCTTCCCGGGTAGACGGTCCAAACCAGGTGTCCGACAAGGGCAGCACCGGGATCTCCCGCAGGCTGCGCGCCGGATCACCCAGGTCGATAGAGATCCACACCGGCGTGCTCAGATACAGCATGGCCTCTTCGCCCGGGGGCACGAATACCGATTGGCGCGCACGCACCACCACTGGCCGGTCCGCCAGCATGGGACGCAGGCACAAGCGGACGGGGCTCTGGCTGAACACGAAGCGCTCAGCCGCCTCATCGGCGGGCATGGCATCCATGTCTGTCATGCAGACCTGTGCCGCCTGGGCCTCGTCCCATTCCTCCCGGGAGGTCCAGACACGCCAGGCATCGGCAGTACGAAACAATTGCAGGCTCAGGGGGCCCAGGACACAACGAATGCCCTGTCCAGCGGTCAGCTCCCGCGGTGACCACCAGGGCATGGAAGACTGCTTTTGACTCACTTCGACTCCTCGTGATGACAGGACCGGCGCACGGGCACCGGCACTTCAGATAAGCCCATCGGATTCGCGCACCGCTTTCACCACCCGACTGGTATTGATCAAAAGGACCACCGAACGGCCCTGCAGCGGGTAATACTCGTGACTGTGGAAATTGCGCCGGTCCGCACGTTCGCCATCATCATAATGGGTATCGATCAACGCCGCCCAGCGGGTGTGCTGGGGCTCCGCCGGCAAACGAAACTCCACCGCCGCGTGGTGGGCGTTGAACAGCAGGATCAGATCCGAATCCTGGATACGACGACCGAACTCGTCGTGCTCCTCAAAGGCGTCCCCCGCGACGAACATGCCCAGCACGCGACCGAAGGGCTGGTGCCAGTCCACCTCGGTCATCTCCTCGCCATCGGGTCGCAGCCAGGTGAGATCCTTCACCCGCCCGCCGTTGACGTGTAGCCCGTGGAAAAACTGGCGACGGCGCAGACCTGGGTGCTCACGACGCAGGCGGATGAGCTTTTGCACGAAGCCCAGCAGCAGACGGCGCTCCGCATCCAGAGTCCAGTCCACCCAGCTCAGCTCGTTATCCTGGCAGTAGGCATTGTTGTTGCCCTGCTGGGTGCGCCCGCGCTCATCCCCGGCCGGCAGCATGGGGATGCCCTGGGAGAGGAACAGTGTGGCTAGCAGGTTGCGCTGTTGGCGCGCGCGCAGGGCAAGGATATGGCCGTTCTCCGTGGGCCCTTCCTCGCCGCAGTTCCAGGACAGGTTGTGATCCTCCCCGTCCCGGTTGTCCTCTCCGTTGGCCAGGTTGTGTTTCTGGTTGTAGCTCACCAGGTCATGCAGGCTGAAACCGTCGTGGCAGGTGATGAAGTTGATGCTGGCGTAGGGCCGGCGTCCACTGGATTCGTACAGATCCGATGAACCGGTCAACCGATAGGCCATGTCCCCGTGCATGGCCTCGTCGCCTTTCCAGTAGGCCCGCGCCGAATCCCGGTAGCGACCATTCCATTCGGTCCAGCCCACCGGGAAGTTACCCACCTGGTAGCCGCCCTCGCCCAGATCCCAGGGCTCGGCGATGAGTTTCACCTGGGACAGCACCGGGTCCTGGTGAATGATGTCGAAGAACGCGCCCAGGCGGTCCACCGCGTGCAACTCACGGGCCAGGGCCGAGGCCAGGTCGAAACGAAAACCATCCACGTGCATCTCCTGCACCCAGTAGCGCAGGGAGTCCATGATCAGCTGCAGCACCCGGGGGTGACGCATGTTCAGGGTATTGCCGCAGCCGGTGTAGTCCATGTAGAAACGCCGGTCATCGTGCAGAAGGCGGTAGTAGGCGGAATTGTCGATACCGCGAAAACTCAGGGTGGGCCCCAGCTGGTTGCCCTCGGCGGTGTGGTTGTAGACCACGTCGAGGATCACCTCGATGCCGGCGCTGTGCAGCGTCTTGACCATGGTCTTGAATTCATCCACATGGCCCGAGGCGCAATAGCGCATGTCCGGGGCGAAGAAACCGATGGAGTTGTAGCCCCAGTAGTTGCGAAGCCCCTGAGAGACCAGGTTACGGTCGTCAATGAAACCATGCACCGGCATCAGTTCCACGGCGGTCACTCCCAGACGCGTGAGATAACTCACCACCGGCGCGGTTGCCAGCCCCGCATAGGTACCGCGCAGGGCAGGCGGCACCTTCTCGTTGAGCGCGGTGAAGCCCTTGACGTGCAACTCGTAGATGACCGTGTCGTGCCAGGGGACCTGGGGGTGACAATCATCTCCCCAGGTGAAGGCGGTGTCGATCACCTGGCAGCGAGGCATGCCGGCGGCGGAATCCCGCCGGTCCATCTGCAGGTCCTCCTTGGCGCTGCCGATGCGATAGCCGAACAGGGCATCGCTCCAGCGCACCTGACCCACCAGGTGTTTGGCGTAGGGGTCCAACAACAGTTTGTGATGATTGAAACGATGTCCCTGGGCAGGGTCGTAGGGACCATAGACGCGATAGCCATAGAGTTGTCCGGGGCGCAGCTCGGGCAGGTAGGCGTGGAATACCTGATCGGTCTGCCAGCGCAGCTCGATGCGCTCCACTTCGCGCTTGCCCCGTGGATCGAACAGGCACAGTTCCACCTTCTCGGCGTGCTCGGAGAACAAGGCGAAGTTCACCCCTTTGCCATCCCACGTGGCCCCCAGGGGATAGGGCCTGCCTGGCCACACGGCCAGCTTAGCCTGGCTCATGGGGGTACCTGTTCATGGGCAGGATGAACATGAAATCTTGAACTCCGAAATGGGGAATGCCCAAGGAAAACTGCGGGCATAGGGTGGATGCGGGAGTCCAGAGTATAGGAGCCGGCTACCGCGCCACGCAATCGTCGCCGTGAGATCCCGCACATGGGATGCGAGACAGCGAAGAGCGATTGCTGCAGAATCAGAGGTCCCTTGTCACCCGGCAGACAGCCCCCTCGCACCCATGAATCCAGTCCAGCCATCAGATCCCAGAATCGACAGCCTCAACGCCTGGCTGGCCGGCGCACTGGGGCCAGGTGTGATCGTGAACCCACCGCTGTCCACCGACGCCAGCTTCCGGCGCTACTTCCGGGTGCACCAGAACGGGCACAGCTGGATCGTGATGGATGCCCCGCCGGAACACGAACATCCCGCTGCCTTCGTGCGCATGGCCGGTTGCCTGGAACAACTGGGATTGAGCGTGCCTCATGTCCTCTCCGCAGATACCGGCTCCGGCTTCCTGCTGCTCGAAGACTTCGGCGATTGCACATTCACCCGCGCCCTGGCCACTGGGGAAGACGAAACCAGGCTCTACACCCTGGCCGTGGACACCCTGCTCGCCCTGCACACGAGCTGGGCGAACAGCACAGGCCTCGAACCACCGCCGCTCTATGGTGAAGAAGAGCTGCTGCGCGAGGCGCGCCTGCTGATCAAATGGTACTGGCCCCAGGTCATGGGCGGCCCCTGCCCCAAGGACACGGCCGAGGCCTTCGATACGGCCTGGCGTGAGGTGCTTGGCGCCGCACAGGCCTTGCCGTCAGTCCTGGTGCTGCGCGATTACCACGTCGACAACCTGATGGTGCTGCCCGGGCGCGAAGGCATCGCCGCCTGTGGCCTGCTGGACTTTCAGGACGCCCTGCTGGGCTCACCCGCCTATGACCTGGTCTCCCTGCTGAGGGACGCCCGCCGGGACGTGCCCGCGGACCTGGCGCGCGCCATGTTCGATCGATACCTGGCCGCCCGTCCGGATCTTGAGCGTGCGCGTCTGGAGGCCGCCTACTGGGTGCTAGGCGCACAGCGTACGAGCAAGGTCATCGGCATCTTCACTCGCCTGTGGCAGCGGGACGGCAAACCCGGGTATCTGCGCCACCTCCCCAGGCTCTGGCGCCTGCTGGAGGAAGAATTGGCCCGTCCCGAACTGGAGCCGGTACGCCAGTGGTACGACCGTCACCTGCCCACCTCCCTGCGCCAGGCCCTGGGCGCACCACAGGGCCTCTGAACCATGCGCGCCATGATCCTGGCCGCAGGCCGTGGCGAGCGCATGCGCCCACTCACCGACCACACCCCCAAACCCCTGCTGCAGGCTGGTGGCCGCGCACTCATCGAACATCACCTGAGTCACCTGGCCCGTGCAGGCTACCGCGAGGTGGTGATCAACCTGGCCCACCTGGGAGATCAGATCCGCACCCGACTGGGCGACGGCGCCGCCTACGGGCTGCACATCAGCTACTCCCTTGAAGAGCAGGCCCTGGAGACCGGCGGCGGTATCCGCCGCGCATTGCCCCTGCTGGGCGATGCGCCATTCCTGGTAATCAACGGTGATGTCTGGTGCGACCATGCCCTTTCGGCACCGTCACTGGCACCAACAGACCTCGCCCATCTTGTGCTGGTCAACAATCCTGACCACCATCCCAACGGCGATTTCGTACTACAGGGCAACCGGGTTCGTGAACAAGATGGGGATCGTCTGACCTTCAGCGGCATCGGCTGGTATCGCCCCGAACTGTTCCGTGAACTGCCAAAGGGCCGTTTCCCCCTCGCCCCCCTGCTGCGCCAAGCCATGGCAACCGATCAGGTGAGCGGCGAATACCACGAAGGCAGCTGGCTGGATGTAGGCACCCCGGAACGACTTGCCCAACTCGATGCCTGGCTTCATTTGAAGGATGAAGGATGAAGGATGAAGGATGAAGGATCCAAAGTATAAATCCCATCCCCCTCAGGGGGAGGGCTAGGGTGGGGGTGGTTTCACGCCTTTCGCCTTTCGCCTAACGCCTCTCCACGCCCAAACAAAAAAGCCCGGGACAATGCCCGGGCTCAATTGACTGCTGGAGAATTCCTCGCGGGAATCAGGGCTTGACGTAGGTATAGCCCTGGGCCTGCAGGTAAGACAGGTGCGCCACACCGCTGGGGATGACGTCCTCGGCCTTGGCGTCGTACAGGTCCTTGGAGACGTCCAGCTTGCGACCCACCACGGTGTTGTTGCACACCTGGAAGCCCACGTTCTGCATCTTCAGGTTATCCACGGCGGCGCGCAGGTTCTCGTTTTCCTTGGCATTGATCAGCAGGTTCAGGCCGGCACCGTGCATCACCACCTTCACGTCGATGTTCTCGGCGCCCACGGCGTTGATGTGGTTCTGGACGTTGCGCAGGGCACCCTGGTTCTGCTGCGGATCACCACCGTTGATGTGGTAGACCACCTTCTGCTTGCCGTAATCGGTGGCAAGGGCGGTGCCGGGCAGGACCATCAGCACTGCGGCCAGGGCCATCAGGGACACAATAATTTTTTTCATGACTGTTCCACTCCTCGTTCGATCTAATGTTTATGGGTACTGCCTTGGTGGTACTGGACTAGACCTGGATATAGGCCCAGCCCTGGGACTGGCGACGGATCACCTCCGCCACGCCAGAATTGATGACCTGCGCTTCAGGCAGCAAGCGCACGTGTATGTTCTCTTCGCGCCGCAGGCGCTCAAGGGTGTTCAGGCAGGCGGTGAAGCTCAGGCCCTCGGGGTATTGCGCCGAGAGCATGGCCACGCGCTGGGGGAAGGGCGAGATGTCCTCCCGCAACAGGGCCAGACCCTCGCCATGGGCCACCACCTGGATCTGCAGTGCCACACCCTGGGCCTTCGCAGCACCCATGAGCAACTCCACCTCGTCCAGCATGTTGGTGATGCGCTCGGAATCCGTGGTGGTCAGGTGCAGCAGGATGCGACTGGTCTCGCGCACCGTGCCGTGCAGGGGCTGACTCAAATCGGCGCCGCTCACCCGGGCCGTCTGGTGGGGCGGCTCCTGCAGGTTCAGACCCAAGCCGGTAATTCCGGCCACGGAAAGCATCATCACCACGGCGGCGGCCACCGGACCCAGCCAGCCACCTCGGGCGCTGCGTGCAAGGGGATGGTGCTGAGGCGGCGCAGGCACGCGCTCATAGGCCAGGCTCACCATCTCCTTGAGCTGGCACAGATCGCAGATTTCGCGGCTCAGGCGATCATCAGAGGAGATCTGCTTGAGGGTCGCTAGACGCTCTTCAGGACAGAACTCGCCATCCACGAAGGCATTGAGGATCTCGTCACTGGGTTTATCAGTTCTCATGGCTGTTCCTTACAAGCGACAGGCCGGGGGCGTGCTGGGCATCGCGTTCACGGCGTAACAACTGGCGCTTGAGTTGTTGGCGGGCGCGGCTGAGACGACTCATGACCGTACCGATGGGCACTTCCAGAATGTTGGCCACATTCCCATAGGAGAACCCCTCGAGATCCACCAGGGTAAGCACTTTGCGCTGATCGTCGCTCAGGGCCAGGATGGCCTCGCGCACGGCACGCACCGTGGCGGCCCGCTCGGCGTTCATCTCCGGACAGTCCTCGCAGGCCAGTTCCACGTCATCCACGTCCACCGTCTCTTTCTGGCGACGCAGCCAATCCCGGTGACTGTTGGTCATGATGCGGTACAGCCAGGGCTTGAGGGCGTCCTCGTCCTGCAGACTGCGCAGCCGGGAGATGGCCTTGACCAAGGTCTCCTGCACCAGGTCATCCGCCTGGGCCGGGTTATGACACCAGGCATAGGCAGTCCGATATAATTGGGGACGGAAGGCCGCAATTCGGACCTTCAGTCGACGTTGCAGGAGCCAGTTGATCACTGCCATCGGGGACCTTCCATTCTTCGTTCTGTTATCTAGGACGCCGCAGCCATCCGGCTTATTCCAGAAATTTTTCGCCTTGAGACCCAGGTCCGCTATGTCCTTTGAACCGCAACAAATGGAACGCGCCTTCGCCTTCGACCCCCAGCAGGTTCAAGCCCTGCGTCAGGGCTGGGGCCGGCTCATGGAGGCCTTGGTGTGGGCAGACATCCGCACCAGCAAGCTCGGCACCCTGCCCCGGCTGCGCAAGCGTTTCCTGGAACTGGGCGAGAACTTGCGCTCGGTGGTCAGCGACCGGGCCTGGATCCCCCACCCCCGGGAGCGGGTCAAGGGGGCCATGGGCGCCTGCCTGAACCTGCGTGACACCTTGAATCAGGTGGAACGCGGCGCCCAGGGTCTGGACGGAGGGGCCGACTTTTCGGCCTTCGAACAGGAACTGCTGGCCTTTCGACAGGCACTCCTGTTATTGCTGGAACACCACGAGCCCCTGTGGGCCGACATGCTGGAAGCCCAGTATGACACGCCCCTCGAGGACGACGAGGACGATTGACCCCACCACGGGCGCCCGGCGCGCCCATCGAGGCAGGCTTGGGCCAGGAAATCGAGAACACCCGATTCAGCGACGATGATTTCAGATGTTTCCAGGAGCGCCTCCGCGAGGAGACCCGCCTGGCCCGTGATCTGGAGGCCGCCGGAGGCTTCGACGACGGCCATCCCGTGGCCGGTTTCGAGATCGAGGCCTGGCTGGTAGACGCCAACGACCAACCGGCGCCGGTAAACCAGGCCTTCCTGGAGCATTTTCACAACCCCCTGGCCACGCCCGAGCTGGCCCGCTTCAACGTGGAGCTCAACACCAGCGCCCGCCCCCTCAAGGCCGGGGCCCTTTCGGATCTGCACCGGGAGATGCGCGACACCTGGCAGGGGGCCCGGGAGGCCGCCACGGCCTGTGGCGCCCAGTTGCTGCTCACCGGCATCCTGCCGACCCTGCGCCCGGAGCACTTGTGCCTGGCCAATATGTCGGACATGAACCGCTACCGGGCGCTCAACGAACAGGTGGTAGCCTCCCGCCATGGAAGACCTTTGAAACTGGACATCGCCGGCCGGGAACACCTGCACCATGAACACCATGACGTGATGCTGGAGGCGGCCACCACCTCCTTTCAGATCCATCTGCAGACCCCCATCGCCACGGCCCACAAGGTCTACAACGCCTCCCTGCTGGCCAGCGCACCCATGGTGGCCCTGTCCGCCAACTCCCCCTACTTGTTCGGCAAGGACCTCTGGGACGAGACCCGCATCCCGGTGTTCGAGCAGGCGGTGGAGGTGGGCGGCTACCAGGGCGCCTCCCGGGGCCCGCTGCGCCGGGTCAGCTTCGGCTCGGGTTTCGCCCGGGAATCCATCCTGGAATGTTTCGAGGAAAATCTGGAGCACTTCCCGACCCTGCTGCCCATCCTGTTCGATGAACCCCCTGAGCGCTTCAGCCATCTGCGCCTGCACAACGGCACCATCTGGCGCTGGAACCGCCCCCTGATCGGCTTCGACGACCAGGGCCGGCCCCACATCCGCATCGAGCACCGGGTGGTGCCCGCCGGGCCCACCTTGGCCGACAGCGTCGCCAGCGCTGCCTTCTATTATGGACTGGTAGAAGAACTGGTGACCGAAGGCGGTGGTCCGGAAGGACTCATGGACTTCTCCCGGGCCCGGGACAATTTCTACCAGGCCGCCCGCCTGGGACTGGAGGCCCACGTGGAATGGCCCGCCGGGCGCAGTCGGCCAGTGCGCCACCTGATCCTGGAAGAGCTCTTGCCCCAGGCCCAGCGAGGACTGGCGCGCCTGGGTTTGGATGGCGACGACGTGGACCGCTACCTGGATATCGTGCGCGCCCGCGTAGAGAGCGGCCAGACGGGGGCGGCCTGGGCGCGGCGCTTCGTGGCCACACACGGGCCCGACCCACGCCAGCTGATACACAACTACCTGACCCTGCAGACCACCGACCTGCCCGTGCATCTCTGGCCAGAGGGGTCTTCATGCTGAAAGAACTGGACCAGCTTCCCGAGGGTTTCCTCTCGGCACGGCCTGCGGATCTTGAGGCCCTGGTCGGTGGCCCCACCCTGATCCACCTGCCGGGTCGGCGCCCGGAACCTTTGTTCGTCTCGGTCCTGCTGCACGGCAATGAACCGGCCGGTCTGGAGGCGGTGCAGGCATTGCTGCGCTCACCTCCCGCCGGGGGCCTGCCAAGGGCCCTGTCCCTGTTCGTGGGCAATGTATCCGCGGCCCGGGCCGGGCTGCGGCGTCTGGATGGCCAGCCGGACTACAACCGCACCTGGCCGGGCGGTGACGGGGGGGACACCCCGGAACACCGGCTCATGGCGCAGGTCACGGCACGCATGGGCGAGCGGGGCCCTTTCGCCAGCGTGGACGTGCACAACAATACCGGTTTGAACCCCCACTACGCGTGCATCAACCGCCTGGAGCCCCGCTTTCTGCAACTGGCCACCCTGTTCGGCCGCACCGTGGTGTACTTCATCCGCCCCCGGGGCGTGCAATCCCTGGCCTTCGCGCAACTGTGCCCCGCGGTCACCCTGGAATGCGGCAAGGCAGGGGATGCCCACGGCGTGGAACATGCCCGTGAGTTCATCACCGCCTGCCTGCAGCTCTCGGAGATTCCGGATCACCCGGTGGCGCCACACGACCTGGACCTGTTCCACACCGTGGCGGTGGTCAAGGTGCCTGATGCGGTGAGCTTCTCCTTCTCCGCCGGAGAGGCAGACCTGGAATTCGATCCGGACCTGGACCATATGAACTTTCGGGAACTGCCCGCCGGCACTGCCCTCGGGCGGGTTCGCCCCGGCAGCGGGGTGCAGGTGGAGGCCCGCAGCGAGACCGGGGAGGACGTGACCAACACCTACTTCGACACCCACCAGGACCGCCTGGTCCTGCGCCGCCCAGTCATGCCCTCCATGCTCACCCTGGACGAGCGCGTGGTGCGGCAGGATTGTTTGTGCTACCTCATGGAGAGAATGAGCTTCGTGACGGACTCAGCGCAGTGACGAGAGGGATGCTGGTTAACAGTGGCAAGTCTCAAGTGGCTAGTGGCAAGGGAAAACCCGTGTTTGCCTTGCCACTAGCCACTTGCCACTTTTACCTGCTTTTAACCCGCCACCCGGTCCACACCGGCCTGCGGCTGACCTCGGCTCCCAGCTCCGTCAGCCAGTCGGCAATCACGGTATTGGAGTTGTTGCGCAGGGAATAGGGATGGGGGTAGGCCACGAAACTTAAGTCCACCTCCGGGGTTTCCCGCACCTCCCCGGTCTCGAAGTAGGCATTCAGCCGCCCGCGCAGGGCCGCCACCCGGGCCGCCTCCGCAGTAAAGCCGTGGATCTCCTGGGCATACACACGCACCTGGACGCGCACCGCCGCCTCTGTGGGTGGTCCCGGCAGATGCCGGCGACCCAGGGCCGATTCAGTGGGCCAGGTGATGGCCGCGATGGCGTGGCGCAGTCCAGTCTTTCGCTCGGCATAGAAACGCCAGTCCCCGTAGGCATAACGGGTCATGGTCCCGTCGGGCGCGGGCAACACCAGACTGGTATGCCGGCCATGGTCCAGCAGAAACACCGGTACCGGCTCCTGGGGCGGATCTGGCAGGATCACCCCCGTGGTGCCGCAGGCATTCAGGAGCAGGACCATGACGACGATGAGGGCGAGACACGGACGCGCGAAAGCACAAGCCGGTGCTCCGACGGTATTGCTTGCGACTGTTTTCATGCAATTGCCTTTTGCCATGAAGGCCAGCATGCCACGACGGTGCGCCGCGTTCAGGAATGATCTTCAGGAACGGCAGGCCATGGCACTGCCGGGTCCCACACGCGGCGCGACATGGACCACTCGAACGGGAGGGTTTCTCTCAAGGAACTCTGCGCCCCAAGTGGCTCAATGATGATTTAAAAAAGATCCATCTGCCCGTCAGTCGAAGGCACTGGCAGGGGTGTGAACTGACTGCTGTCCAGTTCCCTCATTCGATCGCCGAGGCCCGAACGGCGGCGGGCCAGGCGAAAGCGTTGGCGTAGCAGGGTGGCATAGGGTCCGTCGCCCATCATGCGCTTGCCGAAGCGGGCATCGTAGAGCTTGCCACCATGACTGTCCCTCAAACGGGAGAGCACATGTTCGGCCTTCAGCGGCACGTGGGTATGCAACCAGTCCTCGAACAGGCCGGCGACCTCCAGGGGTAGACGTAGCAGCACATAACCCGCCGCCACGGCACCGGCCCTGGCGCCCACCTCCAGCAAGGATTCCAGCTCGGCGTCCGTGAGCACCGGGATCAGGGGGGCCACCAGCAGGCTCACGGGCACCCCGGCCTCGCTCAGCACCCGAATGGTCTCCAGCCGACGTCGCGGCGCGGCCGCCCGGGGTTCCAGGGTCCGAGCCAGGTCGCGGTCCAGGGTCGTCACGGAGATCGCCACCTGGGCCAACCCTGCCCGGGCCATGGGCACCAGCAGGTCCAGGTCCCGTTCCACCAGGGCGGACTTGGTGACGATGGTCACCGGATGACGGGCGTCGTGGAGCACCTGCAGCAGGTCGCGCGTGATACGCAGCCTGCGTTCCACGGGCTGATAGGCGTCAGTATTGATACCCAGGGCAATGGGGCGGCAGCGGTAACCGGGATGCGCCAATTCCTCCACCAGGCGATCCGCCGCGCCGGTCTTGGCAAACAGCTCGGTCTCGAAATCCAGTCCCGGGGACAGCCCCATGTATGCGTGGGTCGGCCGGGCGAAACAGTACACGCAGCCGTGTTCACAACCCCGGTAGGGATTGATGGACAGTTCGAAGGGCACGTCCGGAGACTGGTTCTCGGAGATCACCCGGCGCGGGCGCTCCTCGGTGACATGGGTGCGCAAGGGTGGCAGGTCTTCATCGTCACGGTACCAGCCGTCGTCCACCGGCTCACTGCAAGTGGACTCATAACGCGCCGCTGGTCGCTGAGTGGCACCTCGACCCCGCAGCCCCCTGGTTTTCGACGCCTGGTCGGAATCGTTCACAGGCCGCAGCTCAGCTGACCGTCACCCTGGCCCTCGATGCGGCAATGGGCCATGTTCGGGGCATTGTGAATGACCGCGCCCCTGCCCTCGTGATCCAGCAGGATCAGGCCCGCCTCGGCATCGGTGCGCTGGGCCAGCCAGTACAGGGCTTGGCGGGCCGCCTGCTGGGGATCCACGCCGGGCGCCAGGGCGTCCAGGGCACGCATGGCCAGGGCCGAGCGAATGATGGCCTCACCCTGGCCGGTACAGGATACTGCGCCCCGCTCATCGGCATAGGTACCGCAGCCGATCAGGGCCGAATCCCCCACCCGCCCTGCCGGCTTGTTGAACAG
>JBHEOJ010000023.1:23543-23946 GCA_046260855.1 Thioalkalivibrio sp.
CGCAACCCACCGTCTCGTGGTCTACTTGGTCCTGGTCCCCATGGGCCTCCTGCCAGCGTTGGTGTTGTCGGGGAGTGATCAGTTCATCGGGTGCCAGCCCCTCGATCCCCTGCTCCCGGCCGAAGGCCTCTGCGGCGGGTCCCACCCGCATCACCGTGTCGCCCTGCTCAAGGATGGCCCGGGCCAGGCTCACCGGGTTACGCACGGCGCTGATGGCCGCCACGGCGCCGGCAGCCAGGCGGGAGCCATCCATGATGGCGGCATCCATTTCCACCCGACCCTGAATATTGAGCACCGAACCGGTGCCCGCGTTGAACAGGGGGTTGTCCTCCAGGGCCATGACCGCCGCCTGCGCCGCATCCAGCGCGTTGCCGCCTTCGCGCAGCACCGCCCAACCCCGACG
>JBHEOJ010000230.1:0-275 GCA_046260855.1 Thioalkalivibrio sp.
GTCCGGGCGCGGAGTACAAGCCGCACTACGACTATTTCGACCCGGCGCGGCCCGGTGGCCACGTCGCGCTCATGCGGGGCGGGCAACGCGTGGCCTCATTGGTGATGTATCTCAATACCCCGAAGCACGGTGGCGCGACCACGTTCCCCGATGTGAACTTCGCGGTGGCGCCGATCAAGGGCAACGCGGTGTTCTTCAGCTACGACCGCCCGCATCCATCGACGGCCACCCTGCACGGCGGCGCCCCGGTGATCGAGGGCGCCAAGTGGGTGGCG
>JBHEOJ010000230.1:476-749 GCA_046260855.1 Thioalkalivibrio sp.
TGATCGCCGTCTACCCGCATTTCGCAGCATGCAATACGCGCAATGATCAGCCGGGGTCGGACGTCTTGTCCTTGTAGCGGCACAGGTCGCGGATCACGCAGTGCGGGCAGTCGGGCTTGCGCGCGGTGCAGGTGTAGCGCCCGTGCAGGATCAGCCAGTGGTGCGCGTCGTGCAGGTAGTGCGCCGGCACTGCCTTGAGCAGCCCGTTCTCGACCTCGCGGACATTGCTGCCCGGCGCCAGGCCGGTGCGGTTGGCGACGCGGAAGATGTGGG
>JBHEOJ010000231.1:0-231 GCA_046260855.1 Thioalkalivibrio sp.
CCATTGGGGGATGTAATTCTGCAACGGACAGCCGATGGTGGCGCAAAAGGGGTCGCCACACTGGAGACAGCGCTCCGACTGCTTGCGAACCATTCGACTGGTGAAAAAACGGTAGATCTCGTCAAAATTCTGCAGCCGCTGGGTTGTTTCGAATTTATCCGACTCCTGGCGACTGGTTTCGGTAAAACTTTGCATATACTAATCCCCTTCTTTCGGATTAAGCGGTGCTTT
>JBHEOJ010000231.1:487-744 GCA_046260855.1 Thioalkalivibrio sp.
CACGACGGTGCCACCGGTCATATATTCGCAGGCATGATCACCGGTTCCTTCAACTACCGCCAGGGCGCCGGAATTACGCACGCCAAAGCGCTCACCGGCAGTACCGGCAACAAAGAGTTTGCCGCCGGTGGCACCGTACAGGCAGGTGTTACCCACCGCTGAAGCGCCCGGCTGGTAAACTTCAGGGATAATGATAATGCGTCCGCCGTGCATCCCTTTGCCGACGTAGTCGTTGCCGACCCCGCGCAGGAATATCG
>JBHEOJ010000232.1:0-229 GCA_046260855.1 Thioalkalivibrio sp.
CATCGGCGTCGCCGCGAACTCGACGGCGAGCGCGGCGAGCGCATCGATGACCCGGTCCATGGCGGGAAGCAGGACCCGGTCGCGGCCCGCCGCGAGCATCAGCGCGTGGGAAACGTTGTTGATGTCCTCGGAGGTGCAGGCGAAGTGCACGAACTCGACGTGCGGTGCGAGTTCCGGGTGCTCGGCGATGCGCTCCTTCAGGAAGTACTCCACCGCCTTGACGTCGTGG
>JBHEOJ010000232.1:369-744 GCA_046260855.1 Thioalkalivibrio sp.
CGGCCCGATGCCCCAGACGCGCGAGCACATCCTGCTCTCGCGCCAGGTCGGCGTTCCCTATATCGTCGTCGCCCTCAACAAGGTCGACATGGTCGACGATCCGGAGCTGCTCGATCTGGTCGAGCTCGAAGTCCGCGGCGATGGCATCGAGGTGCGCCCGCGCGGCGGCCGACGGCGCCGGCAGTTCCGGCAGCGAGGGATGGTCCGCCAGCGCCTGGAACCAGCGCACCTCCACGCGCACGCGAGCCTGCATCAGGCCGAATTCGCTGAAGATCTCGCGCAGGGGCGTGGTCTTTCCCCCGTAGCGCCCGTCGATGGGAGAGACGGCGGTGAGTGCGTTCAGGTCCATTGCGGCTCCGTGGCGGGTCGGTCCTC
>JBHEOJ010000233.1:0-249 GCA_046260855.1 Thioalkalivibrio sp.
ATGCGCAGGATAGGCGTGATCACGTATTGCCCCTCTCCCGTATGGCGGTAAACCCGTACCTCGTAAAGGCCGGGGGCCAGGTCGGGTTGCTCAACCCGACGGCTGGCACTGCGCCCGGTGTAATCCTGCGTCAGCATCCCCGATCCATCGGCATCCCTCAGTTGCATGGCCAGTTGCAGGTCAGCATCCGCCTGCACGTCCACGACCAGATGCCCATGCCGTTCCACCCGGAGTTGATGCACCTGTTCG
>JBHEOJ010000233.1:483-742 GCA_046260855.1 Thioalkalivibrio sp.
CTTGTAGGCGTCCAGAGCCTCTTGATAGGCCTGTCGTGCCTGGTGGGCACGGGCCCGCTCCCAGTGCTTTTCGGCCTCATTTCGCTCCGCCTGACGGGCGTACAGACGCTCAAAGGCTTCCTTGAGTGAGGGATCATTCGCCCGAGGTGGCAGATCACGGTTCATGCTCTCCCGCACCCCGACCAGATGCTGCTGGGCCTCGTCGAACCGGCCTGCCTCAATGAGTTCATCCACTCTCGGCAGCGTGTCATCCAGGAAG
>JBHEOJ010000234.1:0-735 GCA_046260855.1 Thioalkalivibrio sp.
GGGCGCCGAAGATGCGGATACGGTCCTGGGACATGGGCGTTCTTGGTAGCTTGAGGGAGCGGCACAGATTAACCGAAGCGGTGGTGGCGGTGTCTATTAACCCCACAACCGCGACGCAAAGACGCGAAGACGCAAAGAAATGCAAAGGGGATTTAAACAAAAAATACTTTGCGTCTTTGCGTCTTCGCGTCGCTGTGTCTTTGACTTTCTTTCACCGAGTGCCCGATGCTAAGACCACCACAGGCGTATCCGGACACTCACCATGGCTCAGGACATCGAACTGAAAGACGTGCTTGCCCGGTTCTCCCGGCTCATGGACCGGGCCGAGCGTCTGTTGCCGGCACCGGCGCTGGATCCGGACTGGTCTGCGCCCGCCCACCGCTGGCATCGGGACGGGCACCTGACCGCGATCCACGGGATCGCGCCCCTGGACCTGGGCGACCTGCTGTACATCGAACGCCAGAAGACCCTGCTGGTGCGCAACACACGCCAGTTCCTCAAACGCCTGCCCGCCAACAACGTGCTGCTCTGGGGCGCCCGGGGCACGGGCAAGTCCTCCCTCATGCGCGCCCTGCTCAATGCATACAAGGACGAGGGCCTGCGCATCATCCAGGTGGACGGCCAGGACCTGGTGCACATGCCGGATATCGTCATGCCACTGGCAGGCAGACCGGAACGCTTCATCCTGCTGGCGGATGATCTCTCCTTCGAGGCCAGTGACCCAGGCTACAAGGC
>JBHEOJ010000235.1:0-252 GCA_046260855.1 Thioalkalivibrio sp.
CCGAAAACGAGAACACCAGAAGGATCGCCGAGAGCGTGTGCGCGGCGGCGTAGTCGATCGTCTCGACATGCTCGTAGATCTGGATCGAGACGACCTTGGTGCGTCCGGGGATGTTGCCGCCCACCATCAGCACCACGCCGAACTCGCCGATCGTGTGCGCGAAGGTCAGCACCACCGCCGTCAGGTATCCGCGCAGCGCCATCGGCGTCGCCACGGTGAAGAACGCGTCGAGCGGGGCGGCGCGCAGGCTCG
>JBHEOJ010000235.1:496-733 GCA_046260855.1 Thioalkalivibrio sp.
CCGCGCCGAGCGGCGCGGCGGGGCTGAGAAAGACCAGCAGGTAAAACCCGAGAACCGTGGGCGGCAGGACGAGCGGCAGCGCCGTGACCGCCTCCACCGCGGCCTTGCCGCGCGAACGGGTCTGCGCCAGCCACCACGCGAGCGGCGTGCCGAGGACCAGCAGGATGAGCGTCGCCACCGCCGCGAGGCGCAGGGTCAGCCAGAGCGGGCCGAGCTCGGGCCAGACCATGTCAGGCC
>JBHEOJ010000236.1:0-357 GCA_046260855.1 Thioalkalivibrio sp.
GTTCACGTACTTTGCGTTTGGCCTCTTTCAACTCTTCGCTGTTTAGCGGTGTCGTTATTTCTTCTGCCCCTAAGGCCTGTTCCTGACTGCCCGGCAGTTCCAGGGACTCACGCTGAATGATCTCTCCCTGGGTTAATACCACCGCCCGCTCGATGATATTTTCCAGCTCGCGGACATTGCCACGAAACGGATATTGATGCATGGCGATCTGGGCATCTGCCGATAATCCCTTAATTTTTTTGCCGATCTCATGTGAAAATTTATGGAGAAAATAATTAATCAGCAGTGGAATATCACCGTCGCGTTCGCGTAGAGGCGGCAGTTCGATGGGAATAATATTGAGGCGGAAATAAAGAT
>JBHEOJ010000236.1:489-730 GCA_046260855.1 Thioalkalivibrio sp.
CCCTTTGACGTGCCCGAACAGTTCGCTTTCGAGCAGGTTCTCCGGCAGCGAATTACAATCGATAGCAACGAAGGCCTCCTGGCTACGGGTGCTGTTGCTGTGAATGGCCCGGGCGACTAGCTCCTTGCCGGTACCACTTTCGCCGGTAATCAGAACCGTACTGTTGGTCGGAGCCACCCGGGTAATGCGCTGAAAAACCTTCTGCATCGGTGCACTTCTACCGATAAAAAAATCGGGAATT
>JBHEOJ010000237.1:0-229 GCA_046260855.1 Thioalkalivibrio sp.
ATGTGGGCACCCTGCGCAATGCCATCTCCACTCCCTGGCCCGCCTATGCGGCGCTGGGCGTGAACGAGGACGGTGAGTGGCGCCAGCTGAACGCCAACATCCTGCAGATCGAGAACGAGTACTACAGCGATATCCGCCCCAAGCGGGTGACCCGCCACGGCGAGACCCCCAGCCAGGCCCTGGAGGCCGGCGGGGTGGAATACATCGAGGTGCGCTGCCTCGACCTCAA
>JBHEOJ010000237.1:475-729 GCA_046260855.1 Thioalkalivibrio sp.
CAGCCCCCACCGCGACGCCGTGGCCGCCATGGCCCCACGCCTCGCGGATCCTGCGCTCACTCCCTCCGGGCAGCTGCTCGCGCGCCTGCAGGAGAACGACGAGGAGTTCAGTGACGCCATGCTGGCCATCGCTCGCGAACAGGCCGAGCGGCTGCGCAGCGAGCCCATGGACCCGGCCCGGGAGGCGCTGTTCGAGGAGCTGACGGGAACGTCCATGCGCCAGCAAGAGGAGATCGAGGCTGCGGATCGCGTCG
>JBHEOJ010000238.1:0-276 GCA_046260855.1 Thioalkalivibrio sp.
ACTTGCATGTGTTAGGCATGCCGCCAGCGTTCAATCTGAGCCAGGATCAAACTCTTCAGTTTATATCTAACAACAGGACAAAGCCTGTTAAACCTTCGAGCTGACCCCTCATCGCAAGTATCCTTACGAAAAAGGTCGCTTACAGCTTCTTGTGTCAATCAACACACAAACCGCAAGCATCCGCACAAACTACTTGATCCACTCTGTTAAAAAGCGCCGCTGGCGTGTAACCAGCGAAGACTATCAATTCTGATCAATCCAAAAGAGCTTGTCAAT
>JBHEOJ010000238.1:433-724 GCA_046260855.1 Thioalkalivibrio sp.
GGCGTGTAACCAGCGAAGACCGACAATTTTGCCGATGAAGCGAGCGTTTGTCAACACCTTAAAACGCCTTTTTTCAACGACTGGGTGTGCTCAAAGCGTGCACCGCGGATGATTTCTTTACCCGGCGAGCCTCGGTGAACAACCAAGAACGCGGATTCTGAACTTCGTCGGCTTCTTCGTCAAGACCTGATTAGCCTTGCCTGCCCTTCGCTTCTTTCATCGTCAAACTGCTGGCCCTAGGCCAGGATAGTCGGCATTACCAGCATCAAGAGCCAGTGCGCTGCGCAGATG
>JBHEOJ010000239.1:0-305 GCA_046260855.1 Thioalkalivibrio sp.
TGATGGGCCAGGGTGGCATGGGGATGATGGGCGGCTGTCCCATGATGGGCGGAATGATGGGTTCCGGCATGGGCATGGGATCCGGCATGGGTATGATGGGCGGCATGGGTATGGGTCCCGGAATGATGGGCTCCGGTATGAACCAGGGCGCCATGGGCATGATGGGGATGGACCTGAACCCCGAACAGCAGACGGAGATGCGCCGCATCCAGCGGGAACTGCGCCGCCAGAATTGGGAGAACATGGGTCAACTGATGGAAGCGAAGGAGGACCTGCACGAACTGATGGCGTCCGAAAGTCCCGAT
>JBHEOJ010000239.1:448-717 GCA_046260855.1 Thioalkalivibrio sp.
AGGCCCGGAAGCATGATGAATCGCTAAGACCGTCAGCGGTTGTGGGTGGGTTCTCATACCACCCACAGCCAGACAGCAAACATCCAGAGCATCATCCCCTCCCCCTCATGGGGGAGGGCCAGGGAGGGGGTGGTTTAAGTCCTTCCCCCTGATACCTATCCCCTCGCACCCCACGCTTCATTCCCGATGTTTCTAAAGAAAGAACTCTTGGCCACAGAGAGCACAGAGGACACAAAGAAGAACACCAAGGGACCCGACAGGACGCAGGG
>JBHEOJ010000024.1:0-23309 GCA_046260855.1 Thioalkalivibrio sp.
AACCAAAGGGGCCCGCCATGGACCCGAATGAATCATCCGGCCCACGAAGGAAGGCCTTGTGCTTGTGCGCCACCCGGCCCGATCATGTGACCATGGAAAACGACGACGAATACGATTACGACGACCTGCCCAGCCGCAGCCAGCTAAAGCGCGAGGCGCAACAGGCCCAGCAACTGGGCGAACAACTAATCACCCTGAAGGAGTCCGAACTGGCAGCCCTGGATCTGCCGGAGCCCGTGGCCGACGCGATCCGTGCCGCCCGCACGATCCGTCAACACGGCGCCCTGCGCCGTCAGCACCAGTACATCGGCAAACTGATGCGCAAGATCGACATCGAGCCCATCCGTGCGGCCCTGGCCGCACGGGAGCAGGTCCGTCAGCGGGGAGCCCGGGGCTTCAAGGCCCTGGAGACCTGGCGCGAACGCCTGCTCAACGACGGCGAGTCGGCCCTCCAGGCCTGGCTGGCCGAACACCCCCAGGGCGATGTCGAAAAGCTACGCGACCTCATCGACACCGCCGGCAACGCCCCCAACCCCGCCACCCGAAAGACCGCCTCCCGATCCCTGTTCCGCTACCTCAGCGAGCAGGGCAGCTAGTCCGACGCTGTTGGGCTTCGCGGCGCTCACCCCAAGCTACGCAGGTTCTAGGCGTTTCCCCTAGCCACTAACCACTTCAGACTAGCCACTGCCCCTAAGGACTGGCGCCGTGCTTGTTCACCGAACTGCGGTTGCCCCAGCCATCCACGTCGTTCACCTGTACGCCAACCCACCACAATGGGCCGACGCTGTCGCGGGTGTAACCTCCCACCAACTGCTGATCATGGGCCAGCTTCACGTTGGGCATGAATGCCTCGGCGGCCTCACGGCGGCGAAACACATGCCACTGCACCACCCGGTCCTTGCCATGCCCTTCGGGCAGGGCCAGCTCATGGGAGAGAAAGTCTTCGTCGACCACGTAAACCTCCTGTTGTCTGCTGTGTCTTTCCTGATCATCTTGCTTGCGTGAACCTGATACAAAGCATAACCACAAAGGACGCGAAGGGCTGCGCGAAGGTCGCTAAGGTTTTGAATAGAAATTTCTTTCCGTCCTTTGCGTAAGCTTAGCGCCCTTTGCGTTAAGGCTTTTGAAGTCAGGTGCTCGTGCCACCCACCGTCAGGCCATCCACACGCAACGTCGGCTGGCCCACGCCCACGGGCACGCTCTGGCCCTCTTTGCCGCAGGTGCCGACACCGGCGTCCAGCTTGAGATCATTGCCCACCATGGAGACCCGGTTGAGCACCTCGGGTCCGTTGCCGATCAAGGTCGCGCCCTTCACCGGACGGGTCACCTTGCCGTTCTCGATCAGGTAGGCCTCGGAGGCGGAGAACACGAACTTGCCCGAGGTGATGTCCACCTGGCCACCGCCGAAGTTGACCGCATACAGGCCGCGCTCGACACTCTCCAGGATCTCACCGGGATCCCGGTCACCGGCCAGCATGTAGGTGTTGGTCATACGGGGCATGGGCAGATGGGCATAGGACTCGCGCCGACCATTGCCGGTGGCGGCCACGCCCATGAGCTGGGCATTGAGACGGTCCTGCATGAAGCCTCGCAGGATGCCGTTCTCGATCAGGGTGTTGTACTGGGTGGGGGTGCCCTCGTCGTCCACGTTCAGGGAGCCGCGCCGACCCGCCAGGGTGCCGTCGTCCACCACGGTGACGCCTTCGGAGGCCACCTTCTGGCCGATGCGCCCGCTGAACACCGAGGTGCCCTTGCGGTTGAAGTCCCCTTCCAAGCCGTGGCCCACAGCCTCGTGGAGCAGCACACCGGGCCAGCCGGGGCCAAGCACCACGGTCAGTGTGCCGGCGGGGGCATCCACCGCCTCCAGGTTCACCAGGGCCTGGCGCACCGCTTCCCGGGCATAACCCAGGGCGCGCTCTTCATCGATGAAGAATTCATAGCCGGAACGGCCACCACCGCCGGAGGAGGACTGCTCGCGGCGTCCGTCCTTACCCTCCACGATGACGCTGACACTCAGGCGCACCAGGGGACGCACGTCGGCGGCCAGGGTGCCGTCGGTGTTGGCCACCATGACCACCTCATGCAAACCATTGAGGCTCACCATCACCTGGGTCACCCGGGGATCCTGACGGCGGGCCTCGGCGTCCACCCGGTGCAACAGGTCGATCTTGGCCTGCTCGTCCAGGCTGGCCAGGGGATCCATAGGGGCATAGAGCTGGTGGGCGGTGGGCTTACTGCGCACCGCCACCTGTCCGGTGGTGTGCTGGCGGGCGATGGCCCGGGCGGCGGAGGAGGCCTCCAGCAGCGTGGGCATGCGGATGTCATCGGAGTAGGCGAAGCCGGTCTTGTCACCGCTCAGGGCACGCACCCCCACGCCCTGTTCGATGTTGTAGCTGCCATCCTTGACGATACCGTCCTCCAGGGACCAGGACTCATGGCGGGTGAGCTGGAAATACAGATCGCCACCGTCGATGCCGGGGCCCATGAGCCCGCTCAGCACCCGCTCCAGGTCGCCCTCGCCGAGGCCCGCCGGCTCCATGAACTGTTGCTTGGCAATCTGCAGGGTCTGGGACATGCGTGGGAGGTCTCCTGGGGTGTTCGGATGGATGCGCCCGGCGCGCACGCCAGGGCTTTCAATTCACATTGGGGCCTCGGGGCAGGCAATTCAACCCGCGGGCCCCGGGGGTATTAGCAGGCTGTTGAAAAAGTCTCGGGCGGCGCCATGCTGCGTTGGAAAGCGGCTCAAAATGCTCATGTACTCGCATGTACACTGCGCTTTTTCGCCGCTTTCCGCCTTGCCTGGCATCCACCGGAGACTGTTTCAACAGCCTGCTAGCGGATCGCGCAGCTCAGGCGCCGGTGCTGGAGGCTCGGGAAGCTGCGCCGGATGGAGGCGATGCGCTCCCCGCGCAATTCGCCCAGCACCACCCCGGAACCCCGGGCCAGGCGATCCAACACCTGGCCCCAGGGATCCACCACCATGCTGTCGCCGTGGGTCTCGCGGCCATTGACGTGGTAGCCCCCCTGGGCTGCCGCCACCAGGTAGATCTGATTCTCGATGGCCCGGGCACGGATCAGGGCCTCCCAGTGGGCGCGCCCGGTAATGGCCGTAAAGGCCGCCGGCAGGGCCAGCAGATCCATGCCCTGGTCCATCATGCCCCGGAACAGTTCGGGGAAGCGCAGGTCGTAGCACACCGCTATGCCCAGGCGTCCGAAGGGGGTGTCCACCACCACCGGCGCCTCGCCGGGCATGGTGGTCTCGGATTCGTGGTAGGACTCATCGGCATCGGGCAGCTGCACGTCGAACAGGTGGATCTTGTCGTAGCGGGCCACCCGCTCGCCCTGGTCGTTGTACACCAGGCAGCTGCCATACACCCGACCCGGCTCACTGCTCCTGAGGGGGACGGTGCCACCCACCAGCCACAGGCGGTTGCGCCGCGCCTGGTCCGCCAGGAAGTCCTGCAACGGGCCTTCGCCGTCGGCCTCCGCCACCGAGAGCTTGTCCGCCTCTTCCATGCCCATGAGGGCGAAGTTCTCGGGCAACACCACCAGCTTCGCGCCCGCAGCGGCAGCCGCGCCGATCAGCCGGCTGGCCTCGGAGAGGTTGGCGGTCACGTTGGGCCCGGAGGCCATCTGGATGGCGGCAAGCAAGTTCACGGGGGCTTCAGTCTTCATGGGGCCGTCGCTCATGGGTCATGCGCATGGGAGAGTTCCGTGGCGGGTGTCAGGGGCGGATGACCAGGTCCAGCTGTCCCATCAGGGCTGGGTCGGTATCGATGTCGATGCGTGCCGAGGGGATACCCAGGGCCACCATCCAGTCGCGCAGCTCCGAGGCCCACAGCTCGCCCTGCTCTCCCTCGGGAGAGCGGATCAGCAGGGTACGGCGGGAATCGGCCTGCAGGGCGGCCACCGTTTCACGCAAGGGGGCCAGTTGCACCAAGCCCTCGGCAGTGCGGGGCCGGGACCAGGTGTCCGCATCCAGGCTACGTTCCGGGGCTTGCGCGGGCAATGAGAGCGGGGCCAGTAGACAGGGCAGACACAGGGCCCGAAGCAGGAGTCGACGCATGGGGACACTATACCAACGACGCCCCGCCACGCCTATCCCGCACGCTCCGGGCGCCGCCATCATGGCGCCTCGTCCACGGGCTGGGCCACCACTTCCACATGGGGTTGCGCCCAGGGGCCGGTGATCAGGTACTCCACCCGCGCCGCCTCGTCGATGCGTTTGCCCATGCCCAGGATCTTGTCCATGACGAACACCGCCACACCGCCCACCGGACCACCCAGGATAAGCCCGGCCACCGGCAGGGCGCTGCCCACGCGGGGGGTGACCACCACCTTCTGGTCGTAGTCCCGGGCCACGATGCCGGTGCGTCCCTCGATGTTGATGTGTGCCGCGGAACTGGCAATGGCAAGGTCCGAGGTATAGGCATCGCCGTCCACCAGGCGGATGTTCCCGGTCAGGGTGTCGAAGGACAGGCCGCGCTGGAACAGGTCCCGGAAATCCAGTGCCAGGCGACGGGGAATCATGTTCAGGCTGAACAGGCCCAGCAGACGGCCGGCACCGGGCTCCACCTCCTTGAGACGACCGTCCTTGAGATCCACCCGGGCATTGCCCTGCAATCCCTCCCAGGTGAAGTGGGTGACGGCATCAGGCCAGCGCAGCTGACCGTCCAGTCGGGCACTGCCCCGGTCGAATCCGTGCTCGAAGCCCAAGTCCGTGAGCGCCGCGCCCACGTCCCCGCTGTTGATGTCAAAACGCAGCTGGGTCTGGTGACGACCCGAAGCGCTGACCCGCCAGTCGCCGTTCATGCGCAACTGGGCATACCCCCGGGCGCTGCCCAGTTGCAGATGGTGAATCTGCAAACCCTCACGGATGCCGGTGGCCTCCATACGCAGGTTGCGAAAGGAACGCCCGTCCAGCACCAGTGAAGCCACCGTGGCACGAATGCCCGGTAGCTCACGGGGATCGAGACGGGGACCGGCACGCCCGGCATCCCCCAAGGCGGTCTCACCCTGGGCGCTGGCGGCCAGGGCATCCAGATCCAGCAGATCCAGGTTCAGGGTCATGGGCGCGGCCCCGGCGAGATCATGAGGAATATCCAACCGACCACTGAGTACCGTCGAGAGCACATGGGCCTCCCAGCGCTGCGCCGAACGGCTGGCCTCGATATGCACATCAGGGATCAGGCGCTCACCACTGCGCAGGCGGCCGATGTGCAGATCCACGGCATCCACCAGCTGTTCAGCCGGCCCATGGACATCCGAACTGCGGACCGACTGTTCCAGACCCATCCAGTCATCCAGGACCAGCTCATCGAGGCGCCCTGCCACCCGCACGCCGCGCTCGGGCATCTGCGCCTGTCCGTCGTTCAGACGCAGCTCTCCCCGGGCTGGCCGGCCCGGCGAGGCCGGGCGCAGCAACACGGAAAGGATCTGCCCGTAGCTGAACTGCAGGGGGGTCACATTCCTGGCCGTCAGGGGCACTTCAACCGTCAGGGGCACGGCCCGGGCGGCGGGCTTGTTGAACGGTGCCGGCAGACGGGAGGTGACCCCCTCCAGCCGGGATTGCAGACGCAGGGTGGTGGCGCCCCTTCCCCCCATGGGGCTCCTGAGACGGGCCTGCCAGAGGGAGCGTCCGGTGAGTTGGCCTCGCAGATATTCCGGCAACACCGACTCGAAGGCACTCACCGGCTGCATGCCCTGGGCATTGACGGTGAGGGCGCCGCCCCGGGGCAGACTGGCGTCCAGGGTCAGGGCCTCGTCATTGAGCCGGGCGCTCAGTCCGCTGGCATCCACCGTGGCCTCGGTGAAACGCACCTGGCCCTGCACCGACTGGAAATCCACCGGCTGCCCGGCCAGGGACAGGCGGTTATCCGCCAGGGTCACGCTACCCTCGGCACGAGTCGCCCCTGGGCCACCCGTGCGCCGGCCCAGGGGGATGTGCAGGGACAGGTCCAGCCGGCTGTCCCCCTCGGCACGGGTCTCATCCAGCAAGGGGTCCAGGCCGGAGACCAGCGGGCTCTGGCGCACATAGCGCAGCATGTCCGCCAGGGCCCCGTCCACGCGACCGTCGATCTCCAGGACCGCCGCCTTGAAATCCTCGATACTCACGGTGGCTTCACTGATCCGCGCATCGAAGATACGGCCGCTGGCGGACTCCGCGCGCATGCCCCGATCAGTAAAGATCAGTGTGCCCTCCAGGTCGCTGATGGCCGGCCAGCCGGGCCGGTAATCCAGCACCCCCTCCTCCACCTGTGCCTCCACCCGAAACACCCCCTCGCCGTCCTTGAAAGGCAGTTTCACCAGGGGGCCCCGGAACACCACGCGACCCACGCGCACCCGGCCGTCGACGATGCTCTCGCTCAGCCAGCGGGTAAGATTGGACGGCATGATACCTACGGGCAGATAGGTGGCGGTCTGGCTGCCATTCCCATCGGAAAACTCCAGGGCCAGGTCCATGGACGGCTGGGGCCCCAGGTCCAGCTGCATGCGACCCCATGCGCGTCCATCGGCATTGTGAAGACGTAGATCCTCACCGCTGACCCGATAAGCTTCCTCGGTGCGCTCGAAGTGCACACGCCCCCCCAAGGCATCCAGCCACAGGCTGTCGGCAAACAAGCGTGGCGCATCGAAGCGCAGACCGTCACTGGCCAGGCTCACCTCGCCACCCTGGTCATCCAGGCTGAAGGCCCCGTCCAGGCCCTGAAAACCGGGGATCTTTTCATGGGGACTCATGCCCAGATCGCGAAACTCCCCCTGCACGCGGGCACGCAGGGGCTCCCCCTCATCGCCCAGGCGCAAGTTGAAACTGGCCTGGGCAATCTCGCCCACCGGCGCCAGGCGCTCGAGCCATTGCCGATGCTCGGCTTGCAGTAGCCGGCCCTGGGCCAGGACCACCGTGCCCAGACGCTCCAATCTCACCCCATCCAGTTCGCCCCAGACCTGGCGCTCTCCGTCTTCGTCCCGATAGTTCATGGACAGTCCCTGGGCCGCGCCCTCCTGGATACGAGCCTCATCTATGCGTAATTGCCAACCATGGGGCTTGCGTTCCCAGAGCACATCGGCCTGGGCATCCAGATCCGCCAGCTGCCCAGGCCCCTGATCGTCGGTTGCGTCCTCGACAGGCCCGCCTCTGCCGCCGTATCGGACGCACCGCTGGGGAGTTCGCCAGCGGGTGAGGCAAAGCGCAGCTGCTCTACAGACACACGTGCGCGCACCCGATCCAGGTCGCCCCGGGCCAGATGGCCCCAGATCTCGGCGCCCAGCACCCCGGACTGTGCGTTGAGCTGACGTGTAAGGCTGTGCTCCGGGAGCTGGGCAATGCGCAGGCCCTCGCCCCGCAGGTAGAACTGGCCGCGCCAGCTCTCCCGCTGCCCCGGATTGCCGCGCACGTCCACCCCCACGGCCAGCCCCTGGCCCAGCTCCCGGGGCATGAACACCTCGCCGGCCAGGCGCAGACGGTCACGCCCCACGTCCAGATGCAGGTTGATGTCATCGAACTGATAATCCAGCACCAGGATCTCGTCGGTGAAGCGCAGACGACTGGACTGGAGCTGGAAACGGGTGCCGGCGAGCAGGTCCAGGAACTGCGCATTCGGGGCCACGCTGTGCTCATCAGGATCCGACGCGGCCAGGCCGGCGCCACTGACACGAAAACCGCCCTCGGCATCGCGCAACAGGTGCACGTCTGCACCCAGCACACGCACGGAATGCACGCGCAGCTGACGCTGCCAGAGGCTCAGGATGGCACGCACGCCCACGTCCACCTGGGACAGGCGCAGCACCGGATTCGTGGACGAGTCACTGTAGATGGCCACGTCATCCAGCAGGATACGCGGCCCCAGAAGTCGCCAGCGGGCATCCAGGGCAGCGATCTCCACCCGGTGCCCCAGTACTTCACCCAACTCGCCGGCCACCTGCGCCCGGTAGTCCGAGGCCATGGGCAGTGCCAGTCGCAAAGCGGAGACCAGCACCGCCAGCAGGATCAGAACCACGGCCCCGACCCAGATACCGACGGTCTTGAATCGGCTCAGCCAGCCCCGCCACGCACGCACGCCGCCCGGACGCCGACGTGGTGTACCGGGGGCCTGCTCTGGGTGAGTGTCACTGGACATGCCGGCCGCTGTGTCCGCCGGTCAGAGCAGTACCACGTCGAACTGCTCCTGGGTATAGAGCCCCTCGACCTGGAAACGGATGGGGATGCCGATGAATTCCTGCAGCTGGGCCACGCTGGCGGACTCCTCGTCCAGCAGCAGGTCCACCACCTCCTGGGAGGCCATCACCAGCAACTCCTTGGCATCAAACTGGCGAGCCTCGCGCATGATCTCCCGGAACATCTCGTAGCACACGGTCTCCGCGGACTTGAGGTAACCCCGGCCGGCGCAGGTCACACAGGGCTCACACAGGATGCGCTCCAGGCTTTCCCGTGTGCGCTTGCGGGTCATCTCCACCAGACCCAGGGGCGAGACCTCGCAGAGCTGGCTCTTGGCGTGATCCTTCTCCATGGCCTTTTCCAGGGCACGAAACACCTGGCGCTTGTGTTCATCCTGGGTCATGTCGATGAAGTCGACGATGATGATCCCGCCCAGGTTGCGAAGGCGCAGTTGCCGGGCGATGGCCTGGGCCGCCTCCAGGTTGGTCTTGAAGATGGTCTCTTCCAGGTTGCGATGGCCTACGAAGGCGCCGGTGTTGATATCAATGGTGGTCATGGCCTCGGTCTGATCGAAGATCAGATAGCCGCCGGATTTCAGTTCCACCTTGCGTTCCAGTGCCTTCTGAATTTCATCCTCCACGTTGTAGAGATCAAAGATGGGTCGTTCGCCGGGATAGTGCTCGATGCGTCCGACCAGTTCCGGCACATAGGCCTCGGCGAACTCATTAACCTTGAGCATCGTCTCCCGGGAATCGACACGGATCTTCTCCAGCTCCACACCCACCATGTCACGCAGGATGCGCAGGGTCAGCGGCAGATCCATGTACACCTCGGCCCCCGAGGGCACCTGGGCGGCCCGTTCGCTGATGGAATGCCAAAGCTTGTGCAAAAAGAGCACGTCATTGCGCATGGCCTCCTCGCTGGCCACGTCGGCGGCGGTGCGCACGATAAAGCCGTGCCCCTGACCCTGGTCCGCGAGGATGGATTCCATCACCCCTTTGAGGCGTGAGCGATCGGCCTCATCGTCGATGCGGGTGGACACCCCCACCGTCGGGTTGTTGGGCATCAGCACCAGGTAGCGGGAGGGCACGGTAATGTAGGTGGTCAGGCGCGCGCCCTTGGTGCCGATGGGATCCTTGATCACCTGCACAAGGATGTCCTGACCCTCGCGCAGCAGCTTCTGGATCGGCTCGGTGGGCTTGTGATCGCCGTTGGGCAGTTCCTCACGCTCCACGGGCGCCACGTCCGAGGCATGCAGGAAAGCGGCCCGTTCCAAACCGATATCCACGAAGGCTGCATCCATGCCCGGCAGCACACGGCTCACCCGACCCTTGTAGATGTTGCCCACCAGCCCGCGGCGACGGGCACGCTCCATGTTCAGTTCCACCAGTACGCCATTCTCCACCTGGGCCACGCGGGTCTCCTGGGGGGTGACGTTCATGAGTATCTCGGTGCCCATCATGCTATTTAGGATCCTTGTTCAGAAGCGTTGCGACCGTGGGCCACGCCGAAGGCCGCCAGCAGTTGTCCGGTCTCGTACAGGGGCAGCCCCACCACGCCGGTGTAACTGCCCTCGATGTGTTCCACAAACAGCGCGCCCATCCCCTGGACGCCGTAGGCGCCGGCCTTGTCGGCGGGCTCGCCGCTGTCCCAGTAGTCACTGATCTGCACCGGAGACAGGGTGCGAAAACGCACCCGGGTCCGGGATAGGGTCACGGTCTCCCGATCTGCCTGCTTGATGGCCACGGCGGAGAGTACCTGGTGGGTATTGCCGGAAAGCCTGCCCAGCATGTGCAGGGCATCGCTGCGATCCACGGGCTTACCCAGTATGGCCCCCTCCAGGGTCACAACGGTATCGGCCCCCAGCACCGGCAGTCCGCTGAGCTGGGCCTTCCATCCGGCCCGGGCCTTGGTCAGGGCCATACGCCGGGCAAAGTCCTCCGGCATCTCGCCCTGCAGTGGCGTTTCATCCACGTCCACCGGCTGTACCCGGTATGAGACGCCGATCTGGTCCAGCAGTTCGCGACGGCGAGGGGAAGATGAGGCGAGGATGAGCATAGGGATGAATCAAGGTTGAAGGTTGAAGGTTGAAGGATGAATCAAAAGACAGGTCTCATTCCACCTTCATCCTTCGACCTTCATCCTTCCGCAAGCTTCATTCCCGGTGATACGGATGCCCCCTCAACAGACTCCACGCCCGGTAGATCTGCTCTGCAAGGATCACCCGCACCAGCGGGTGGGGAAAGGTCAGGGGCGAGAGGGACCAGGTCAGATCCGCTCGGCGGCGACAGGCGTCGGTAAGCCCTTCTGGACCACCCACCAGCAGGGCCAGGTCGCGTCCTGAGTGCATCCATTCGTCCAGACGCTGGGACAGATCCGTCGTGGAGAAACTGCGCCCCCGCTCGTCCAGTGCCACCACGAAGCAGTCCCTGGGGATGGCCTCCAGCAGCCGGGCACCTTCCTCCTGGGCAATGCGGGCGAGATCGGCGTTCTTGCCGCGCTTGAGGGCGGGGATCTCCCTGAGGCTCAGGCTGCATTCGCCGGGCAAACGCCCTGCGTATTCCCCGAAGGCCTCATTGACCCAGGCGGGCATGCGCTCGCCCACGGCCAGTAGATGAATACGCATGAGGCGTTACGGCGCGTGCGCGGGTTCAGCCGCGCAGACGCTTGACCTTGCTGACTGCTTCGGATTCTTCGGTGCCCGCGGCGTCGGTGAGCCAGAGCTTTTCCAGATTGTAGAAATCACGCACCCGGGGCAGCATCACATGCACCACCACGTCGTTGAGATCCACCAGCACCCACTCGTTATCCCCGCCCCCCTCGACGCCCAAGGGCATCACACCCGCCTCCTTGGCCTTGACCGCCACGGTGTCGGCCAGGGACTTCACATGGCGATCGGAGGTGCCGCTGGCGATCACCATCATGTCGGTAATGGCGGTCTTGCCGCGCACGTCGATGGTCTTGATATCCAGGCCCTTGAGATCTTCCAGGGCCTTGATGACCAGTTCGGTAAGTTGTTCAGTCTGCATGTCTACCCCGTAAACGGATGATGATTCAGGCGTACCGCGTCGCGGTGCCCTGGGTGTTTGTCTGGTCCAGGTAAAGGCCCTGGGCACGGATGTAATCGAGCACACTGCTCGGCATGAGATAACGGGGGCTCTCGCCCCGGCGCAACATGGCACGGATGGAAGTGGCGGAGATATCCAACTGGGTCACCGGCTGAAAGAACACCCCGCCGGCAGGACAGCGGCGCAGATCCGCGGGGTCCGTTGCCACTGCCTCGTTGACCCAGTCACCGAAATCATGGGAGACGGGGCTGCCGGGGCGATGGGCCACCACCACATGGGCCAGATCCAGGATCTCCTGCCAACGATGCCAGGAGCTCAGCCCGGCAAAGGCGTCCATGCCCATCATCAGGCACAGGGGCGTATCCCCACCCAGCTCCCCGCGCAGGCTCTCCAGGGTATCCACGCTGTAGGAAGGCCCGTCGCGATCCAGCTCACGCCGATCCACCACGAAACCCGGCTGATCGTGCACCGCCCGTTCCACCATAGCCAGGCGGTGCTCCACGGAGACCACAGGGGTACGCCGGTGAGGCGGGATGCCACAAGGCACAAAGCGCACCTCATCCAGCCCCAGGTGCTCCATCACCTCCAGTGCCGGACGCAGGTGCCCGAAGTGGATGGGATCGAAGGTGCCGCCGAGGATGCCTATCATGAGGGCAGTGGCTAGTGGCAAGTCTCAAGTGGCAAGGAGCGCTTTCCTAGCCACTTGCCACTTGAGACTTGCCACTGGTGTTCAGTTACGTACATGTCCGTCGCCCAACACCACGTATTTGAGCGTGGTCAGCCCTTCCAGCCCCACCGGGCCCCTCGCGTGGAGCTTGTCGGTGCTGATGCCGATCTCGGCGCCCAGACCGTATTCGAAACCATCAGCGAAGCGGGTGGAGGCGTTGACCATCACGGAGCTGGAATCCACCTCGCGCAGGAAACGGCGCGCCCGGGTGTAGTCCTCGGTGATGATGCTGTCGGTGTGGTGGGAGCCGTAGGTGTTGATGTGCTCAATGGCGGCATCGAGACCCTCCACCACGCGCACCGCCAGCACCGGGGCCAGATATTCCTCGTGCCAATCCTGCTCTGTGGCCTCATGGATACCGGGCAGGATGGCCCGGGTGGCCTCGCAGCCGCGCAACTCCACGCCCTTCTCCGCAAAGGCCTTGCCCAGGGCCGGCAGGAGCGCGTCGGCCACGGTCCGTGAGACCAGTAGGGTCTCCATGGTGTTGCAGGTGCCGTAGCGATGGGTCTTGGCATTGATGGACACCTTCAGCGCCTTGTCCGGATCGGCGCCGTCGTCCAGATACACGTGGCAGACCCCGTCCAGGTGCTTGATCACCGGGATCTGGGATTCCTCGCTCACCCGGGCGATGAGTCCCTTGCCGCCCCGGGGCACGATCACGTCCACGTGCTCTTTCATGCGCAGCAGCGCGCCCACGGCGGCACGATCGGTGGTGCCCACCACCTGCACCGCGTCGCCGGGCAGGCCCGCCTGCTCCAGGCCGGCGCGGATGCATTCGGCCAAGGCCCGGTTGGAATGAAATGCCTCGGAGCCGCCGCGCAGGATGCAGGCGTTGCCGGATTTAAGACACAGGCCTGCCGCGTCCACGGTCACGTTGGGCCGGGATTCGTAGATGATGCCGATCACACCCAGGGGCACGCGCATGCGCCCCACCTGGATGCCGCTGGGCCGGTAGTTGAGATCGCAAATGGCACCCACCGGATCGGCCAGGGTGGCGATCTGACGCAGGCCCTCAGCCATCACCGCGATGCGCTCGGGCGTGAAGGCCAGGCGATCCAGCAGGGCCGCGTCCAGACCGTTCTGCTCGCCGGCCTCCAGATCCTTGCGGTTTTCCGCCATCAGGGCCTCGGCGCGCTGCTCGATGATCCCGGCCATGGCCGTGAGCGCGTCGTTCTTAACGCCGGTCTCCGCACGGGCGAGCGCACGGGAGGCCAGGCGGGCCCGGCGCCCCATCTCCTGCATCTGCCCTTCGATATCGCCCGTCATGTTTTCAAGCACTGCGTTCATTGCCATCCGTCATCCAGATTCGTCGAATTCTGTACCAATCCCGAGGCCCCGTATCCGATCACGTCTACGTGATACGGAACTTCGCGAGGCAAAGGGGCGAGCACATAGGAAACTATCCTAAGGGCCTTGCCCAGCAATGCCCTTAGCCTCTGTGACCTCTGTGACCTCTGTGGCAAGAATGTTTTGAAAGGCGCTTTGCCACAGAGGTCACAGAGAAACCAAACTACGGCGCGGTGCGGGAGGCGGGCCGCCCAAACAACGGACGTCCAGCCATACCTATGGTCAATTGTAACAACTCATCCCACGCCCTGCCCGGCGCCTGGCCCTTGATCACCTGGTCCGTGCGGGCACACAGGGCCAGCAGGGCTCGCCAGGCCGGGGCCCGGTGCCGGGACAGGGCCTTTTTGACCAGGGGCGCCCGCTTTGCCCAGACGCCCTTCATGGCCTGGGCCGCCGGCATGCCGGCATCCAGCTTCTCGGCGATATCCGTGAGGCTGCGCACCTCCCGGCTCAGGGCCCAGAGGATCAGCATCGCCTCCACCCCCTCGCCGCGCAGGCCGTTCAACACGTGCACCGCCCGGGTACTGTCCCCTGCCAGGGCCGCATCGGCCAGGTCATAGATGGTGTAGCGGGCGGCATCGGTGACCGATTCCAGCACCCCCTCCACATCCAGGGGGCCATCCCCCCGCAGCAACACCAGCTTGTCCACCTCCTGGGCGGCAGCCAACAGATTGCCTTCCACCCGGTCCGCCAACAGGCGCACCGCCTGTTCATCGGGCTTGATGCCCCGGGCACGCAGACGCCGGGCGATCCAGCCGGCAGTCTCAGAAAGCGACAGAGGCCAGACCTGGACCATGACGCCCGCCTGATCCAGGGCCTTAACCCACTTGCTGTTGGACGCCCCCTTGTCCAGCTTGCCCGCATGGACCATGAGCAGGGTGTCATCGGCGGGACGCTGCGCGTAGGCCCCGAGCACCTTGGCCCCCTGGGTGCCCGGCTTGCCCGTGGGCAGGCGCAGCTCTAGGATGCGCTGTTCGGCAAACAGGGACAGGCTGTCCGAGGCCGCCGACAGCGCACCCCAGTCAAAACCCTTATCCGCCGTGAACACCTCCCGTTCCGTGAACCCCCGGGCGCGGGCTGCAGCACGCACCGCATCCGCCGCCTCCATGAGCTGCAAGGGCTCATCACCGGAGAACAGGTACACGGCGGCGAGACCCTGCTCCAGGTGACGGGCGAGTTGTTCAGGTTTCAGACGCATGGGGAACAGGCGGGAATGGACAGGATGAACAGGATTTTTTCAGGAATGACAGGATACTTGAATGCCTGAAAACCGCCTGGGCGATCTTTCAGCACCCGGGTCGAATGATCTGTTCGGAGTTCAGCTCCCATGTTTCTGCCTGTTCATCCCGAGAAATCCTGTTCATCCTGTCCATTCATAAAGACTCACCGCCCCGCCTGCAGCCGGAACATCACCAGCTGGGCCAGGTCCCGGTTCATGGCCTCGCGCAGGGTGCGCTCCTGCTCCCCCTGGCTCAGCACCAGCAAGGGGTCGTGGACGTAATCCCGGGTGATATTCAGGGTCACCGGCTCCATGGACCACTCGCTGTCCACGCCTCGCAGCTCGTACTCCAGGACCATATACAACTCATACTCGCTGACCCGGGCGTCACCCCCCACGGACAGCACACGGCGATCCGTGAGCAGGCGCCGGACCCGGAACTCGGCACTGGCCGCCTCCCGGCTGTCCACCAGGGTCACGCCGCTGGCCCTCAGCAGCCCGGTCAATTCCCGGGCAAAGCCCTGATTGGGGTTCACGCCAGTGAGGTAAGTACGCGCCATCTCCGGCGGCAACTCTGTCGGACCACGCAACTGAAAACCGCAGGAAGCAAGGAATAGAGACAAGAGGCAAGTAGCAAGCAACAAGCAAATCCCGAGCGCCTTTTGCCCGCCGTTCGTCTTGCCTATTGTCTCTTGCATCTTGTCTCTGCTCATTTCACGACGACGTTGACCAAACGCCCCGGCACCACGATCACTTTCACCACCGTCTTGCCCTCGATGTGCCGCTGCACATTCTCGTCGGCCAGGGCCGCTTGCTCCATGGCGGGACGGTCGGCACTGGCGGGCACCTGGATCTGACCGCGCAGCTTGCCGTTGACCTGAACCACCAGCTCCACGGTGTCGCTCTTGAGGGCCGATTCATCCACCGCCGGCCAGGTCTGCGCCACCGCCGCGCCCTCACGACCCAGCTCGCTCCAGAGCTGATGGGCGATGTGGGGAACGATGGGTGAAAGCATCAGCACGGTGATCTCCAGGGCCTCCTGCATCACGGCACGGCCCTGGGGGCCCTGGTCGTCAAAGCGGCCCAGTTCGTTCATCAGCTCCATGCAGGCGGCAATCGCAGTGTTGAAGGTATAGCGCCGACCGATGTCGTCGCTCACCTTGGCCAGGGTCTGGTGCAGCTTGCGGCGCAGGGCCTGCTGGTCGGCGCTCAGTGCCGCCTTGTCCAGGACCGGGGCCTTGCCGCCCTGCACATGCTCATGGACCTGTTTCCACAGGCGCTTGAGGAAGCGATAGGCCCCCTCCACGCCGGAGTCGGACCATTCCAGGGACTGCTCTGGGGGCGCGGCGAACATCATGAACAGACGCACGGTATCGGCGCCGTAGCGCTCGATCAGGGACTCCGGGTCCACGGTGTTACCCTTGGACTTGGACATCTTCGCCCCGTCCTTGAGCACCATGCCCTGGGTGAGCAGATTCGTGAACGGCTCGTCCCCCGGCACCAAGCCTTCATCGCGCATGAGCTTGTGGAAGAAGCGCGCATAGAGCAGATGCAGTACCGCATGTTCGATACCGCCGATGTACTGGTTCACCGGCAGCCAGTGGCGGGCACGCTCATCCAGCATGGCGCCGTCCGCGTCCTTGCTGGTGTAGCGGGCGTAATACCAGGAGGACTCGAAAAAGGTGTCGAAGGTGTCCGTCTCCCGCTCCGCCTTGCCGCCGCATTGCGGGCAGGTGGTATCGATAAACTCCGGCATCTTCTTGATGGGCGAGCCCACACCGTCGAAGGCCACGTCCTCGGGCAACACCACGGGCAGCTGGTCTTCGGGTACCGGCACCGGGCCGCAGTCCGGGCAGTTGATCACCGGGATGGGGCAACCCCAGTAGCGCTGACGGGACACACCCCAGTCACGCAGCCGGTAGTTCACCCGTCGCCGCCCCTTGTACTGCTTCTCCAGGAAATCGGCGATGGCATCGAAGGCCTGCTCAGAACCCAGTCCGTTGAACTGGGCCGACCCCACCAGCACACCCTTGTCCGTGAAGGCGCCCTTCTCCAGGTCCACCACCACACCATCCTCGGCGGGGATGATCACCTGGCGAATGGGCAGGCCGTATTGCCTGGCGAACTCCCAGTCACGCTGATCGTGGGCGGGCACGGCCATCACCGCGCCGGTGCCGTACTCCATGAGCACGAAGTTGGCCACCCAGATGGGTATCTCGTCGCCGGTAATGGGATGCCGGGCCCTGAAGCCGGTGTCCATGCCCTGTTTTTCCAAGGTGGCCATATCCGCCTCGGAGACCTTGGTATGGCGGCAGGCCTCGATGAACTCGGCCAGCTTCGGATCGTTCCCGGCCGCCTTGGCGGCCAGGGGATGCTCCGGGGCCAGACCCATATAGCTGACACCCATGAGGGTATCGGGGCGGGTGGTGTACACGGTCAACGCCGATTCGCCGGTCACCTCGAACTCCAGCTCCAGACCCTCGGAACGCCCCACCCAGTTGCGCTGCATGGTGCGCACCTGCTCCGGCCAGCCTTGCAGCCCGTCCAGACCCGTCAGCAGCTCCTCGGCATAGTCAGTGATGCGCAGGAACCACTGAGGGATCTCCCGACGCTCCACCGGCGCGCCGGAGCGCCAGCCCTTGCCGTCGATCACCTGCTCGTTCGCCAGCACGGTCTGATCCACCGGATCCCAGTTCACCATGGCGGTCTTCTTGTAGGCCAGGCCCTTCTTCATCAGGCGGGTGAACAGCCACTGTTCCCAGCGGTAGTACTCGGGTCGGCAGGTGGCCAGCTCCCGGTCCCAGTCATAACCGAATCCCAGGCGCTGCAGCTGGGTGCGCATGTAGTCGATGTTCTCGTAGGTCCACTTGGCGGGCGGCACCTGGTGCTTGATAGCCGCGTTCTCGGCTGGCAGGCCGAAGGCGTCCCAGCCCATGGGCTGGAGCACATTGCGCCCCTGCATGCGCTGGTAGCGTGAGATCACATCCCCGATGGTGTAGTTGCGCACATGGCCCATGTGCAGCCGCCCGGAGGGGTACGGGAACATGGACAGGCAGTAGAAGGGTTCGCCGGGGGCGTCCTCACGGGCACGGAAGGTCTGATTTTCGTTCCACCAGGTCTGGGCCTGGCGTTCCAGGGATTCGGGTTCGTAGTGTTCTTGCATGGACCGTTCTTCAGGGGCGTCGGGGATGGGGAAGGCCCGTGAAGGGCCGTCCGGGCAATGGAGCAGGATACCAGCGGGCGCAGCGCCCTCCAACCGAAGATCCCCAGAACCGGCCGAAAAGCCGGGCTTTAGGCCATCGAGTGGGCCATCGGGTGCCCCTCGTCCGCCAGTTTGTGCGCCAGGAACTACACTCGATGTTGAACAGCCCAGTCATCCCCTGCGGAGGTGTCCCATGAGTTCCAGCATGAACGAGATCCTCAACCCCAGCGCCGCAAGCCACGACCCCGAGTTTCGCCATGCCCCGTCCGGCTGGAGCCGGGAAGACGCCACCCGTGTGGCCAGGGAAGACGGACTCAGCCTCAATGATGACCACTGGACCGTAGTCCGGGCCCTGCAGGAGTACTACCGCCGCCATGAGGACAGCCGGGTCAACCTGCGCGAACTGAGTGATGCCCTGGAAGAGAAATTTCACCAGAAGGGGGGTCGCAAGTACCTCTACGAACTACTGCCCGGCGGCCCCGTGGCCCAGGGTTGCCGGCTCGCCGGCCTGCAAGCCCCCACCGGGGCCGTGCAATCGGGGTTCGGCAGCGTCGCCTGAGCCCGGCGCCCATCCAGGCGTGAACGTCACAGTCCCCCGGAGGAAAATCCCGACAAACCTGTGCGATTTGCAGCGAATTGGCTGACAATGCAGGAAATCATCAGGGTGACTTTGCATGCGGGGGGACAGCTGAGGTGTTCAATGCCACGCGCGTCCGCTTCCGGGCACTGCGCTGGAAGGCCCATGTCTGGCTCTCGCGACATCCCCGGCTGCGCGATGCGCTTCACGCCGCAGGCAGCCTCAAGGGTGGGCAGGAGGCCGTAGCCCGGGGCATTGCCATCGGGCTGTTCATCGGCCTGACGCCCACCGTGGGCATTCAGAGCGCCCTGATGATCACCGCCTGCATGCTCCTGGCCGGCAACTTCCCCGCTGCTTTCGCCGTCTCCTTCGTCAGCAACCCCCTCACCATGGCACCGCTGTACTGGGCCTTCCACGAACTGGGGGAGACCGTGTTCACCGCGTTGCCCTCGCTGCTCACCGGCCCGGAAGGCTGGCACCCCCGAGGGCTGGGAGACGAGATCGCATTCACCATCCTGGGCAGCCTTCTGGTCGCCACCCCGGTCTCCGTGGCTGGCTATCTGCTGACCCACCGCATCTCGGCCATGCTCACCGCCCGACGCCTGCGCCGGCGCCAGGCTCGTCAGCGAAAACCCGATGGAAAGACTCAGCCCTGAGCGGAATCATCGCCGTAGTTATTCGCTCTCCAAGTTGCTAGTCTCAAGGCATTGTCATACCGACCGATCCAAGCGAGGACACCCATGAGCGATCAACCCCAGCACGAGAACGCCAAAGACCGTCTAGCCCATGCCTACGACCGCATGCTGGAACGGGTGCGTCACAGCCTGGACACCGCCGAGCAGAAGGTTGCACCCACCCTGGAACATGCCCTGGATACCGCCCGTGAAAAGGCGGTGGAGCTGGGGGAGATCAGCCGGGAAGAGGCCGAGAAGGTGGGTGACTACGTCCGTCGGGATCTGCACGACATGGCGGACTACCTCAACGAATCCAGCAAGGACTACCAGAACTGGTTCCGCATGGATCTGCAACTGATCGAGGCACGGATCATGGACCTGCTCGGCTCAATCGCCGACCGCACCCGTGTGGAGATCGCCGAGATCGCCGCCCGCGCCGCCGTGCGCGAGCGCCACACCGGCGAGATCACCGGCCCCGGTGTACTTGCCTGCACCGAATGTGGCGAAGAGTTGCACTTCAAGAGCAGCGGCCACATCCCCCCCTGCCCTAAGTGCAAGTCCACCACCTTCCGTCGTGTGCGGGGAGAGTAAAGCCTTAGGTCGGCCTTCAGTGCGACTCGGAGGTGCCTGTGGCTACCGGGCCGCGCAGAATCGGGGCGAAGATCCACTCCGAACCATCACCAGATGGACGTGCTTGGACATGAGACAGCAGGCCCAAACCCCCGTTTGGATTGCTTCGATGAACTCCGCCATAAGGTCGATGTAGTAGCGATAGTCCGCTTCGGAAAAAAGATCCTCTGCCGACGATTACCCCGTTGGGTCACATGATGCGGATACCCCGAAACGACAACACGACCCACCCTGGCCATAACTCACTTGTGTTCCTCGCTTATCCTGCCACGAATGTGGACGCTATAGAAAAGGTTATACTGTTCCCGGAATTCCAGCCCAGAATCCGCAGAGTTGTTCAAGAAGTTGGCGCTATCAATGCGAAAGGATCTTTGGGGCGGAAAATTGTCAGCCACATTGGAGCCGCTGGAGTTCTGAGTGAAGCAATCGCCACATAACAGGTCGCTCAACCTGACTCGCCACGTCGGCGCTTCGCGCCTCGTAGCTCGCAGGTTAGCTCGGCGTTTTCCCGATCACAGGCGGATTGGATCCACTTTATACTGGGGTACACCATGACGAAATTCGCGGAACTCAACGCCTTATTCATTAACACGTCTCTAAAGAAAAAGGCAGAGGATAGTCACACGAGGTTGCTCCTTAATGCTTCCGCGTCGATCATGGCAAAGAACGGTGTTTCGGTCGAACACTTGCATCTAGCCGCACACGACATTCCACCCGGCATCTATCCGGATATGACGAAGCACGGATGGGAGAAAGACGAATGGCTCGAGATATGGAAAAAGGTGAAAGCGGCTGAAATTCTGGTTGTGGGGACTCCGATTTGGCTGGGGGAAGAGAGTTCGATTTGTCGCATACTTATCGAGCGTCTGTACGCGATGTCTGGTGAACTCAATGATAAAGGGCAGTCGATCTATTACGATAAAGTCGGAGGCTGCGTAATTACCGGAAACGAAGATGGAATTAAGCACACGGCAATGACCATAGGGTATGCGCTAAATCACTTGGGTTATACAACGCCGCCACAAGCCGATTGCGGGTGGATCGGCGAGGCAGGTCCCGGGCCATCGTATGGTGACGCGACGGAAGACGGCGGACGCGTCGGTTTCGACAATGACTTCACGCAACGGAACACCACGATCATGACCTGGAATTGCATGCATCTCGCACGGATTCTTAAGGAATCTGGTGGGATCCCGAACGATGGCAATAATCGTGAGGCATGGAAGGCCGGAGAACGGTTCGGCTTCGAAAACCCCGATTGACCAATCGGGATAACAAGGCGCTGCACCGGACAAGATTCCGCGGGATTCCGGGGACAGTATACCTATTCCGTTTCCCGGCGAGCCTTACGCCTGGGGCGTTTCGGCACCAGTCACTTTCCGCTAAGAGCTTCGAGATGTTCTACAAAGGTTACGTCACCGAGTGGTCTTCCGGTGCGAGTGTGTCGCCCAATGAGCAAGACCCGCTGGCGGCGATTACCCCGTTAGGTCACATGATGCGGATACTCGGGAATGACAACACGACCTATCCTGGCCATAACGCATCTTCTCGTGATCTTCACTCATCCTGCCGCGAATGTGGACGCTATTGTAAAGGGTATACTGTCCCCGAAATTCCCGGGCGAACGCTTCATGCCGCTGTATTGCCACACCCATGCCGACAATGACCGCGGCACAACCATGGATCGCATCCAGCGCAATGACACGATAAGGAATACGCTTTCATGAAGGCAGCCGAACTGTTCGTCAAGGCCCTGGAGTCGGAAGGCGTCCAGTACATCTTCGGTATCCCCGGCGAGGAGAACCTGGACCTGCTCGAGGCCCTGCGAACATCCGCCATCCGCCTGGTCCTCACCCGCCATGAGCAGGCCGCGGGCTTCATGGCGGCCACCCATGGGCGTCTCACCGGCAGGACCGGTGTATGCCTGGCCACCCTCGGTCCCGGCGCCACCAACCTGGTCACCGCCGCGGCCTACGCCCAGCTTGGCGCCATGCCCATGTTAATGATCACCGGCCAGAAGCCCATCAAGGTCAGTAAGCAGGGAGAATTCCAGATCCTGGACGTGGTGGACATGATGCAGCCGCTTACCAAGTACACGCGCCAGATCAGCAGTGCGGAAAACATCCCCTCCCGGGTACGCGAGGCCTTCCGGCGTGCCGAGGACGAACGCCCCGGCGCCGTGCACCTGGAACTCCCTGAGGATATCGCGCGCGAGCAGGCCAGCGCCCCGGTCATCGCCCGCAGTCATTTCGAGCGCCCCCACGCCAGCGAACCCTCCATCGCGGCGGCCGTGGAGATGATCGAGACCGCCCGCCACCCCCTGCTGCTGATCGGGGCCGGCGCCAACCGCTTTCATACCTGCCATGTCCTGACGGCCTTCGTGGAAAAAACCGGCATCCCCTTCTTCAGCACCCAGATGGGCAAGGGTGTGGTGGATGAGCGTCATGCCCTGTTCCTGGGCAATGCCGCCCTATCCGGGGATGATTTCCTGCACCGCGCCGTGGAAGCGGCGGACCTGATCATCAATGTCGGCCATGATGTGGTGGAAAAACCGCCCTTCATCATGGGCCGGCACAATCAGGCGACGAACGTCGAGGGCGCGGCGCACGCCGGCGCGGCGCGGGTGATTCACGTCAACTACATCACCGCGTCCGTCGATGCGGTCTATTACCCTCAGCAGGGGGTCATCGGCGATATCGCCGACAGCGTGGAACGATTGTCGCAGGCCATCCGTCCGCAACCGCACTGGGACTTCTCCCGCTTTATGGATGTGAAGCGGCATCTCGACGCACATCTGCTGGAAGGGACAGGGGACGACCGTTTTCCGATCTACCCGCAGCGCCTGGTGGCGGATGTACGCATGGTCATGCCCGATGATGGCATCATCGCCCTGGACAACGGCATCTACAAGATCTGGTTCGCCCGCAACTACCGGGCCTATCAGTCGAATACCGTGCTGCTGGACAATGCCCTGGCCTCCATGGGGGCCGGACTGCCCTCGGCCATGGCGGCCAAGATCCTCCACCCGGAACGGCGCGTCATGGCCATCTGCGGTGATGGCGGCTTCATGATGAACTCCCAGGAACTGGAGACGGCGGTGCGCCTCGGCCTGGACCTGGTGGTCCTGGTCCTGCGTGACAATGCCTACGGCATGATCAAGTGGAAGCAGAGTCACATGGGCTTTGCCGACTATGGCCTCGACTATGGCAACCCCGACTTCGTGCAGTATGCGCAAAGCTATGGCGCCCAGGGTCATCGTCCGGAAAGTGCCGCGGAGTTGGTGCCGCTGCTGGAGTCCTGTTTCAACAGCCCCGGCGTGCACCTGGTCGATGTGGCGGTTGTCGCCCCTTTCGATGAAAAGATAATCGCCGAGATCGAGACCGTCGGCGCCGCGGGCGTGGAGCAGGCCCTGGCCGTGGCCCACGGGCTGTTTCGCGATCGCCGTGGCTGGCTGCCCCTGCCCCGGCGTATCGAAATCCTGGAGAAGACCGCGGCCCTCATGGCGGAACGTGCCGAGGACCTCGCCCTGGAGGCGGCGTGCGAGGGCGGCAAGCCGTTGGTGGATTCCCGCGTCGAGGTCGCCCGCGCCATCGACAGCCTCCGCATCTGCATCGATTGCCTGCGTACCGATGGCGGCGACGTCATACCGATGGGCATCAACACAGCCTCCGCCGGCAAGCAGGCCTTCACCTTGCATGAACCCATCGGGG
>JBHEOJ010000240.1:0-252 GCA_046260855.1 Thioalkalivibrio sp.
GTAGCTGAGGCTGATGTGGATGGCATTGACGCGGTTGTCGGTCGCGCGGGCGATGCTGTGCACGCGCCAGTCGGAATCGTCGCGCTTGGGATGATCCTCGGAGGCGTGGGCGCCGCGGCTTTCCTTGCGCGCCTCGGCCGAATAGATCGTGGCGAGCGCGTTCGGCATCAGGTTCGTCAGCTCGAGCGTCTCCATCAGGTCGCTGTTCCAGATCAGCGAGCGGTCGGTGACGCTGATGTCGTCGACCTTGCC
>JBHEOJ010000240.1:440-708 GCA_046260855.1 Thioalkalivibrio sp.
ATCGGCGGTCGGCACCTCGCCCGAGGCATGCCGCAACCCGTCGAACCGGTCCAGCGCCCGGTCCACTTCGCCCGTGTTGGTCGACGGCACTGCGGAGTCCGAATCCACCGTCTTGCCGGCGCGGATCGCGGCGGCCCGGCCGAACACCACCAGATCGATGAGCGAGTTCGACCCGAGGCGGTTCGCGCCGTGGACCGACGCGCAGCTCGCCTCGCCGACGGCCATGAGCCCGGGCACCACCCCCTTGGGATCGCTGCTGGTCGGGTTG
>JBHEOJ010000241.1:0-242 GCA_046260855.1 Thioalkalivibrio sp.
GGTGCCGCACCACGCCAGCGGGGCAACAGGGAGGCATGGATGTTGAGACAACCGAATCGCGGGATCTCCAGCACCGCCCTGGGCATGATGAGTCCGTAGGCTGCCACCACCATGATGTCCGGCGCGTAGGCGCGCAGGCGCTCCTGGGCCTCAGGCACCTTGAGTCCCTCGGGCTGCTCCACGGGGATGGCGTATTCCAGGGCCAGGCGCTTGACCGGGCCGGGGGTAAGCTTGCGCCCGCG
>JBHEOJ010000241.1:449-701 GCA_046260855.1 Thioalkalivibrio sp.
ATGCGCAGCTTGGGGCTGGTTTCCAAGGTTCAGTCTCTAGGTTTGCGGGGAAGGCACGCCGCAGAGGCGCAGAGCAGAAACATTTGACAGGATTAACAGGATTTACACGATTAATGAAAAATCACGGGTGTGTTTTGTCTCGGATTTAATCCTGTTAATCCTGTTAATCATGTAAATCCTGTCCAGTCCTTGCTTTACTCTGCGTCTTCGCGCCTCTGCGGCGCGGTTAGCGCCCTAAATCGCGTGCTGGCG
>JBHEOJ010000242.1:0-691 GCA_046260855.1 Thioalkalivibrio sp.
GGGCAACCCCCCAGGAGTTCCTGGGCCGAATAATCACGCCCCTTGGCCTGAATGATGCGTCCGTCCTGGAGACGACCGAACTGACTGACACGGCTGTCGGCCGGGCTGAGCAGGGCATCCGGGTGGGTATCTAGGGGCCGGGCGTCGGGATGCAAAGCCCGGGTGAACAGGGCATTGAAACTGCTGTAGTGGGTGGGCTCCGGGTCCATGGCCTCGGCCATGTTCAGCCCGTAGTGACGAATGAACCACCCCACGACAGGATCCTTCAGTCGGGTCTCCCATCGTGACCACCGATACACGGCCCGCGAGATGGCGTGATGGGGCAGCAGATACAGGGGCAGGGCCTTGAGCCAGTCCCGCCAGTTGGCCTCTTGATCGCTCATGGGGGTATTATCCCACAGCCCTCCATCACCCGCATGAATCTCATGGACATCTCTTTGGTCATGGCACCGATAATGCCCTGGACGAGGCCGCCTGGCTGGTCTTTCAGGTCCCGCACCTCCCTCATGACTTCTCCGGCGCCTGGCTGGATTGCCGCCTCACCCGGGAGGAACGCCGCCAGGTGCTGGATCTGCTGCATCAACGGGTGGAGACCCGCAAGCCGGCCGCCTATCTCACCGGCCGGGCCTATTTCATGGGCATGGAGTTCAAGGTGGACGAGCGGGTGCTGGTGCCGCGCTCGCCTCTGGCG
>JBHEOJ010000243.1:0-381 GCA_046260855.1 Thioalkalivibrio sp.
GTGCCGGTCATCCCTGGGCAGGTGTCGGTCTCCAGGATCCACGGGGTGCCGGAGGCGTCCACGATCATGTCCGCGCGGGACAGGTGCCGGGCGCCGATGGCTGTGTACGCGGTGACCGCGGCCTGCTCACAGGCGATGAGGACATCGGGATCGAGCCGGGCGGGGGCGTGGAACTCGGTGGCGCCGGCCGTGTAGCGGGCCGCGAAGTCGTAGGCCCCCTCCTTGGGTTGGATCTCGACGGCCGGGAGCGCCTGGCCGTCGAGCACCGTCACCGCGATCTCGGTCCCGGCCACGAACCGTTCGATCAGCACCACCTCGGCGTAGCTGAACGCTCCGACGATGGCCTGGGGGAGTGCGGCCGCATCCTGGATGATGCTGAGG
>JBHEOJ010000243.1:411-690 GCA_046260855.1 Thioalkalivibrio sp.
CCCGCGATGCGGTCCACCGCGGCGCTCGCACCCATCTCGCGGAAGGCCTGCTGGCTCAGGGTGACCCGGTCGGGGACGTGTAGCCCGTGGCGACCGTAGAGGCCCTGCGCGATCGGCTTGTTCCAGGCGATGGAACTGGCCAGCACGTCCGGGCCGGTGTAGGGCAGCCCGATCAGTTCCAGCAGCGACTGGATCGTGCCGTCCTCACCGGCGGACCCGTGCAGTGCGAGGTAGGCGACATCGAAGTGGTCCTCCTCGAGCGTGCGGATGAGGTTGGGG
>JBHEOJ010000244.1:0-689 GCA_046260855.1 Thioalkalivibrio sp.
GGGTCCCGGGATCGGCATCACTGCGCAGGCCGCTGAGACCCGCCGCGACGATCACCGCCTGCAACAGATAGGGGTTGGCGGCGCCATCGGGCAGCCGCAGTTCGAAGCGGCCCGGCCCCGGCACGCGCACCATGTGGGTGCGGTTGTTGCCCGTCCATGTCACCGAATTGGGGGCCCATGTCGCGCCGGAGACCGTGCGCGGCGCGTTGATCCGCTTGTAGCTGTTGACCGTGGGGTTGGTGATGGCGGCCAGCGCGCTTGCATGTTTCATGATCCCGCCGAGGAACGCGCGGCCCTTGTCGGACAGGCCAAGCTCGCCTGTGTCACCGGTGCCCTTGTCGGTGGCAAAGACATTGGTGCGCGCCGCCTCGCCGGGCGCGTCCCAGACGGATATGTGCACATGGCAGCCATTGCCGGTCAGCCCCTCGATCGGCTTGGGCATGAAGGTCGCGCGCAGCCCGTGCGCCTCGGCGACGGATTTCACCATGAACTTGAAAAAGCTGTGCTTGTCCGCGGTGGCGAGAATGTCGTCGAACTCCCAGTTCATCTCGAACTGGCCGTTGGCGTCCTCGTGGTCGGTCTGGTACGGACCCCAGCCCATGTCGAGCATGTAGTCGCAGACCTCGCGCACCACGTCATAGCGGCGCATCACCGCCTGCTGGTCGTAGCAGGGCTTCTCGGCGGTATCG
>JBHEOJ010000245.1:0-266 GCA_046260855.1 Thioalkalivibrio sp.
GGCGCTCCTTGCCCCCCTTGCCCAGGGTGCGCACCACCCCGTGGCGCAGGTTCACCTGATCCACCTTGAGCCCCACCAGTTCCGATACCCGAAGCCCCGTCGCATAGATCAGCTCCAGCATGGCCCGGTCCCGAAGGCCCAGGGGCTGCTCCGTATCGGGCGCGGCCAGCAATTGCTCCACATCCCCCTCACTCAGGGTGTCCGGCAAGGGCCGGCCCAGCTTGGGTGAGTCGATCTGGGCGGTGGGATCATCCAGGCGCCTGCCG
>JBHEOJ010000245.1:423-662 GCA_046260855.1 Thioalkalivibrio sp.
TCAATGGCAGCGGTGGCAACCTCCAGCTGCGGGGCGTCACTCATGATTGGCTATAGGGGTTACAAAGGATGAAGGCAGAAGGATGAAGGTTGAACATCCCTGGTGTCCATTCAACCTTCATCCTTCGACCTTCATCCTTTCTTAGTAAGTGCCTTGAATATCTCCCCCATCTCGATGGGCAGGGGGAAGAACAGGGTGGACGAACCGGTCTTGGTGGACATGTCGTTCATGGTCTGCAG
>JBHEOJ010000246.1:0-239 GCA_046260855.1 Thioalkalivibrio sp.
GTGTTGGCCATGTCCTGCGATTTGCGCGCCGCGATCCGGCAACTGTCGACGCGGCTCATCTGGCCGGCGCCCACGCCAACCGTGGCGCCGTCCTTCACATAAACGATGGCGTTGGATTTCACGTGCTTGGCCACGGTCCACGCGAACAGCATGTCCGACATTTCTGCCTCGGTCGGCGCGCGTCTTGTCACGACGCGCAGATCACTCGCGTCGAGGCGGCCCGCATCCTTGTCCTGCAC
>JBHEOJ010000246.1:426-655 GCA_046260855.1 Thioalkalivibrio sp.
TCGCTGGCCCCGGGCGCGATCACAACTTCGGTGAAGATCGCCGCAATCTCTTCGGCCGTGGCCGCCTCAAGCGGCTGGTTGAAGGCGATGATGCCGCCAAACGCGCTGGTGCGGTCACAATCGAAAGCGGCCTTGTAGGCCGAGATCTGCGTGTCGCCACGCGCCGCGCCGCAGGGATTGGCATGCTTGATGATCGCACAGGCCGGGCCGTCCGCGGGGTCCATCTCGC
>JBHEOJ010000247.1:0-238 GCA_046260855.1 Thioalkalivibrio sp.
CCAATCCCTCGGCCACCTGTTCATCGTAGGCCTTGAGAAAGGCCTCGACCTGGTCGCTTGGCAAGGTGGTCAGGCCCTTGGCCTTGGCCTCTGCCACGGCGTCGTTGGCCTGGATCAGCGACTCTCGAAGTCGTCGCGGCCAAAGATGGCCGGTGAGTTCATCGCTGTAGTTCAATTCTCGAAGATGATGGGCATTGCAAAGGACATGCTCGCAGTCCTTGTAGCGCCAGTAGGGAGC
>JBHEOJ010000247.1:379-652 GCA_046260855.1 Thioalkalivibrio sp.
GGCCACGGCGGCTTGACGGATCTGGTCACCGGCCGCCTGATAGGTCGCCTCCAGGCCATCGGCCATCCCCAGAATCCAGTTCTGCAACGTCCCTGCGGAGGGCGCCACGCCATACTGGTCTCCCAGAATCTGACTGGTACGCTGCAAGGCGACAAAATGCCCTTGGTTCAGGCCAATCGCATAGGCCTTCAGGCGCGGACCATAGCTGATGTTGGGCGTCACACCCGCCGGAAACTCGCCCAGATGGCGACGGCCACAGCCGCACACCACTTG
>JBHEOJ010000248.1:0-651 GCA_046260855.1 Thioalkalivibrio sp.
GAATGATGGGGGTGGGATTATGGGTGTCCCCCCTCCCAAACCCTGGTCCGACCTCACGCTGTTGGGGCGATCAGGACAACGGCGCGGTGCGCACTGCCAGTATGTCCGAAGTGCCGGCCCATGCTCGCCACGCAGCGGTGAGCATAATAGCCAGGGCCACCACCAGCATGGCCCACTCGGTGTGTACCACGTGGGTCGCCACAGCGCCGATCATGAAGGCCGCAAGACCGGCCGATGCCAGCGCAGAGACGCGTGGCACCAGCAGCGCAATGCCGCCGATCACCTCCAATGCCCCGGCAAGGTACATGAACCATAGCGGGTAGCCCCAGCGTGTGAAGGCCTCGATCTCGAATTCCAGTCCGACCAGCTTTGCTCCGCCGGAGAGCAGAAAGATCAGGGCGAGGACCCAGGAGACGATACGGGTGGCGTTAGTGTTCATGTGTGAATGCCCCTCTGTTCGATAAGTGATACCTGAGGGCGGGCGGAATGCCCGGTCAGCGGCCGTGCCCTCGTGCAATCAGTACGCGGAGCTGTCTCCGACGGATTCAAGAAGGAATCATAGGTATCCAAACCCGAGGCCCCTCGTAGCGGCGATCCCGCCGCGAATGCTCATGCTTGGGCGGATAAATGGCGCGGATGAATGATGGGGGG
>JBHEOJ010000249.1:0-635 GCA_046260855.1 Thioalkalivibrio sp.
ATCCGGGATGTACCCACCTTGCTCAGGCTACTGGAGGACCATACCCTCACGGTGGATATCGGTCTGATCAGCCATGCCGCAGAGGTGGCCTTTCGGGCAGCGGCCATCAGTTGCCGTCAGGAAGGCCCGTGTCTGTGCCTGGAGGGCCCGGAGTCATCACTGTCCATCGACCTGCAGAGGCTGAGCGCTGCCCGCGCTGTGCGCTGCGTGTGCACATGGTGGGATCGGGTGAGCCTGGAGTTGGTGGCGGGGGAGGGTGAATACCGGATATCCGTAGCCAAGTCCTCTGATCCTGCGGGCGTCTGGCGCCGGGCGATGGAGGCCCTGGGAAGCGCCCAGCCCGAATCGCCGGAACATTCTGCAGTCCGCTGTGACGCCGCTGTCAGCGCGAGTCCGCAGCCATCCTGATGAGGACACCAATGATTGGGGACCTGCGTGGTGACGTGCTTCGGGTAGAGATCTCTGCCATGCGCCTGCTGGCACTGTTGGCGGAGAATCGGCTCCATGCCCTGGACATGCGTTGTCTGGATCCGGAATCTCGGCAGTGTCTGAGACGCCTCCTCTTGGAGGCCTGTGCCCAAAATTGTGTCCGCTGTAAGCGGTCTTGTCACCGCAATCAGACCGGTGTGCAAGGG
>JBHEOJ010000025.1:0-22963 GCA_046260855.1 Thioalkalivibrio sp.
GGGGAACTGGGTGCGGACGCGGCCGATCTGCACGCCGAGGTGGGACGCCGCGCCCGGGCGCTGGATATCGAGTATCTGCACGCCACCGGGCCCCTGAGTCAGCACGCGGTGGAGGCCTTCGGTGCGGGTGGCCAGCACCACGCAGACCGGGACGCGCTCATCGAAGTGTTGCGCCCGATGTTGGGCGCGCATCTGACCGTGCTCATCAAGGGTTCACGCAGTCAGCGCATGGAGCAGGTGGTGCAGGCCCTGCAAGCGGGCAACCACAATAAACACAATAACGGGGGAGTCGCCCATGCTGCTCAGTCTGTTTGAATTCCTGAGCCAGTATTACCGCGGCTTCAGTGTCTTTCAGTACCTGACCCTGCGCGCCATCTTTGGCGTGCTCACTGCACTGCTCATCGCCTTCCTGGTGGGGCCGGCCATGATTCGGCGCCTGAGTCTTTACAAGATCGGCCAGCAGGTGCGCACCGATGGTCCCCAGACCCACCTGACCAAGGCAGGCACCCCCACCATGGGTGGGGCGCTGATCCTGGTGGCCGTGGCGGTGAGCACCCTGCTGTGGAGTGATCTCACCAACCGCTACGTGTGGGCGGTGTTGATGGTGACCCTGCTGTTCGGCCTGATCGGTGGCATCGACGACTATCGCAAGTTGCGCTACGGCAATTCCAGGGGCCTGTCGGCGAAGACCAAGTTCTTCTGGCAGTCGATGGTGGGTTTCGCCATCGCCATCGTGTTGTTCTACACCGCCCAGTCAGCGGTGGAGACCACCCTCTATGTACCCCTGTTCAAGGACGTGGCCATTGAGCTTGGCCCCTGGTTCATCCTGCTGACCTGGTTCGTGATCGTGGGCTCCAGCAACGCGGTGAATCTCACCGACGGCCTGGACGGCCTGGCCATCATGCCCACGGTGCTGGTGGCCGGCGCCTTCGGCATCTTCGCCTACCTGTCCGGACACGCGGTTTTCGCCGATTACCTGGGCATCCCCTACGTCCCCGGCGTGGGCGACCTGGTGGTCTTCACCGGCGCCCTGGTGGGCGCGGGCCTGGGCTTTCTCTGGTTCAACGCCTACCCGGCCCAGGTGTTCATGGGCGACGTGGGTGCCCTGGCCCTGGGCGCGGCCCTCGGTGTGCTGGCGGTGGTCACCCGCCAGGAGCTCGTGCTGGTGATCATGGGCGGCGTGTTCGTGGTGGAGACCCTGTCGGTGATCATGCAGGTGGTCTCCTACAAGCTTACCGGCCGGCGCATCTTTCGCATGGCGCCGCTGCATCACCACTTTGAATTGAAGGGCTGGCCGGAACCCCGGGTCATCGTGCGCTTCTGGATCATCACCGTGATCCTGGTGCTGGTGGGTCTTGCCACCCTGAAACTGCGTTAAGGACACAACTGAACTGACATGAGCGGCACGGCTGACACATTGATCGTGGGACTGGGTGCAACGGGACTTTCCGTGGCCCGCCACCTGCACGCGCGTGGGGAGACCTTCTGCGTGGCGGACAGTCGCGCCCAGGCGCCGGGCCGCGCCGAGCTCAAGCGTCTGGCTCCCTCCGTGAGCATCCACGAAGGCCCCTTTGATGCCGCGCTGTTCACCACCATGAAGCGCCTGGTGGTCAGCCCCGGCGTCAGTGTCATGGAGCCGGCGATCCAGGCTGCCCGGGCCGCCGGTGCACAGATCCTGGGGGACATCGAACTGTTCGCCTGCAAGGTTCGGGCGCCGGTACTGGCCATCACCGGTTCCAACGGCAAGAGCACGGTCACCGCCCTGGTGGGCGAGATGGCCAGCGCCGCCGGTATCCAGGTCGCCGTGGGTGGCAACTTCGGCACCCCGGCCCTGCAGCTGCTCGCCGAGCCGGATACCGCCCTGTATGTGCTGGAGCTGTCCAGCTTCCAGCTGGAGACCACCGAGAGTCTCGCGCCGGTGGCCGCCACGGTACTCAACCTCAGCGCCGACCATCTGGACCGTTACGCGTCTCTGGATGATTACGCCGCCGCCAAGGCCCGCATCCTGAGCCGTGCCGCCACCGCCGTGGTGAACCGGGACGATGAGCGGGTGGCCGCCATGAGCGGGGGCAGCCTTCGGGTGAGCTTCGGACTGGATGCGCCGGATGAAGGCGACTGGGGTCTGATCCAGCGTGACGGTGAACCCTGGCTGGCCAGAGGCGAGATGCCCTGGCTGGCGGAATCCCGGCTGCGCATCGCCGGACGTCATAACACCGCCAATGCCCTGGCCGCCCTGGCCCTGGGCGAGGCGGCGGGTCTGCCCGCCGAGGCCATGGTGGAGGCCCTGCTGCATTTTACCGGTCTGCCCCATCGCTGCCAGTGGGTGGCGCGGTTGCACGGGGTGTCCTGGTACAACGACTCCAAGGGCACGAACCTGGGCGCCACCCTGGCGGCCCTGTCCGGTTTCCCGGGGCAGGTGGTGCTGATCGCCGGCGGCCAGGGCAAGGGCCAGGACTTCGGTCCCCTGCGTGAGGCGGTCAGGGGCAAGGCCCGGGCCGTGGTATTGCTTGGAGAGGACGCACCGCGCATCGCCCAGGTGCTGGAGGGCGTGGTGCCCCTGGTGCAGGTGGCGGATATGCAGGGCGCCGTGACCGAGGCCGCCGGTCGGGCCGAGAGCGGCGACAGCGTCCTGCTGTCCCCGGCCTGCGCCAGCCTGGACATGTTCGAGAACTACATGCACCGGGGCGAGGTCTTCATGACCGCTGTGCAGGGGCTCGCCCCGTGAGCGCCGTGGACCTCCAGGCAACACGGGACGCCGGGCAGCAGCTCACGCTGCAGCTCAAGCAGCGCCTGGACGTGGGGTTGGCCCTGAGCGTGCTGGCCCTGCTGAGCCTGGGCCTGGTGATGGTGGCCTCCGCCTCCATCGGCATCGCCGAGCGCAACCTGGGCAACCCCTTCTTCTTCCTGCAGCGCCAGGCGCTTTATGTACTGCTGGGCCTGGGCGCCGCGGCTGTGGCCTACCGGGTGCGTCTGGCCTACTGGCAGGCGTCCGCCGGCCTGCTGCTGGGCTTTGCCTACTTCCTGCTGATCCTGGTGCTCATGCCGGGCATGGGCGTCACGGTAAATGGCTCCACGCGCTGGCTGAGCCTGGGCCTGTTCAATCTGCAGGTATCCGAGGTGGCCAAGCTGTTGTTCACCCTCTACCTGGCCGGTTACCTGACCCGTCATGGGCGCTCGGTGCGCGAGGAATTCTCCGGATTCTTGCGGCCCATGTTGCTGCTCTCCGGGGCCGCCATGCTGCTACTTATGGAGCCGGACTTCGGTGCCGCGGTGGTGCTCATGGCCATCGGCCTGTGCCTGTTGTTCCTGGCCGGTGCCAAGCTCTGGCAGTTCGCCTTGCTCATGGGCGTGGTGGCAGGCGCCATGGCGATGCTGGCCATCACCACCCCCTATCGCATGGCGCGTCTGACCGCCTTCCTGGACCCCTGGAACGACCCCTTCAACAGCGGCTTCCAGCTCACCCAGTCTCTGATCGCCATCGGCAGCGGCTCCTGGTTCGGTGTGGGCCTGGGGGCCAGCGTGCAGAAACTCTTCTACCTGCCCGAGGCCCATAACGATTTCCTGTTTGCCGTGCTGGCCGAGGAGCTGGGCCTGGTGGGCATCGTGGTGGTGGTGCTGTTGTACGGCTGGTTCCTGTGGCGAAGCTTTGCGATTGCCCGGGCCGCGGAGGCTGCGGGCCAGACCTTCGGGGCCTACGTGGCCTACGGTGTGGGCGTGTGGATCAGCCTGCAGGCCTTCATCAACATGGGCGTGAACATGGGGTTGCTGCCCACCAAGGGGCTGACCCTGCCACTCATGAGTTACGGTGGCAGCTCCATGCTGGTGAGTTGCGCCGCCGTGGGCCTGCTGCTGAGGGTCCACCGGGAGACGGTGGAGAGCGGTGCCCTGCGCGGCGGACGCACAGTGCGGGGGAGGGTGGCATGAGCCAGCGTCCCATCATGATCATGGCGGGCGGTACCGGTGGGCACGTCTTCCCCGGACTGGCCGTGGCCGAGCGCCTGCGGGAACTGGGCGAGGACGTGATCTGGCTGGGCACGGCCCGGGGCCTCGAGGCACGGGTGGTGCCTGAGGCGGGCATTGAATTTCACACCCTGCCGGTGGCGGGTCTGCGCGGTAAGGGGCTGGTGAACTGGCTGTTCGCGCCGTTGCGCCTGGGCGTGGCCCTGTGGGCGGCCCTGGCCCTGCTGATGCGTCTCAAGCCCCGTGCGGTGCTGGGCCTGGGCGGTTTCGCCTCGGGCCCCGGCGGGCTCATGGCCGCAGCCCTGAGTATCCCCCTGGTGATCCATGAACAGAACGCCGTGGCGGGTATGACCAATCGCTGGTTGGCGAAGGTGGCCGACCGGGTGCTGGAGGCCTTCCCGGGCACCTTCCCGGGAAAGCTAAAGGCCGAGCATACGGGCAATCCGGTGCGGGCGAAGATCGCCGGACTGATCGAACCGGAGCTGCGTTTCCTGGGTCGGGAAGGCCCCCTGCACCTGCTGGTGCTGGGGGGCAGTCTGGGCGCCCTGGCCCTGAACAAGTCCGTGCCCGATGCCCTGGCCCGTCTGCCGGAGCAGACCCGGCCCCTGGTCCGGCACCAGGCCGGCGAACGCACCCTGGAGGAGGCGAAGGCCGCCTATGCCGCCGCCGGTGTGAAGGCCGAGGTGACCCCCTTTATCAAGGAGATGGCCGAGGCCTATGGCTGGGCGGACCTGGTGGTGTGCAGGGCCGGTGCCCTGACCATCGCCGAATTGGCGGCGGCCGGCGTGGGTTCGATCCTCGTCCCCTATCCCCATGCGGTAGACGATCACCAGACCAGCAACGCCCGTTATCTCACCGAGGCGGGCGCCGCCGTGCTCATACCCCAGCCGGAACTGGACGCCCGGCGTCTGGCCGCCGAACTCAAGGGCCTGGACCGTGCCCGTGCCCTGCAAATGGCAGAGGCCGCACGGGGCCGCGCACTGCCCGATGCAACGGACAACGTGGCCCGGGTGTGTACGGAACTTGCCGGAGGTGCTGGGAAATGAACCAGTCCACACCCATGCCCATGCGCCGCATTCGCCGTATCCATTTCGTAGGGATCGGTGGTTCCGGTATGGGCGGTATCGCCGAAGTGCTGGCCAACCTGGGTTACCAGGTGAGCGGCTCGGATATCGCACAGAACCCGGTCACCCGGCGTCTGGAGGGCCTGGGTGTGGTCATTCATCTGGGCCATGACGCGGCCCATGCCCGCGATGCCGATGTGCTGGTGGTCTCCACCGCCATCGATCCGGGCAATCCGGAACTGCTGGCCGCCCAGGCGGCCCGCATCCCCGTGGTGCGCCGGGCGGAGATGCTGGCGGAACTGATGCGCTTTCGCCATGGCATCGCCGTGGCGGGTACCCATGGCAAGACCACCACCACCAGTCTGGTGGCCAGCCTGCTGGCGGAAGGGGGCCTGGACCCCACCTTCGTCATCGGCGGGCGGCTCAACAGCACCGCAAGCCATTCGCGCCTGGGTCAGGGTGCCTACCTGGTGGCGGAGGCCGACGAGAGCGATGCCTCCTTCCTGCACCTGCAGCCCATGATCGCCGTGGTCACCAACATCGACGCTGATCACCTGGCCACCTACCAGGGCGACTTCGGCCGCCTGCGCGACACCTTCCTGGAATTCCTGCATCACCTGCCGTTCTACGGTCTGGCGGTGCTGTGCCTGAATGACCAGTACCTCAAGGCCATGATCCCCGAACTGGGCCGCCCTGTGCTCACTTATGGCATCGACGTGGACGCGGATGTCACGGCCCGCAATCTGCGCGCAGAGGGTACCCGCACCCATTTCGAGATCTGCCTGCCCGGGCGCGGGGCCAGCCTGGCGATGACCCTGAACCTGCCGGGTCGCCACAACGTGCTCAACGCCCTGGCTGCCGTGGCTGTGGCCCATGAACTGGGGGTGAGTGACGAGGCCATCCAGCGGGGCCTGGACAAGTTCCAGGGGATCGGCCGGCGTTTCCAGGTCTACGGCGACCTGCAAACCCCCGAGGGCACCGTGACCCTGGTGGACGACTACGGTCATCACCCCACCGAGATCGCCGCCACCCTGGCCGCTGCCCGGGACGCCTGGCCCGACCGGCGCCTGGTGCTGGCCTTCCAGCCCCATCGCTACACCCGGACCCGGGACCTGTTCGAGGACTTCGCCGAGGTGCTGTCCCATCCGGACGCCCTGGTGCTGCTGGATATCTATGCCGCCGGCGAAGCCCCCATCCCCGGGGCCGACGGGCGCACCCTGGCCCGGGCCATCCGTGCCCGGGGCCAGGTGAACCCGGTGTTCGTGGACACACTGGATCGCTTTGTGGAAACCGTCCGGGGCGTGCTCCGTGACGGCGACGTCTTGCTGACCCAGGGGGCCGGTAATGTGGGCGCCCTGGCCGCGGCCCTGCCGGCGGCTCTGGCCGCCAGCGGCGCCGGTACAGAGGAGGGACATCCATGATGACCGCCGAGAATCTGCAAATGCTGCGTGGTGAATTGCGCCGCAAGGAACCCCTGGCCCGTTTCACTTCCTGGCGGGTGGGTGGCTGCGCTGACCAGCTCTACAAGCCGGCGGACCTGGATGACCTGGCCTTCTTCCTGAGTACCCTGCCGTCCGGCGAGCCGCTGATGTGGCTGGGCCTGGGCAGCAACCTGCTGATCCGTGACGGCGGGGTGCGCGGGACGGTGATCGCCCTGTCCGGCGCGCTCAACGACATGACCCTGCTGCCGGGTGGTCGTATCCGCGCCGAGGCCGGCGTGGCCTGCGCCAAGCTAGCCCGTTTCGCGGCCGATGCCGATCTCACCGGCGCCGAGTTCCTGGCCGGCATCCCGGGCACCCTGGGCGGCGCCCTGGCCATGAACGCCGGCGCCTGGGGCGGTGAGACCTGGTCCTGCGTGGAGACGGTGGAGACCATCGATCACCGCGCACGCCGACACCTGCGCGAGGCGGATGAATACCAGGTGGCCTACCGCAGCGTCACCGCCCCCGGCGAGGAGTGGTTCACCGCCGCCACCTTCCGGCTCAGCCCCGGTGACGGTCAGGCAGGTAAGGCGCGCATCAAGGCCCTGCTGGCGGAGCGGGCCGAGCGCCAGCCCACCGGCGTGGCCAGCTGCGGCTCGGTGTTTCGCAACCCGCCCGGCGACCATGCCGGACGTCTGGTGGAAGCGGCCGGCCTCAAGGGCTTCAGTATCGGCGGCGCCCAGGTCTCCGAGAAGCACGCCAATTTCATCATCAATACCGGCAACGCGACGTCGGCGGATCTGGAATCCCTGATCAGGCATGTGCAGGAACAGGTGGAGGCACGCTTCGGTGTGCGTCTTGAGCCCGAAGTACGCGTGGTGGGCGAACCGGGTCCTGCCCGGGGGGCGCGTTCATGAGCCAGGCGCACTTCGGCAAGGTGGCGGTGCTCATGGGTGGCTGGTCCGCCGAGCGGGAGATCTCGCTCAACAGTGGCGGCCAGGTGCTCAAGGCACTGCAGGACGCCGGGGTGGACGCCCATGGCATCGACGCGGACCGCAACGTGCTTGAGGTGCTTAAGGCTGGTGGTTTTGACCGGGTGTTCAACATGCTCCACGGCCGGGGTGGTGAGGATGGCGTGATCCAGGGTTGCCTGGAACTGATCGGGCTGCCCTACACCGGCAGCGGTGTGCTGGGGTCGGCGGTGGGCATGGACAAGCTGGTGACCAAGCGCCTGTGGCGCGGCGCCGGTCTGCCGACCCCGGATTATCAGGTGCTTGATGCCCACAGCAAGTGGGACGTGGTCGCCTCGGGGATCGGTCTGCCACTGATCGTCAAACCGGCCCTGGAAGGTTCCAGCATCGGCATGAGCAAGGTGGAGTCGGTTGGGCAGTTGCCCGAGGCCTATGCCGCCGCGGCAGCCTGCGGCTGGCCGGTGTTCGCCGAGCGCTGGGTGGTCGGTGCGGAGTACACGGCCGCGATCCTGGGGGGCGAGACCCTGCCCCTGATCCGTCTTGAAACCCCCCGGGCCTTCTACGACTACGAGGCGAAATACCGCGCGGACACCACCCGCTACCACTGCCCCTGCGGGCTGGAAGCGCCGGTGGAGCAGCGTCTCCAGACCATGGCCCTGCAGGCCTTCGAGGCGGTGGGCGCCCGGGGCTGGGGACGGGTGGACCTGATGCTGGACCGGGTGGGCGTGCCCTGGTTCATCGAGGTGAACACCGTGCCGGGCATGACTGATCACAGCCTGGTGCCCATGGCGGCCCGGGCGGCGGGCATGGATTTTCAGTCCCTGGTGCTGCGCATCCTGGCAGACACCCTGGGCGACGGGGAGCGGCAATGACGTGGCGCGCCGGGACCTCATGGCAAAACCCCGCGGACAGACCGCGCCCTGGTGGCAGGGTCTGCAACTGCGACGCTGGCTTCGCCGGCTGGTCCTGGCGGGTGTGCTGCTGATGCTGCTGGGCATGATCGCCAGCGCCGTGGCATGGGCCATGCGACCGGACACCCTGCCGATCCGCTCGGTGCAGATCAAGGGGGAGTTCCATCACCTGGATCGCCGGGATGTGGAAGCGGCCCTGGGGCCCCATGCGCGCGGCGGCTTCTTCAGTGTGGATATCGGCGCCATGGAGCGGGCCGCCAGCGAGCTGCCCTGGGTGTACACCGTGACGGTGCGCCGGCTCTGGCCGGACACCCTGCAGGTGCAGGTCAAGGAACAGATTGCGGTGGCCCGCTGGGGCGATAGCCAACTGGTGAATCGCTACGGCGATGTGTTCAGCCCAACTGCAGACAGCCGGCCCCCCGGCCTGCCCAGCCTGACCGGTGGAGAGGGTCGACAGCGCAGCCTGATGCGCCGCTATCTGGCGGTGCAGGCACGGCTGGCGGATGTGGGGCTCGAAGTAAGCGGCATGCGGGAGGACGCCCGGCAGGCCTGGACCATCGAGCTGGCCAATGGCGGCGAGGTGCTCATGGGCCGGGGTGTCAGCGAATCACACCTGGAGCGACTCCTGAGCATCTATCCGCGCATCGCCGCCCAGAGGGATGCGTCCATTGAGCGCATGGACCTGAGATACACCAACGGCATTGCCGTGGCCTGGGGCGAGACAGCCCCTGTCGGGCAATGAACGAATGAATTAGGCAGAGAGAGACATCATGTCGAAGCGATCCGATAAGGGAATGATAGTTGGTCTGGACATTGGCACCTCCAAGGTGGAGGCCATTGTGGGCGAGATCAACGAGGAGGGGCAGATCGAGATTGTCGGGATCGGCTCGCATCCTTCCCGGGGTCTGAAGAAGGGCGTGGTGGTCAACATCGAGTCCACGGTGCAGTCCATCCAGCGGGCGGTGGAGGAGGCCGAGCTGATGGCCGGCTGCCAGATCCATTCCGTGTTCACAGGCATCGCCGGCAGTCATGTGAAAAGCCTCAACTCCACCGGCGTGGTGGCCATCAAGGACAAGGAGGTGACGCCCGCCGACGTGGATCGCGTGATCGACGCCGCTCGGGCCGTGGCCATCCCCGCGGATCAGCGCATCCTGCACATCCTGCCCCAGGAATTCATCATCGATGAGCAGGAAGGCATCCGCGAGCCGGTGGGCATGTCCGGGGTGCGCCTGGAGGCCAAGGTGCACCTGGTGACCGGTGCCGTGTCCGCCGCCCAGAACATCGTCAAGTGCGTGCGCCGCTGCGGCCTGGAGGTGGACGACATCATCCTGGAGCAGATGGCCTCGAGCTACGCAGTGCTCACCGAAGATGAAAAGGAACTGGGCGTGTGCCTGGTGGACATCGGCGGCGGGACCACGGACATCGCGGTGTTCACCGACGGCGCGATTCGCCACACAGCGGTGATCCCCATCGCCGGCGACCAGGTCACCAACGACATCGCCGTGGCCCTGCGCACGCCGACCCAGTACGCCGAGGAAATCAAGATCAAGTACGCCTGCGCACTGCGCCAGCTGGCCAACCCGGACGACACCATCGAGGTACCCAGTGTCGGAGACCGGGCGCCCAAGCGCCTCTCGCGCCAGACGCTGGCCGGCGTGGTGGAGCCCCGCTACGAGGAATTGCTGTCCCTGGTGCAGGCGGAATTGCGCCGCTCCGGGTGCGAGGAACTGGTGGCCGCCGGCGTGGTGCTCACCGGGGGCTCCGCGAAGATGGAAGGGGTCATCGATCTGGCCGAAGAGGTGTTCCACATGCCGGTGCGCCTGGGGCTTCCCCAGCACGTCAGCGGCCTGGTGGATGTGGTGCGCAATCCGATCCACGCCACGGGCGTGGGGCTGCTGCTGTTTGGTCATCAGAGTCGGGGTGGGCGCTCATCGGAGCCGCGCCAGACAGGCAACGTCAAGGCGGTGTGGGGACGGATGAAGAGCTGGTTTCAGGGCAATTTTTAAACAAGAACAGGTATTTCGAATTGGCAATTTGCAAGACGGGTGGCGAGTCCACATTCAACGATTTCAGATCAACCAGTGTGTTGAGGAGGTACGACAATGTTTGAACTTATGGATACATTTCCCCAGAACGCGGTCATCAAGGTGGTCGGTGTCGGCGGGGGCGGCGGTAATGCCGTGCAGCACATGGTCAACGCCAACATCGAGGGTGTGGATTTCATCTGCGCCAATACCGATGCCCAGGCGCTGAAGAACCATTCCGCAAAGACCCTGCTGCAGCTGGGCGGGCATATCACCAAGGGTCTCGGCGCCGGCGCCGATCCCGTGGTGGGCCGTGAGGCGGCGTTGGAGGATCGTGACCGCATCGCCGAGGTGATCGAGGGCGCAGATATGGTGTTCATCACCGCCGGCATGGGTGGCGGCACCGGCACCGGCGGCGCGCCGGTAGTGGCCCAGATCGCCCGTGAGATGGGCATCCTCACCGTGGCCGTGGTCACCAAGCCCTTCCCCTTCGAGGGCAAGAAGCGCCTGGCCGTGTCCCAGGCGGGCATGGAAAACCTGGCCAAGTACGTGGATTCCCTGATCACCATCCCCAACGAGAAGCTGCTCTCCGTGCTGGGCAAGAACATCTCCCTGCTGGAGGCCTTCAAGGCAGCCAACGACGTGCTGCTGGGTGCAGTGCAGGGCATTGCCGAGCTGATCACCCGTCCGGGCCTGATCAACGTGGACTTCGCTGACGTGCGCACCGTTATGTCCGAGATGGGCATGGCCATGATGGGAACGGGCAGCGCGTCCGGCAAGGATCGTGCTCGGGTTGCGGCGGAAGCCGCCATTGCCAGCCCGCTGCTTGAGGATGTGAACATCGCCGGCGCCCGGGGCATCCTGGTGAACGTGACCGCCGGACTCGACATGTCCATCGGTGAGTTCGAGGAAGTGGGCGACGCCATCAAGGAGTTCGCCTCCGAGGATGCCACCGTGGTGGTGGGTACCGTGATCGATCCGGAGATGACCGACGAGCTGCGGGTGACCCTGGTGGCTACCGGTCTGGGCAGCACGGCGGTACGTGCCCCGGAGAAGCCCAAGGTCAAGCTGGTGGAGCAGCCCCTGGAGGCCAGCCCGGACTATGGACAGCTGGACCGCCCGACGGTCATCCGCAAGACCCAGGGCAATGCGGCGGTGGATCTCAACGGCCACCTGAACATGGATTACCTGGACATTCCGGCCTTCCTGCGCAAGCAGGCTGACTGAGTCCGCACCAAAGTGGTGCGCTCACGGGCCGAGAGGCCCCGGATGGTGCAACCGTCGGGCCCCCCTGTGGGGGCCGGATTGCCGGATTGTGGGAGTGAAAACATGCATTTGCGCACTTCTGGTGCCATAATATTCTAGTTTTTTGTATGTCATCCGGGCCGTGACAGGCCTGTCGGAAAGATGGTCCGTGTCTTGCTAGCATGTAAGCAGGCGGTCCATAACCGTTAGATGATGAATCAATCGGACATTTTCCGAGTCAGCAGAGGGATCCATCTTTGATCAAACAGCGTACGCTCAAGAACACCATTCGTGCGACGGGTGTCGGGCTCCATACCGGTGAGAAGGTCTACGTGACGCTCCGGCCCGCCCCCGTGGATGCAGGCGTGGTGTTTCGTCGCATAGATCTGGATCCCCCCGTAGAGATCAAGGCCAGTCCCGACAACGTCGGTGACACGCGCCTGTCCACCACGCTGGTCAACAAGGGTGTACGCGTCTCGACGGTGGAGCATCTGCTTTCGGCCATCGCCGGACTCGGTATCGATAATCTCTACGTGGAAGTGAGCGCCCCCGAGGTGCCCATCATGGACGGCAGTGCCGGCCCCTTCGTGTTCCTGATCCAGTCCGCCGGCATCGTGGAACAGGAGGCCCCGAAGAAATTCATCCGTATCAAGCGGACCGTCGAGGTGCGGGAGGATGACAAGTGGGCCCGTTTCGAGCCTTTTGATGGGTTCAAGGTGGGTTTCTCCATCGACTTTCAGCATCCCATCTTCAGTCACGGTCAGCAGACCGCCGAGCTGGATTTCTCCACCACCTCCTTCGTCAAGGAAGTGAGCCGGGCGCGGACCTTCGGCTTCATGCGTGATATCGAGATGTTGCGCGAGCGCCAGCTGGCCCTGGGCGGCAGCCTGGACAATGCGATCGTGCTGGATGACTTTCGCATCCTCAATGAAGACGGCCTGCGTTACGACGATGAGTTCGTCAAACACAAGATCCTGGACGCCATCGGCGATCTGTACCTGCTGGGCCACAGCCTGATTGGTGCCTTCACGGGATTCAAATCGGGCCATGCCCTGAACAACAGCCTTATCCGCAGTCTCATCGCCCAGGAAGATGCCTGGGAATGCATTACCTTCGAGGATGAGAGTCAGGTGGCTCCGATCTCCTACGCCCAGCCGGTCACGGCATTCTGAGGCGGTCTTTAGTCCTTGCGCGCCTTGCGCGCGAGACGTTCCAGGGCCTGGGACAGCGCATCATCCTCAACGCCGCGGGCGGTCTGGCGCAGCAATTCGCCCACCTTGGCGGGCATCGGGCGAAGTGGCCGACGTGTCGGCGCCTCCTGATGCGTGGCATCGCTATTGCCCGCCACGGACACGCGCACACGGCGCACCGTCAGGCCATGGTGGGACTTTAGGTGTTTGAGGATCTCCCTTTGCAGGAAGCGGATCTGGGTCGCCCAGGCACCGGAATCGGTGACTAGGCGGATCTGTTCCTCCTCGATGCCAGCAACCCAGCAATGGGCGGCCATGTTCGGTGGCAGCAGGTGTCGCAGGCTGGCGGTCAGGGATTCGTGGATGCCCGCTTTACGAACCAGCCGCGGGTTGATCAGTTGTCGGATACGTTGCATCGGGTCAACGGTGCCTTTTGCCGGGAGGCCGGCGCAGCGCGGGTTTCCCCGGCAAGGCCCCGGGATGTAATATCATGCTCCCAGTCTAGCAGTGAGTTCCAATGAACATCATCTTTCTGACTAAGGGCGGGATTTGTCGCCGCTGCCTCGATCTTCAGTCCTGGCGGATGCGTCTGCTTGCTGTGCTCTTCCTGAGCCTGGTGGTCGGGCTGGTGGCGTCCGCGGGTTTCCTGGCTGGTGCCCGCCACGCAGATCCGGAGCAGTTCATCGCCGTCTGGGAGGACGAGATCCGGCTGCAGCGTGAAAGCCTGCACCTGGCCCGGGAGTCCGCCGAGGCGGATATAGACGCCCTGACCATGCGCCTGGCTCAGGTCCAGGCCCGCGCTATGCGTATCGATGCCCTGGGCGGCAAGCTGGTCACCATGGCCGGTCTGGATGACGGTGAATTCGATTTCGCCAGCGTGCCCGGTCTGGGTGGCCCGGAGGCCCTGGACTCCGGCTTCGGCCAGGCACCTGACATGCTGGCCCAGCTGGATGCCCTGGACAGGCTGCTGGCCGAGCGCCAGTCGCAACTGGGACTGCTGGATCGCATGATTCTCAGCCGCCAGCTTCAGGAAGAAGTGACCCCGGCGGGGCAGCCCATTACCCAGGGCTGGATCTCCTCCAGCTATGGTCCCCGCAATGACCCCTTTACCGGCCGGCGTGTACAGCATCGGGGCGTGGATTTCGCAGGCCGCCCCGGCAGTGACGTGATCGCCGTCGGGGGCGGGATCGTCACCTGGGCCAGCAAGCGCAACGTGTTCGGAAACCTGGTGGAAATCGACCACGGCAACGGCTTCGTGACCCGCTACGCCCACAACAAGAAACTGTTGGTAGAGGTGGGGGAGACCGTACGCAAGGGCCAGGTGGTCGCGCTGTTGGGCGAGACCGGCCGGGCGACAGGCCCCCACGTGCATTTCGAGGTGCTGGAGAACGGCCGGCACATCAATCCTTCCCGGTTCATCCGCGCCTCCCGCTGACGCCTCCCGGCGAGGCATCTGTGAAGTCCCCATCGCTTCCCCCTGACTGGCCCAGGCCGGCGTCCGCCCGCTGACCGCAGCCACACCATGGGTGTATCATGCCCCATTCGATTCAGCCCGAAACGGGCCCATCCGACACAAGCGAATAGACATCCATGGTCACCAATATCGTCAGAAAGATCTTCGGCAGCCGCAATGAGCGCATGATCAAGCGCATGGGCAAGACCGTCGCCCGAATCAATGAACTTGAGCCGCAGCTTCAGGGCCTTGATGACGCAGCCCTCAAGGGGCGTACTGCCGAGTTACGGGAACGTCTGGCACAGGGCGCGAGCCTGGACGACATGCTCCCCGAGGCCTTTGCGGCGGCCCGTGAGGCGGGACGTCGTGTCATGGGCATGCGACACTTTGACGTGCAGCTTATCGGCGGCATGGTCCTGGACAGCGGGCGCATCGCCGAGATGCGTACCGGTGAAGGCAAGACCCTGGTTGCCACCCTGGCCACGTATCTCAATGCGCTCTCCGAGAAGGGCGTGCATGTGGTGACGGTCAACGATTACCTGGCCCGTCGCGACGCGGCCTGGATGGGGCGGCTCTACCAGGCCCTGGGGCTCAGTGTCGGTGTCATCAATTCCTCGGGCGGTGGCGGACCGGACTCCGCCTCCTATCTCTATGACCCTGAGTACCCGGGTAGTGAATCCGGGGTCGCCCATCTGCGCCCGGTGAGCCGCCGCGAGGCCTATGCCGCCGACATCACCTACGGCACCAACAACGAATTCGGTTTCGATTACCTGCGTGACAACATGGCCTTCCGCCTGGAAGACCGCGTCCAGCGGGAACTGAACTTCGCCGTGGTCGATGAGGTGGACTCCATCCTAATCGACGAGGCACGCACGCCGCTGATCATCTCCGGTCCGGCCGGCGAGAGCGCCGACATGTACGAGCGCATGAACCGTATCGTGCCCAAGCTCGTTGCCCAGGAAGAAGAGGAAGGTCCTGGCGACTACAGCGTGGACGAGAAGGTCAAGCAGGTTTACCTGACCGAGGACGGCCAAGAAAAGGCCGAGCAGCTGATGCGCGAGGCGGGGATGCTCAGCGATGAGCAGACCCTCTACGACGCCGCCAGTATTGCCCTGATCCATCACCTGAATGCCGCCCTGCGTGCCCGCGTGCTGTTCCAGCGGGACGTGGACTACCTGGTGCGTGATGGCCAGGTGATGATCATTGACGAATTCACCGGCCGCATCATGGCCGGTCGGCGCTGGTCCGAGGGCCTGCACCAGGCCATCGAGGCCAAGGAAGGGGTGACCATTCAGCGGGAAAACCAGACCCTCGCATCCATCACCTTCCAGAATTATTTCCGTCTCTACAACAAGCTTTCGGGTATGACCGGCACGGCCGACACCGAGGCCTTCGAGTTCCAGCAGATCTACGGTCTGGAGGTGGTGGTGATTCCCACCAACCGGCCCATGGTGCGCAAGGATATGCAGGACCTGGTCTACCTGACTCAGCAGGAAAAGTTCGAGGCCATCATCAAGGAGATCAAGTACTGCCGCGAGCAGGGCCAACCGGTGCTGGTGGGTACGGCCTCGGTGGAGACCTCCGAGTACCTCTCCGAACTGCTCAAGAAGGCAAAGATCACCCACGAGGTGCTCAACGCCAAGCAGCACGAACGTGAGGCCCATGTGGTGGAGCAGGCCGGGAGCCCCGGTGCCGTGACCCTGGCCACCAACATGGCAGGCCGCGGTACCGACATCGTCCTGGGCGGCAGTCTAGAGGCGGAACTGGCCTTGCTGGGTGACGATCCCACGCCGGCCGATGTGGACCGGGTCAATGCCGAGTGGCAGAAGCGTCATGATGCAGTGCTAGCCTCCGGTGGCCTGCACATCATCGGTTCCGAGCGTCACGAGTCCCGTCGTATCGATAACCAGTTGCGTGGCCGCGCAGGTCGTCAGGGTGATCAGGGTTCCAGCCGTTTCTTCCTGTCCCTGGAAGATAACCTCATGCGCATCTTTGCCTCGGATCGGGTCAAGAGCCTGATGCAGCGCCTGGGTATGCAGCAGGGCGAGGCCATCGAGAACGCCTGGGTCACCAAGGCCATCGAGAACGCCCAGCGCAAGGTGGAGGCCCATAACTTCGACATCCGCAAGAATCTGCTGGAATACGATGATGTGGCCAACGACCAGCGCAAGGTGGTCTACGAACAGCGCCGCGAACTGCTTGAAACCGAAGACATCTCCGAGACCCTGGTCGCGGTGCGCCGGGATGTGATTGAGAACACCATCTCCACGTACATCCCCAAGGCCAGTATCGAGGAGCAGTGGGACGTGCCGGGGCTCGCCCAGGCCCTGGAGCAGGAGTTCGGCCTGGCCATGGACATCGCGGGCTGGCTTGAGCAGGAAGACGACCTGCACGAAGAGAGCCTGCGCGAGCGTATTCACGCCCAGGCTGCCGAGTCCTATGCCGCCAAGGAGGCCAAGGTGGGCGCCGAGACCGTGCGCCGCATCGAAAAAGACGTGATGCTGCAGGTGCTGGACAGCCACTGGAAGGAACACCTGGCGGCCATGGATTATCTGCGCCAGGGCATCGGTCTGCGGGGCTATGCCAACCGCAATCCCAAGCAGGAGTACAAGCGCGAGGCCTTCGAGATGTTCGAGGCCTTGCTGGTGCGCATCAAGCACGATGTGACCGCCCTGCTCATGAGGGTGCAGGTGCGCTCCCCCGAGGACGCCGATGCCCTGGAGCGTCAGCAGCGTGCCGCCGCCGGTGGTGACATGAATTACCAGCACAGCCAGCCCGAGAGCGTGCTCCACAAGCCCGGCAGTGGTGGTGAATCAGATGGAGAGGGCGATGCCCAGCCCTATCGCCGCGAGACCCCTAAGCTCGGTCGAAACGACCCATGCTGGTGCGGTTCCGGCAAGAAGTTCAAGCAGTGTCATGGAAAGCTATGAAGGCACTAGAGACAAGATGCAAGATACAAGAGGCAAGTAAAGTCAAAAGCCCGATGTCCTTTGCATCTTTGCGTCTGAAGCAGCCGTAGCGAATTTACTTGCCACTTGCCACTTGCCACTTGCCACTTGTCTCTAGCGTCCTTATGCCCATCAATCTGACCGAACCCACTGAACTCCTTCCCGTGCCTGGCGTGCGCCTGGGCGCTGTCAGCGCGGGCATTCGTTACCACAACCGCAAGGACCTGGTGCTCATGGAGCTGATACCCGGCGCCAGTACGGCGGCGGTGTTTACGCGCAATGCCTTCTGTGCGGCGCCGGTGATCGTGGCGCGGGAACATCTGGTCACGGGCACCGTGCGTTACCTGCTGATCAATGCGGGCAACGCCAATGCCGGTACCGGCCAGCGGGGGCTGGACGATGCCCGCGCCAGTTGCGCCCATGTGGCAGAGGTGATGGGCTGCACGCCCGAACAGGTGCTGCCCTTTTCCACGGGCGTGATCGGCGAGCCGTTGCCGGTGCCGCGCATTCGCCAGGCCCTGCCGGGCGTAGCAGCGGCGTTGTCCGAAGACGCCTGGCTGGATGTCATGCGCGCCATCATGACCACGGATACCGTGGGCAAGGGCATGAGCCGTCAGGTGAAGCTCTCCGGCGGTACGGCGACCATCACCGGCATCGCCAAGGGGTCGGGCATGATCCGGCCCGATATGGCCACCATGCTGGCCTACCTGGCCACGGACGTCTCGATCCCGGTGGCAGAGTTGCAGCCCATGCTGTCCGATGCCATGGATTCGAGTTTCAACTGCATCACCGTGGATGGCGATACCTCGACCAATGACGCCTGCGTGTTGTGCGCCACGGGCGCCAGTCAGGTGACCCTGGCCGGCGACAAGGACCGTCGTCTGTTCCGGGCCGCGCTCCAGGCGGTCTGCGACCATCTGGCCCAGGCCATCGTGCGTGATGGTGAGGGTGCCACCAAATTCATCACCATTCAGGTCAGCGGTGCGGCCACGAATCAAGAGGCCCGCCTGGTGGCCGATGCGGTGGCCCATTCCCCGCTGGTCAAGACCGCTCTGTTCGCCTCCGATCCCAACTGGGGCCGCATACTGGCCGCCGTGGGCCGTGCGGGCGTGGAGGCCCTGGATGTGAACCGTGTGAGCCTGCACGTGGGCGATGTGCTGATTGCCGAGCAGGGTGGGCGCGCATCGACCTACACCGAAGAGGCGGGCAAACAGGTCATGGCCGAGGCGGAGATCCCCATTCGCATCGGACTGGGCCGTGGCGATGGGCGTGCCACGGTCTATACCTGCGATCTATCCTTCGATTATGTGCGCATCAATGCGGAGTATCGTTCTTAGATTCCTGGACTACGTATCTGTCTGTGGTGTGTTGTTCAAAGTCCTTTGCCACAGAGGTCACAGAGGTCACAGAGGAAAACCTGGAGCCACATTGGCGGTGTCTTTTGACCTTTCTCTGTGACCTCTGTGCTCTCTGTGGCTGAATCGCTTTCAGCCATCGCCCTGATTCGAGCACAGTGCATTTCCCACCTGCCGAGTCATACTTTCACACCATGAGTCCATTCATCCATGTGGCTGTTGCCGCCATCGTCAATGACCGCGACGAAGTGCTGATCTCCCGTCGTCCCGAGGGTGTACACCAAGGGGGGCTGTGGGAGTTTCCGGGGGGCAAGATGGAGCCCGGCGAGTCCCTGGAGCAGGCCCTGGCCCGTGAGCTGGATGAAGAACTGGGCATTCGTGTGCGGCACACGCAAGCCCTTATCACCATTCACCACGACTACGGTGACAAGCGCGTGTGTCTGCACGTGCAGGTGGTGGATATGTACGAGGGCGAGCCCCACGGCCGGGAGGGCCAGCCGCTGCGCTGGATGCCCCGCGCGGGGCTCGCGGCCCTGGAATTTCCCGCGGCCAATCACCCCATCATCAGCGCCCTGCAGTTGCCCGACCGCTATCTCATTACCCCCGATCCTGGCTTGCAGACCGAGGCCTTTCTTACGGCCTTGCGGGAACGTTTGAGCCGGGGCGATATCCGGCTCATGCAGCTGCGGGCACCGTCCCTGGATGAGCAGCAATTCCGCGACCTGGCAGAGCAGGTGCTTGCGGTGACTCGGGACCTGGGTGTGAGGGTGCTTCTCAATACCAGCCCCGAGCTCGCCCGGTCACTAGGTGCCGATGGCGTGCATCTGAACCGCACCCGCTTGGCGCAGTGGCAGGCAGGGCAGACCTGCGGTCTGCTGGTGGGGGCCTCGGTGCACGACGGGGCTGAGCTGAACCGGGCTCGGGGCGCGGATTTCGCTGTACTCTCACCGGTTGCGTACACGGCCTCCCATCCCGATGCGGTCCCCCTGGGATGGGAGGCCTTTGCGCGTCTGGCTCAACAGGCAGTCATGCCTGTGTACGCACTGGGCGGCATGAGGGCCGATGAGGTGGGGCTTGCCCGTCACCATGGGGGGCAGGGTATTGCTGCCATCTCCGGGCTTTGGCTGACAGCGCAGGATCAGGTCCGATGAGGCCGGGCATCTGGTTTGCGGGTGTCGTGGTGATCCTGCTGGGTGCGGTGGGTTACTGGCTGGGTGGCGCGATGCAGTTCGTATCCCCGGAGTCCGGTTCGGATCCATGGGATGCAGGGCTGGTTCCGCCGGTGTCGCCATGCACGCTGGATGCGCAGGGCTGTGCCTATGTGTTGCCCGGTGGAGAAGTGCGCATCCGTGGCCGAGACCGGATCCGGCCTCTCGAACCCTTTGAAATAACCATCGAAGGCGCGTTGCCCCTGGATGGCGCGCAAGTGCGCTTCACCATGGAGGAGATGGACATGGGTGTGAACCAGTTTCGCTTTGAGGGTGACGAGCGAGGGGTCTGGCGCACCAAGGCCGTCCTGCCGGTCTGCACTGTTGATCTTGCACAGTGGCGCGCCACGGTCTGGTTTGGTTCCGGAGGGGAGCGTTATCGGATGGAGATCATCTTTGAAGCGGGGCGATGAGGGGAGCAGCGATAGGGGTAAAGCGAAAGGCGTTTAGCCACAGAGGTCACAGAGGGAAAAACGCTATTAACAGGTGGGTTCTCTTGTTCCCTCTGTGATCTCTGTGACCTCTGTGGCTAAAAATAAAAATCCCTTTGGTTTGAACATCGAGAGGTGATGTGGCGTTACGCTTTTTGCCTAACGCTCAAATGGCACAACAGGTGATCTGGAAACTCACGTCCTGGTCGCACTGCTTGGCGCGGTTGCGCATGTCGCCGGGCTTGAGGAAGCGCACGGAGAAGCGCTGGCGTCCCGCGCTGATTTCCGGGTAGCAGGAATTGTCCGAGGGCAGGGTGATGCGAATCATCTGCCAGGGGATGGTAGTGTCCAGGGCCTGTTCATAGAAACCCTGGCGGGCGACGGTGTTGCGGGGTTCGGCGCTGTTGCGAATGAGCTTGAGCACAAGGCGAACGGCCTCATGGATCTCGTGGAAGGGCTGTGACCAGTACAGCAGCAGTTCACGGCGTTCGGTGGCCGGGCGTGCGAGCCAGTAGTGGTAGGCGGGCAGGTCGAAGTCGCAGGTGCCGCCGGGGATGGCATTGCGCTGGCGGATGCTGCCGAAGAAGTCGTTGCTCTTGATCTGCTGATCCAGCTGGCCATTGATGGTGTGGATCTGTTCGATCAGCTGGCGCTGCTGGTCGATGACTACATTGAGACGATCCTGGTCCACGCTGGGTTCGGCGCTCAGACGGCTCAGGTTGGCGATCTGGCGCTCCAGTTCCTTCATCAGCTCCCGCTTGAGGTCCACCCGATTGGTCAGGTCCAGGATCTCGATCAGTGTGGTGAAGGCGAAATGGGTCTCGAAGCCGCTGTTGCCCTCCAGGCTGAACTGGAATCGGTGCATCAGCTCTTCGATACGCATGAATAGGCGCATGCGTTCCAGGAGGGGTTGTTCGTAGGTGATTTCGTCGCTCACCGGCGTGACCGTCGGGGATTCGTGAAGGACATATTCGTTATTCTCTACCTTGAGTGCGAAATTCACAAACATGTCGTCGATCCTCGTATGAAATTCTCATCCTGCCTGGCCTCCAGGGTGGGCCAGGGCGAGATAGTGCTGGTGCAGCCCTGCAACCTGCGCCTGAAGGCCCTGCGCTGAGCTGCTGTTGTCAATCACGTCGTCAGCGGCATCCAGGCGTGTCTGTCGACTTGCCTGGGCGGACAGGATGGCCCGTGCCCCGTCGGCGTCGACGCCATCCCTTGCCATGGTTCTCTGGATCTGGAGGTCTTCGGGACAATCCACCACCAGCACCCGGTCCACCATGTCCTGGAGTCCGGACTCCACCAGCAAGGGGATGCCAAGAATGCAGTAGGGCGCATTCAGACCAGTCTGCCGCCGGTTGAGCTCGGACCTGATCTTAGGATGCAGCAGGGTCTCCAGTCTGTGACGGGATTGGATGTTTGTGAAGACCAGCCGACGAAGGGCTTTCCTGTCCAGATTGCCGGTGTCTCGGTCGAGGATTTCATCGCCGAATTCAGCGAGAACCGCGCGGGTTGTTTCAGTATTCGGGGCCAGGAGTTCGCGGGCGATGACATCTGCATCGATCACCGGTATGCCGCGATCCATGAACAGCCGAGCGACCGTGCTCTTGCCGCTGCCGATGCCACCTGTGAGTCCGATACGAAGCATAATTTGTGAGGTGTAAGGTGTGAGGTGTGAGGTGTGAGGTGTGAGGGGGGCAAGGTTGAAGGATGAAGGGTGGGGTAAGAATTCTGATCTGGTGTTTGGTTTAACACCTATCGTCTAACGCCTCCCCCCTCACGCCTCACCCCAGATACAGCGCCATGATGTCGTTGCCCCAGAGCAGCGCGATGAAGCCGGCGGCTGCGAGGTAGGGGCCGAAGGGAATGGGCTGTGCCTTGTCGCGGCCCTGGAACAGGATGAGCGAGATCCCGACTATCGCTCCCACCAGGGAAGACAACAGGATGACCAGGGGCAGGAGCTGCCAGCCCAGCCAGGCCCCGATCAGGGCGAAGAGCTTGAAATCACCGAAGCCCATGCCCTCCTTGCCGGTGAGCAGGCGAAAGGCTTGATACACAAGCCAGAGGCTCATGTAACCGGCCACGGCGCCGATCAGGCTGCTGGCGGTGTCGGTATAGAGCGCCCCCAGGTTGAGCACCAGGCCCAGCCAGAGCAGGGGCAGGGTGATGCTGTCCGGCAACAGGGTGGTGCGCAGGTCGATCACCGCCAGGGCGATGAGTGCCCAGGTGAAGACCAGGCTACCCGCCGCTTGCCAGCTGAAGCCGAAGTGCCAGACCACTGCTACGGACAGCAGGGCCGTGACGGCCTCCACCAGGGGATAGCGCAGGGGGATGTGGGCGCCGCATTCGCTGCAGCGGCCACGCAGAAACAGGTAGCTGAGCAGCGGGATGTTTTCCAGGGCCGTGATCTGGTGGCCGCAGTCCGGACAGGCGGAGCGGGGGGCCCAGAGGTTGTAGGGTGTGCGATCGCCGGAGCCAGACAGGGCATGCCCCTCGGCGTTCAGAAACTCCGTGGCCTCATGGCGCCACTGACGCTCCATCATCACCGGCAGCCGATGGATGACCACATTGAGGAAACTGCCCACCAGCAGACTGAACAGCGCGGTCACAGTCAGCAGGACCGCAGTGCTGGTTTGCAGAATTTCAATCATCCAAACGGCCTAGCGGTGTGAGCGCTGATAATAGCGCGAGAGTTTCTAGTGGTTTCTTGTCTCTAGCAACTTGTATCTTGTCTCTAGAGCCTCCCTACACCACCGCGCCCAGCTGGAAGATCGGCAGGTAC
>JBHEOJ010000250.1:0-634 GCA_046260855.1 Thioalkalivibrio sp.
GCGCAATTCGTCGAGCACGGTGTCGGCCTCCGTCCAGGCGCGGAACACCTCGTTACGGCGGAAGAAATGATTGTGGCCGATGGCGGCATGAGCGATTACGGTGGCCTGCGCGGCCATCGTGTTATCCTCCATGATGTAGCACAGGCTGGGATCGGAATTGATGACGATCTCCAGCGCCAGTTGCTGGAACCCCTTGCGATAGAGCATTTCCTGCTGCGCGAATCGCTTGCCGAAGGACCAGTGCGGGTAGTTCAGCGGCATCCCCGTCGAGGCATAGGCGTCGAGCATCTGCTCGGACGAGACCACTTCGAGCCGGGTGGGATAGGGATCCATCCCCAATTCATCCCGGGCGATCGCCTCGATCACTCTCGCGTCGGGGCGTCAGGCCGAACCTGTCGCGCTGCGGCGTGATCTCGACATAGGCCATGTATTGCACCATTGGCAGGATCTTCTCGGTCAGAAGGCCGGTGCAGGTCTGCACGTCCCGCGACAGGTTGTCCCCGTCCGAGGCCTGCGCGACATAGATGTTGTAATCCTCGGCCGGATAGCGCTGCGCGGCGATCTTCAGCATCTCCTCCAGCGCGGTCGACACAACCGTGCCGCCGGTCTGCCGCCCCTCGAAGAAGGTCTGCTC
>JBHEOJ010000251.1:0-625 GCA_046260855.1 Thioalkalivibrio sp.
GCGATACGCAGGGGATCAGGGGGCAGCGGGGTGCAGGCGAGCAGTCCCGCCAGAAGGAGCAGGGGCAGGGCGAGCTGGGCAATATGCCGTGGGAAGGCAGAGAATTGTCCTGGAAGATGGGCCGCAGCCATGGGGTCCTGTCCGGCGTTGTGCAGATGTTCATAACATGCAGGACAAAGCTTGGGGAGACAAGAGGGGACTTAATGTGTTCCCTCGCAAAGACGCGGAGGACGCGGAGAAATGCTTCGTGATTAGGCATTCTCTGTGCCCTCTGTGGCAGAAACATCTTTGTAGCCACAGAGGTCACAGAGGTCACAGAGTTAAAATCTCCACGTAGGAGGGGCGACTTCGCCCCGAACCGCCGGTGGTATTCGCAGCCCCCTGTTCAGCCCGGGGTCGGGCCTCCTACAAAAATCATTGTTGTTTCTCTGTGACCTCTGTGACCTCTGTGGCAAGAAGGCCTTTCTCTCGCCAAGGCGCAAAGTCGCAAAGGAAAAGATTCGAAAGGGGTTTCTTGGCGTCCCCTGCGCCTCTGCGAGAGGACCGGTTTTGATCGCATATGTTTACAAAATCAAAGGACAAGGACTCTCGCCAACGCTAAGCCGCCAAGAACCCCATTTTAAAG
>JBHEOJ010000252.1:0-623 GCA_046260855.1 Thioalkalivibrio sp.
TAATTGGAGACATTCCGATCTTTGTTGATCACAATAGCTCCGACGTTTGGGCAAAGTCGAAATTCTTTGAAGTTGACAAAGATGGCAACCGGGAGCTTGTGGCCGGTGTTCCGCCGGATTATTTCAGCGCAACTGGTCAGCTTTGGGGAAATCCGCTATACAAATGGAAAGTACTCAAAAGAGATGGGTACAAATGGTGGATTAAGCGCTTTGAACAAATGCTGCTCATGTGTGATGCCATCCGGGTCGATCACTTTCGCGGCTTTGATGCCTACTGGGAGGTGAAGGCCGATGCGCCCAACGCCATGGAAGGCCGCTGGGTGAAAGGCCCCGGTACCGATTTATTTGATAAAATTTATGAACATTTCGGAGAGCTGCCTATTATCGCCGAAGACTTAGGTATGATTACCCGTGAAGTCATAGAACTGCGGGATAAATACAACCTGCCGGGCATGAAGATCCTGCAGTTTGCCTGGAATGATGATGCTGGAAACGGCTTCCTGCCCCATAATTATGATACAGCCAACTGCGTGGTCTATACCGGAACCCACGACAACGATACCTCCAGAGGATGGTACAACGCCGCAAGCGGACTCGAGCAACACCGGCTGCGGGAGTACGTT
>JBHEOJ010000253.1:0-622 GCA_046260855.1 Thioalkalivibrio sp.
ATGCTCGCATGTGACCACCAGCCCCGGGCTGCCGGCACGCTGACTTTGAGTGCTGACGTCGACTGTCATGCCTGTTAGCCTACCAGTGCAGTTGAGGCAACCGGCGAAACACCTCGCGTGTCCCTTCACTCCATTCCCTGCCGAGTTCGGCGAAGTAGGCATCGTCTGGCTCGAAGCGACGGCGCATCTGCACGCGCAGGCTGTCCCGCTGGTAACAGATCAGATCAATGGGCATACCGACAGACAGATTGCTGCGCATGGTGGAATCAAACGAGACCAGGACGCACTTGGCGCCATCGTTGAGCGTGGTCTGTGGGGTGATGACCCAGTCTATGATGGGCTTTCCGTACTTCATCTCGCCCGTCTGCAAATAGGGTGTCTGTTCGCCGGCCTCAATGAAGTTGCCCGCCGCATAGATACGAAACAGGCGCGGTGGTTCACCCTTGATCTGTCCGCCAAGAATGAAGGATGCATTAAAGCCCACGTCATCTTCGGTCAGGTGCTGACCATCGCGCCGATCCACTTCGCGCATGGCATCGGACACCAGCAGGGCGGCATCGAACATGGTCTCGGCGCGCCAGAGATTCTGCTCGACATCTTTTCTGACGCGCTGTTGCAGGAT
>JBHEOJ010000254.1:0-617 GCA_046260855.1 Thioalkalivibrio sp.
AACGCCTAACGCCTAACGCCTAACGCCTAACGCCTAACGCCTAACGCCTAACGCCACCCCTGTTCTCTGTGTCCTCTGTGCCCTCTGTGGCAAATCGCTTTGCCCTTCGCCTGGCACCGGCCGACGAGTCCGCCCTGGAACAGGCCTTTGCCCGGGAGGGCGGGCTGGACGGGGTGGAGATCTTTACCACCCCGGGTCAGGTGGAGCTTCGTATCAAGGAGGGTATCCTGTTCACCAGCGGCAGCGCCGATCTGCGTTTCGACGGCCGGGAGCTACTGTCCCGGCTGATGCCCATCCTGGACGAGGCCCAGGGCACGATCACCGTGGAGGGACACACGGACAACGTGCCCATCTTCACGCCCATCTTCCCCTCCAACTGGGAACTCTCCGCCGCCCGGGCCAGCGGTGTGGTGCGTCAGCTCATCGCCCTAGGACTGGAACCCGCGCGACTCCAGGCGGTCGGCCATGCGAACACCCGCCCCCTGGCCTACAATGACAACGCCGAGGGCCGCGCCGAGAATCGGCGCGTATCATTGGTGATTCAGACAGAGGCGGGGCAGGTGACGCCATGAATGCTTTGCTGAAATGGCAGGAATGTCTCTCGCAGGGTCGTAATG
>JBHEOJ010000255.1:0-603 GCA_046260855.1 Thioalkalivibrio sp.
AGTACGATCTGTTCGCCTGTCTGCCTCTGTTGCTCACCGTGGGTGCTCTGGTGGCACGCCATTTCGGCGAACCCGTGGACGCCCTGCATCCCCTGTCCAGCCTGATCCGCGTGCCCGCCATCTGGGCGGGGGTCGCGGGCATGGCCTTCAACCTCACGGGTGTCCCCTTGGTCCCCTGGTTGGACACCTGGCTCGGCATGCTGGCCAATGGTGTGGCCCCGCTGATGCTGTTTTCCCTGGGCCTGGCCCTGTGCATCCGTCACTGGCGCATGGGTTACGTGGCGGTGCTGATTCCCGTGGTGGCGGTGCAGTTGTTCCTCATGCCCCTGTGGGCCTGGGGCCTGGCCGTGGGGATCGGTCTGGAAGGGGAGTTGCGGGTGGGCACGGTGCTGGAGGCGGCCATGCCCAGCATGGTGCTGGGCCTGGTGTTCTGTGATCGCTACCGTCTGGATACCTCCGTGTATGCTGCGGCAGTCACGGTAACTACGGCCCTGGCACTGGTGACGCTGCCGCTGTGGTACGGGTGGGTTGCTTCGGTGTGAGGCGTGAGTGGATAGGGGAAAGGCGAAAGGCGTTTAGCCACAGAGGGCACAGAGGTCACAG
>JBHEOJ010000256.1:0-601 GCA_046260855.1 Thioalkalivibrio sp.
CTACCGGGGCTGCGGTATCGACGACCCGCTGAGCGAGACCGGCTGGGTGCAGATGCGCGCTGCGGTGGGTAAGGCCTGTGCTTCCTGGGATCACATTATCACCTCACCCATGCGACGCTGCCGGGAATTCGCCGAGGCCCTGAGTCATGAGCAGGGTCTTGGCCTGTCGGTTGATGAAGATCTGCGCGAGGTGGGATTCGGCAGCTGGGAGGGGCGCAGCCCGGAGGCCATCAAGGCCGAGGCCATCGATGAGTATCTCGCCTTCTACAGTGATCCGGCCGTCGCGCGCCCCGAGGGCGCCGAAGCCCTGGAGGATTTCGCCGCCCGGGTGCGCCATGCACTCACCGGGCTGATCGAGCGCCATGATGGCGAACACCTGCTGGTGGTGGCCCATTCCGGTGTCATACGCGCAGCCATCACCCATGCCATGGGCGTACCCCCTGCCGCCCTCTATCGCTTGCGCATGCCCTATGCCGCGCTCACCCGCCTGCGTGTGGACGAGCGGGGGCTGTCGGTGGAGTTTGTGAATCGCTAGTTGGCGTGAGGCGTAAGGCGTGAGGGGATAGGCGAAAGGCGAAAGGCGTGAAACCACCCCCCCCCC
>JBHEOJ010000257.1:0-584 GCA_046260855.1 Thioalkalivibrio sp.
ACGAGAACGTTCGCTACTTCCCGTCCCTGCTGCCCCTGGTCGAGGACGAGGATCCCGAGGCGATCATCGAGAGTGGGGGTATCCCCCACCTGCCGGAACTGGTGCTGCACAACGGCACCATCTGGCGCTGGAACCGACCGATCTACGCCGTGGCCCGTGGCAAGCCGCACCTGCGGGTCGAGAGCCGGGTCCTGCCCGCCGGACCGACGATGGTCGACACCGTCGCCAACGCCGCCTTCTACTACGGGTTGGTACCAGACCTTCCGAGCGCTGTACGACGACGGCGACATGGAGCGCGACGACGCGCTGATCGAGATGACCCGGCGCTACCTCGAGGGCATGCGGTCGAACGAACCCGTGCACACCTGGCCACTGTTGTGACGGAGGTGGGCGCGCCGCCAGACCGCCTTAGCGCTGCGGCGCGGGCCGCGCCAGCTGCTCAAAACGGGGGCTCAACGCCTCCAGCGTGGCCTGCATGACGGCGTCATCGACCCCGTCACGGGCCGAGGCGGTACCGATCAGTACCTCCTCGCTGCTCCCGGTCGCCCAGGTGACCACGATCTCCACGCACGCCGGGTCGTCGT
>JBHEOJ010000258.1:0-573 GCA_046260855.1 Thioalkalivibrio sp.
TGTCGAGGACCGGCACGCCTTCGGTGATGCAGATCACCAGTTCGATCCCGGCAGCAACCGCCTCCATGATGGCGTCGGCGGTGCCGATCGGCGGCACATAGATGACCGAAGCGTTGGCGCCGGTCGCCTTGACGGCGTCTTCAACCGTGTCAAACACCGGGAAACCATCAATCTCGGTGCCGCCCTTGCCGGGGGTCACCCCGCCGACCATCCGGGTGCCATAGTCACGGGCGCCCTGGGCGTGGAACAGGCCGGTGGCCCCGGTGATCCCCTGGGTAATCACCCGGGTATTTTTGTCGACCAATATACTCATCGCTATTCTCCTTGAGCCTGAACGGCTTTGACGATCTTCTCCGCCGCATCAGCCATGCCGTCGGCGCTGACAATGTTCAGTCCCGATTCCGCCAGCAGCTTCTTGCCCAACGCCACGTTGGTGCCTTCCAGGCGCACCACCAGCGGCACCGTGACGCCGACCTGCCTGGCCGCTTCGATCACCCCGGTAGCGATGACGTCGCATTTCATGATGCCGCCAAAAATGTTGACCAGGATGCCCTTGACCTTGTCGTCGGAGAG
>JBHEOJ010000259.1:0-567 GCA_046260855.1 Thioalkalivibrio sp.
GGCCATCGCTGACCACATGCACACCCTGGCCCTGGCCATGCCGGACGCCGGCGATCACCACGCCCATAACCATGGCGGGATGCACCAGGACCACATTGGCCACAGCCACCCCATGCGCACCCGGGCCGAAGCCATCGCCTCCTACACCCGCGTGCTGGCCGCCCTGAACCATGCCGGCGCCGAAAAGGCCCCCAAGCAATGCCACCACAACCGTGGCGTACCCCATAACCACAACAATAAACAAAAGCACCACCACGGGCACCATTGAGGAGTCCACACAGGTGAACAGTCATTGACGCCCCCTCGTGGGGCGTTTTCTTTTTTGGGTTTTAGCCACAGAGGACACAGAGGTCACAGAGGTCACAGAGTGAAAAAACAAAGGCAAGTGCTTGGGGCTGAAAGTCATAACCCTCAGTTTGTTGTCGGGTGTTTCTGGTCGTAATGTCATTTTTCTCTGTGACCTCTGTGCCCTCTGTGCCCTCTGTGGCTACCCGAACTTCCTTGTACTTCCTTCACGAACAGCACCGGCCTAACATGGCCCCATGACCACGCAGCCCAAACGCAGCG
>JBHEOJ010000026.1:0-3290 GCA_046260855.1 Thioalkalivibrio sp.
CGTCCTGCGCTCGCGCGCCTTGCGGCTGACCGCTTGGCGACTCGCTGAATGAGGCTTAGTCAGGGTTCGGGTTAGTATGTGAAGAAGCAAGTATCCGGAGTATGGCACGGGGACGCCCGATCTGTGGGCGCCCCGTGTCTGCTGACCAGCCGTAACGGCAGCTTCAGGCGGGTTGATGGGAGATCGTGAAGTTGCCTGCGCGGGCCTGCAATTCGGAAGCCAGCCGGGCCAGTTCACCGCTCGCCGTGGTGGTCTGCTCCGAACCGGAAGCTGTCTGTTCGGCAATGTCACGGATACTGATGATGCTGCGGTTCATTTGCTCCGTGGTGGCGCTCTGCTGTTCGGCCGCCGAGGCGATCTGGGTGTTCATCTCTTTGATGGTGGTCACGGCCCGTGTGATGGCCTCCAGTGCATGGGCCGCTTCCTTGGCCTGTTCCACGCCGGATTGTGCCTGCTCGCGACTGGATGCCATCACCTGGACAGCCTTGCGGGCGCCAGACTGCAGGCGCTCGATCATACCCTCGATCTCCCGGGTGGACTCCTGGGTACGTGACGCCAGGGTGCGAACCTCATCCGCCACCACCGCAAAGCCGCGTCCCTGTTCACCTGCACGGGCTGCCTCAATGGCAGCGTTCAGCGCCAGCAGGTTGGTCTGTTCGGCAATTCCCTTGATCACGTCAAGCACGGCACCGATCGCCTCACTGTCCGCTGACACGCGCCTGATGACTTCGGCTGCGTTGTCTACCTCGCCGGCCAGGGAGGAGATGGCCGTTGAGGTGGTGTTGACCACCTGCAAGCCGCTCCGTGCCTCGTTGTCGGTGTTGTTGGCGGCGCCTGCCGCGCCTGCCGCGTTGCTGGCGACTTCCTGAACTGTGGCCGTCATCTCGTTCATGGCAGTGGCCACCTGGTCGGTCTCCTGGCGCTGTCGGTCCACATTTCGGGCGCTGTCCCGGGATATGGTGGTCACTTCTTCCGAGGAGGAGGCCAGTCGTGTGGTGGCGCTGACGATCTGCTGAATCAGGGCTTCGAACTGTTCGGCCATGTCATTGAATTGCCGACCCACCTGGCCCATCTCGTCGCGCGTATCGACTGTGACGCGGGTGGTGAGGTCGCCGCCCGCCATGCGCTGGGTCGCCTCGCCGATGCGCTGAACGCTGGCGTTGATCGAGCGGTAGAGGCCCGTGAACAGGTAGGCGAGCAACAGAAGCACCGCAGCCACCACAGCGAGCGATACGTTGCGTATGCGCACATTGTCGTGCAGGCGGGCGTCGAACAGGGCATCCAATTGCGGGGCTATGGCGTCGAACAGGGAATAGGTCTCCGAGATGGAGACATTGCCGGCGTCGAACACCTGTTGCGCGTTGACGAAAACGACCACCGCCTCGACGAGGTCTTTCTGAAGCATTTCGTAGAACGCATCCACCGACTGGTCGTTGGCTTCAACGTACCGGCTAAGGGGAGGTCTAAGGTCCTCGTTGGCGCTAAACGCAGCCTCAAGACCCGAGATCAATGCAGCATTGTAGGAGTTCACGTTGCTCGATAGCACGACCAATTCCATCAGCTTCACCTGGTCCAGATTGTGGCCATCAGCCGCTATGCTGGAACCCAGTACCTGGGCCTGACCCATGATCTCACCCAGGTTGAGCAGGCGGTTCACGAGTGCGCTTCCAAGGTAGTAGCTGTCCATGTGTGGGTCCAATGCTATCTCGGATGTAACGGCCACGTGGCGGATCAGGCCGTTCACGGCGGCGATGAGGTCCGTATGTCGGCGCGTACTCTCGTCAGCTGTCATGCGGTCCACGCCGGACTTGATCTCGCTCCAGGTGCGCTCGATCTCAGCCAAGCGATTGCCGGTCTTCAGGGCCGCGCCATTGTCCGTATCCATTCGGGCAAGGTCTGTGAGGGCCTGATCCACCCGGGTGCGGATCGTTTGGGCCTGGGACCGCGCGTCGGTATCGCCGCCGGCCATCATGATGCCCCGGTGTTGCTGGAGTTGCTCCAGGGGTTGCCGGGCGACCGCGATGTAGGCAAGGCCCTGACGCCCATTCTCCAGGTTACGAATACGGTCGTTCAGATTTCCGATGGTGATGCCGCTGAGCAAAAGCAGCGGCAACATCACCACCACGAATATCAGTGCGAACTTGATGGGGTATTTAAAGCGGTCCATCAGCCAAGTGGCGGGCTTGAACAAGGTCTCCATGAATTAATCCTCGGTACGGGGAGGTTGCGGGCGCGAGATCACCTACATCAAGGCCATTGTCTGTAGATGTCGCAAAGGTTATCGGTCGGCTGGGGAATTGCTTTAGGCATCGTAGGCCCAGAGTGGCCCATGTGGAATTCCCGGCAGGGTGTCTGGTTGGATTTGGCGGACCGGCGGCGACCCGCCGATGCCCGCCCCGCTCAGAAAATCCAGGACAGGCTCAGGGCACCGAAATCCTCCCGGGCCTCCTGGTCCCCGTACTCCGGTGTGCGGAACACGTGGGTGTAGGCCAGGCGTGCCCGGCCCAGGCCGAGTACGGCGCCCACCTGGGCGTCGCCCACGATTAGATGACGATCCACACTGGGGCTGTCGCGCCAGGTATTGCCGTCCAGGAAGACGTTCCAGAGCATGGCCCGGGCGTCCACGCCGGCGAACAGATACCAGCCCCAGTCCTCGCGGGGCAGGAACAGGCCGGAACCGGGCAGGGCAGGCTGGATGCGGGGCGGACCATAGTCGTGGGGCAGGTCCTTGCCTAACCTCAGGGTCAGGCCTGTGTTGATCATCGTGAAGGGGGTGCCGAGGGTGCCGCCCCAGTGGGGGGTGAGGTCGATGCGCCAGCCGTCGACGGCGGTACGCACCTGGGCGCGCCACTGGCGTTCATAACTCACCATCACGGTCAGTTCGTTGGCCAGCTGGTGGTCCCAGCCCTGGGGTATGGGTGAGCCCATGACATTGTGAATCTCTCTTTGGGTCTGTTCCGCGAGGGAGGCAGGGCCCACTAAGCCCAGGGTCAGTTGCAGGCGATCCAGCCGGTCGCCGGTCTCCTCGGCGAGCCCGCCGTTCGCGTACAGCCAGCCGGCATAGGGGCGGTCGTTCGGGTCGGGGATCGCCTGGGTGATGTCCTTGGGGGTGAACATGCTCTGTCCCAGGGACCAGGAGCTCTTGAGCTCACCCTCGCCGGGAAAAAAGGGGATCAGCTCCCCCAGATCCCTCAACACCCCCGGCACACCGGAGTCCGGCAGGATCCAGCTGACCCTCACGCCGCTGGTGTAATAGCGATCTTCGCCGGCAAACAGGTCGTTTTCGTATT
>JBHEOJ010000026.1:3300-22210 GCA_046260855.1 Thioalkalivibrio sp.
CCCATGTCCTGCCGGGGGGGCGCCTCGTTCGCGGCCGCCTGGCCGAGATATGCCTGGGCCGTGAGCAAGGCCGTGGCCAGCCACAGACCATGGCCCATGAACAGGGCGGAGCGATGAAGATGAGGCCGTCTGCGGGACATGGTTTTCCTTGTGGATCGTGCCATGGGAATGTTGGGAGCCGCGGGCTATTCTAAGGCATTGAGTCCGGGGCCACCGTAAGTCCCCTTGGAGACTGACGATGATGAAGTGCCTGCATGTCCTGGGTCTGACGGGTCTGACCTTTTTATGGGCTGCCCAGGTCGGCGCGGCGGCCGCACCCCAGGACTACCCCATGACCCCCGAGGCCGTGGCCCCGGGGGTGTATGCCGTGATGACGCCTGCGCGGGATTTCCCCAACCCTGAGAACCTGGGCTGGAATGCCAACATGGCCTTTGTAGTGACCGACGATGGCGTGCTGGTGGTGGATACCGGCTCCTCGGAGACCATGGGCGTGGCCCTGCGCCAGGCCATCGCCCGGGTCACCGACCAGCCGGTGCGCTGGATCGTCAACACCCACAGCCACGGGGATCACTGGCTGGGCAATCATGCCTTTGCCGATGAGGCGCCGCAGATCATGGCTGGCATGGAGTCTGCCGCACGCATGGAAGCCCAGTCGGACGGCTGGATCAGCAGCTTCAACGACATGACCGGTGGCGCCACCGGCGAGACCCGCACCCTGTATCCCGACCGGATGGTGGACGAGGACCTGGAGCTGGATCTGGGCGGCACCCGGGTGGTGCTCCTGCCCTCCGGTGGCAGTCATTCGCCTGGCGATCTGGTGGTGTGGTTGCCCGAGACCCGGGTACTGATCCCCGGGGACGTGGTCTACACCGATCGCGCGCCCTCGGTGTGGGATGGACGCGTGGCACAGTGGATCGGGTTCATGGATCGCCTGATCGGGCTGGAGCCGCGCACGGTGATCCCGGGGCACGGCCGCATCGAGGGCCCCGAGACCCTGGTGCGTCTGCAGGGCTACCTCACCGCACTCTGGTCAGCGGTGGAAGAGGGCGTCGTCCAGGGACTGCCCGATTTTGACACCGTACCACTGGTGCGTGAGCGCATGGCGCAGATCGTTGTTGACTATCCCGGTTTCGAGGACAAGGTCGGTCGCTCCGTGGCACACATGTATCCGGAAGTGGAGGCGTCCGCCTTCTGACGGGCAAAACCCCGTAGGCCGGATAAGCGCAGCGCATCCGGCGCCCCGAGCTGGAAACGATGATCACGCAGAGAGCGTAAAGGCGCAAAGCACGCAGAGTTTTTTGATTAAAAACCCTTTTCGCCCTCTGCGTCTCCGCGCGCTTTGCGTGATCAGATCTGCTGATATTAGGATTGCGCCGGATGCGCTGCGCTTATCCGGCCTACGATGCGATGCTTGAACTGAACCCGCTCACAGCGTGATCTACACCGGGTAGCCCGAGCCATCTGGCATAATGGGGGCCAGTCCCCGAACCCCGAACGCGAGCGCTCAGTGGAACTCACCAATCAGATCATCCTGCTGGGCAGCCTGGTGCTGCTGTTGAGTGTGTTCTCCAGCGTGGTCACGGCGCGGGTCGGCGCACCCATCCTGCTGGTGTTCCTGATCATCGGCATGCTGCTGGGGGAGGAAGGCCCCGGCGGCGTGGTCTTCCACGACGTCCAGCTGGCCCATTTGTTCGGCAGCCTGGCCCTGGCCATCATCCTGTTCGACGGCGGGCTTCGCACCCCGGTGAAGAACTTCCGCGTGGGTCTCAAGCCCGCCGTGGTGCTGGCCACCTTCGGCGTGATGATCACCGCCGGCATCACCGGCATGTTTGCCGCCTGGTGGCTGGGTCTGCACTGGATGGAGGGACTGCTGCTGGGGGCCATCGTGGGCTCCACCGATGCCGCGGCGGTGTTCTCCCTGCTCCATGGGCGGGGACTGGCGCTCAAGCAGCGTGTCGGGGCGACCCTGGAGATCGAGTCCGGCAGCAACGATCCCATGGCCATCTTCCTGACCATCGTGCTCATCGAGCTGCTGATTTCCGGTCCCCAGAACATGGGCCTGGTAATGCTCTGGGAGTTCATCCAGCAAATGGGCCTGGGTGCGGCCATCGGTGTGGCCGGCGGCTTCGGCCTGGTGTGGGTCATCAATCGCCTGGACCTGAGTCCCGGCCTGTACCCCCTGGCGGCCCTGGCGGGTGGACTCACCATCTTCGGGCTCGCCTCCCAGGTGAATGGCTCCGGCTTCCTGGCCATCTACCTGGCCGGCCTGGTGCTGGGCAACCGGCCCCTGCAGTCCAGCCAGAACATCAACCGCTTCCACGACGGTATTGCGAGCCTGTCCCAGATCGGCATGTTCCTGATGCTGGGCCTGCTGGTGACCCCTTCGGCGCTCATGCCCGTGGCCCAGGATTCCCTGCTCATCGCCGGTGTGCTGATCCTGATCGCACGCCCGGTGGCGGTCTGGATCTCGCTGCTACCGTTTCACTTCCCCTGGCGGGAACAGAGCTTCATCGCCTGGGTGGGCCTGCGGGGTGCGGTACCTATCATCCTGGCCCTGTTCCCGCTATTGGCGGGGCTTGATCAGGCGGGCAACTTCTTCAACATCGTGTTCTTTGTGGTGCTCATCTCACTGGTGGTGCAGGGCTGGACCGTGGCCCCTGCCGCGCGGTTGTTCCGCCTGGAAGTACCGCCCACCACCCACGTGGTGCAGCGTGTGGAGCTGGACATCCCCGGACAGCAGGAGATGGAGCTGGTGGGTTACCGGCTGGCGGACGACACCCCGGTGGTACAGGAGAAATGGACCAGCTTTGTGCTGCCCAAGAGTGTGCGGGTGGTGGCCCACCTGCGGGACAAGCAGTTGCTGGATTCCCTGGAATTTCTGGACTTGCGGGCGGGGGATCATCTCTATCTCATGGCCGCGCCCGACGATCTGCCGGACCTGGACCGGTTGTTCGTGGCACGCGCCGTGTCCAAGCGCCTCTCGGAGCAGAGCTTCTTCGGTGAATTCGTGCTCAACGCCGATGCCCTGCTGGGCGACCTGTCCCTGGCCTATGGCCTGAAGCTGCCTGAGGGTACCGCGGAGATGACGGTGGAGGATTACATGCGCAAGAAGCTGCACACCGCCCCGGTGGTGGGCGACCGCCTGGCACTGGCCGGCGTGGAGCTTGTGGTGCGGGAGATGGACGGTGACCGCATCAGCCGCGTGGGCCTCAAGCTTTCCCACTAGGAATGGGGCGCTTCGGCCCACGCCAACCTGCAGGGAAGGTTTTTTCTCTGTGTCCTCTGTGCCCTCTGTGGCGAGAATGCTTTTTAAGGTAGTTTAGCCACAGAGGGCACAGAGTTCACAGAGTTCACAGAGTTCACAGAGGCCACAGAGGCCACAGAGGCCACAGAGGCCACAGAGAAACAATTCATAGAGCGGGCCATGCCCGCCACGCCACCGTGGATCGAGTCATAGGGCGGGCCGTGTCCGCCATCAACCGGCCGATCAAGCTGCACAAACATCGTAGGGCGGATAAGCGCAGCGCATCCGCCAAGGTCCTGCCAAGGCGCGCCGGATGCGGCTACGCCTTATCCTGCCTACGCACTGCGGGAGCAAGTTTTTTCTCTGTGACCTCTGTGGCGGGAATGCTTTTTTTGCCACAGAGGGCACAGAGGTCACAGAGAAACAATCCATAGGGCGGGCTGTGCCCGCCGCCCCACCCGGCATCAAGCCTCAGCCCAGATCCCGTGCCAGCAGCCCCATCTCCCAGGACCCGGCCTCCAGGGGGATGCGTACCCGATAACCGGCGCCGGGGGCCACGTTCATGGCCTCGCCCTCCCGGTTCTCCATGTGCGCCACGGTGAAGCGCCGGTTGCCCTCGGGCTGGATCAGTTCCAGGGTATCCCCCACGGCGAACTTGTTCTTCACCTCCACCTCCGCCAGGCCACTGCTGAGCTCATAGCTGAGCACCTCTCCCACGAAGCGTTGTTTGAGGCTGTCGGAGTGCTGGGTGAGGTAGTTCTGGTAGTCACTGTCGTGATGCCGCTGGTAGAAACCGTCGGTGTAGCCGCGGTTGGCCAGGTTCTCCAGCACCCCCAGCAGGCTGGGGTCGAAGTGGCGCCCGGCCACTGCGTCGTCGATGGCGCGCCGGTACACCTGGGCGGTGCGGGCCACGTAGTAGTGGGACTTGGTGCGCCCCTCGATCTTCAGGCTGTCGATGCCCATGCGCACCAGACGCTCCACGTGCTCCACGGCACGCAGGTCCTTGGAGTTCATGATGTAGGTGCCGTGCTCGTCTTCCTCCACGGGCATCAACTCGCCGGGGCGTTCCCGTTCCTCGATGAGGTAGGGCTGTTGCGCACGGATGTCGCGCCGGGGTTCCTCATCATCGGAGGGGCGCCAGACCTGCACATCGCCGCTGGCGTCTGTGGTGGCCCCGTGGACCTTGTAGTCCCAGCGACAGGAATTCGTGCAACTGCCCTGGTTGGCATCCCGGTGATTGAAATAGCCCGACAACAGGCAGCGCCCGGAGTAGGCGATGCACAGGGCGCCGTGCACGAACACCTCCAGCTCCATGTCCGGGCATTCCTGGCGGATCTCCTCCACCTGGTCCAGGGACAGTTCCCGGGACAGGATGATGCGCGTGAGACCCAACTGCTGCCAGAACTTCACGCTGGCATAGTTCATGGTGTTGGCCTGCACCGAGAGATGCACGGGCACCTCGGGCCAGCGTTCGCGCACCAGCATGATCAGCCCCGGGTCGGCCATGATCAGGGCATCGGGCCCCAGGTCCACCACCGACTCAATATCCGCGAGGAAGCTTTTGACCTTGTTGTTGTGGGGCAGCACGTTGGTGGCCAGGAAAAAGCGCTTACCCGCCGCGTGGGTCGCCTCGATGCCTTGCGCCAATTGTTCCAGGCGATGAAAGTCGTTGTTGCGCACCCGCAGGCTGTAGCGGGGCATGCCGGCATAGACGGCGTCGGCCCCATAGGCCAGGGCGTAGTGCAGATTGCGCAGGGTGCCGGCGGGGGCAAGGAGTTCGGGGGTTTTCATGGCATTTCGCGATCAGGCAAGGCGGGTTGCGGATTGTACACCCTGGGGGTTGCCTGTGGTGTGAGGGGCCGGGGAGGGAAAATCAAAAGCGTTCCTCTCGCAGAGGCGCAAAGGCGCCAAGAAAAGTTGATGAATATTTTATTCTTTGCGTCTTTGCGCCTCTGCAAGAGAAAGGTTTTTATTTTTCATGTCGCGCTCAAGCCCCAGTCTCAGCAGCACAGCTCAGGCGTTCGAAGTCCCGGGCCAGGCTGCCCACGCGGTTGATGAGTCGTTCCTTCTGGCGCTCGGATGACAGCCGGTACAGGTCCGCCAGCAGGGCCAGGGTCTGCTCCCGATTGAAGGCCAGGCGCGTCTGGTATACCTCCGACCAACCCCGTTCCGGATAGACCAGCAAGTCCTCGAGCCGCGCCTCCAGGGCCGACGGATCGTGACGCAGGCCTTCCAGGGCCTCGCGCAGGTCCCTCTGCCAACGGGCACGGTTTTCAAGCCAGTGTTCCCCGAAGGGGGCGAGGCCAACGCTCCACGCCTCCAGTCGCGCCTGCTGGGCGGTGTTCAGGCGGCCCAGCCAGCGGCGTAGGCGACGCTCCATGCGCTCGGCCCGTTCCTGCTGCAAGGCCTCGGCGGGCTTGTCCACGAAGTCCTTGCGGTTGTCCGCGATGAGGTCATCCAGGTTGTCGAACAGTTCGTGGATCTGTTCGTCGCTGGCGCTGGCCAGCAGCTCGCTGGTATCCGCCGGCAGGTGGCTGACCAGGTCCCGCCAGAAACCCTCAGCCTGACGGGCGTGGGCGTGAAAGTTCTCCAGGCTCACGTCACCGGACGCCAGCTGGGCCTCGAATCCCCGCAACCAGTCGGCGTAGCGGGGTATCTGGGTGCTGCAGTGCCAGTCCAGGCGTGTGGCCAGGCGTTGCTCCAGGAGAGGTCGCTGTGCCTCATCGAGGCTCACATAGCCCCGCAGATGCCAGGGGGCCAGCCAGTCCAGCTGGTTGTAGACAAAACGCACCGTGCAGCCGGACAGGCCCAGCATCAGTACAAGCACAACGAGCAATCGCAGGATGCGGTTCATGGGTCTTGAGAGTCTCCCTGCCTGTCGGAAGTTCTGCACACATTGCCTTTCAGTTTCATTTCAGCTTCACCGTGCACACTGCCCCCATGTTTCGACATCACGGGAGCGCATCGGTCATGAGCAAGCACACTGAAATCCGGGTCTGGGACCCCTTCGTGCGCCTCTTCCACTGGGTCCTGGCGGGCGCCTTCTTCATCGCCTACCTGAGTGGCGATGCCTGGCTGGACCTGCACACCCTGGCGGGCTACACCGCCCTGGGCCTGATCCTGGCCCGCATCCCCTGGGGTCTCATCGGCACCCGCCATGCCCGTTTCACCGACTTCGTGCGCCCGCCCCGGGTGGCCCTGACCTATGTCCGGGACCTGTTGCTGGGTCGGGCGAAGCGTCACCTGGGCCACAACCCCGCCGGTGGCCTGATGATCGTCGTCCTGCTGATCACCATCCCCTTGGTTGCCCTCTCCGGCATGGCCCTGCTGGGCGCCGAGGAGGGGGCCGGCCCGCTGGCCGGGCTCATGGCCGGCAGCCCCCACTGGCTAGAAGAGGGGATCGAGGGTCTGCACGAATTCCTAGCCAACCTGGTGCTGTTCATGGTTGGCCTTCACATCTTCGGTGTGCTGGTGGAAAGCCTGCTGCACCGGGAAAACCTCATCCGCGCCATGTTCACCGGGGCCAAGCCGGTGCGTGATGAGAACGAGCAAGACCGGCCCCATTCCATCTAAACTGAAACGCTGTGAGGAGATAGACCCATGAAAGCCAAAACCCTGATTGTCACCACCCTGGTTGCCACCCTGCTGGGCAGCGGCATCGCCTTCGCCAGCGAGCGCATGCGTCACAACGAGGTCCTGCAGTTGCGCGAGACCGGCCAGATCATGGCCATGGAAGAGATCATGACCCGTGCCCGGCAGGAACAGCCCGGTCACCTGATCGAGGCGGAACTGGAGCGCGAGGACAAGGGCTACGTCTATGAGCTCAAGATCCTGGATGCGGATGACCGGGTGCACGAGCTGGAGATGGACGCGGCCACCGGCCGGGTCCTGAAGAGAAAGATCAAGGACTGATCCATGCGCGTGCTCATCGTCGAGGATGACGCGGAATTGGGGCCGCGATTGCGGCAACGCCTGGCCAGGGAGGGCCTCGCCGTGGATCTCGCTGCCAACGGCATTGATGGTCGACACCTGGGCGAGACCGAACCCTACGACCTCATCATCCTGGACCTGGGTCTGCCGGATCTTTCCGGCCTGGACATTCTTGCCACCTGGCGCAAGGCGGGGCTCTCCATGCCCGTGCTGATCCTCACCGCTCGGGACGGGTGGCGGGAACGGGTCGAAGGACTGCGAGCCGGCGCTGATGATTACCTGGGCAAACCCTTTCATACCGAGGAACTGCTGGCCCGGGTCCAGGCCCTGTTGCGACGGACCGCCCCGGTGCGCGACACCGTGCTGCATCTCGGTGCCTGGCAGCTGGACGAACAGCGCCAGTGCCTGGTGAGCGAGACGGACGAGGAAACACCACTCACGGCTACCGAATACCGCCTGCTGCGTTATTTCCTGCGCCATCCCGGCGAAGTGCTCTCCAAGACCCAGCTCTCCGAGCATCTCTACGAATACGAAAGCGAACGGGACAGCAACGTGCTGGAGGTCTACGTGCGCCGCCTGCGCGAGAAGCTGGGCCGGGATCTCATCGAGACCCGCCGTGGCCAGGGCTATGTGCTGAGGAAGACCTGACATGCGCTCCCTCAAGGTCCGTATCACCGTGCTGGTGGGCATCAGCCTGCTGCTGCTCCTGGCCGCCCAGGCCGTTGGCCTGCGCATCATCCCGGGTGCGCTGGTGCAGGACTACGTGGTCACCCGCCTGGAACACGACGCGGACACCCTCTATGCCCGGCTGGTGGATGGCACTGAACCGGTGGAGCTGTTTTCACGCACCGTGGGACTCATCTACGAAACGCCCCTCTCCGGGCATTACTTTCGCATCATGACTGGCGACACTGTGTTGCGTTCCCGCTCACTGTGGGACGAGGACCTGGCGCTCGATTCCGTGCCGCCCGGCGATCAGCGGGTCAGCCGTGCGCCGGGGCCTGCCGAGCAAAGTCTGCTGATCTACAGCCGCGGCTACCGGCTGCGGGGCGAACCAGTCACCATCGCGGTGGCCGAGGACGTGAGCGCCATGGAAGCGACCGTGGCACGATTGGAGCGCCGTCTGCTGCTGGTCATGCTGCTGGGTGTCGGGCTGGTGCTGTGGGTCCAGTATCTGATCGTGCAGCGCGCCCTGCGCCCTGTGGACGCGGCGGTGCAGGCCTGTCGCACACTGGAGGCTGGCGGGTCCGCGCCCATGCAGGTGCAGGCGCCCCGGGAGATCGAGCCCCTGGTGGAGGCGGTCAACCGGCTCATCCGTCATCACGGCCTGCGTCTGGAGCGGACCCGCCGCGCCCTGGGTAACGTGAGTCACGCCCTAAAGACCCCGCTGGCGGTGATGACCCAGATCACTGAAGAGATGGCCGAACGGGGAGACCGGGCCGCCGCCGATGCGCTGCGTCCCCAGCTGCAGTCCATTCGCAACACCGTTGAGCGTGAAATGCACCGCGCGCGCCTGGCCGGCCGAGATCACCCCGGTGCAGGCTTTGATGCCCGCGCGGAGCTGGAACCCCTGGTGCATGCCCTGCGTAGGCTCTACGGGGAGCGTGTGAGTATTGCCCTGGACATCCGGGGTGAACCGGTCGCCGTGGACAGCGAGGACATGCTGGAGTTGTTCGGCAATCTGCTGGACAACGCCTGCAAGTGGGCTCGCTCCGAGGTGCGGATCACACTGCGCCAGGGGCCCGATATCGAGGCCGTGATCGAGGATGACGGACCCGGCGTGGAGGAGGCCATGTTGGCCCGCCTGGGAGAGCCGGGGATGCGTCTGGACGAAGGCACGCCCGGCCATGGCCTGGGACTTGCCATCGTCCACGACGTGGTGGAGCAGTATCGCGGCGAGATCCGCTACGGCCGCTCGGAGGCCCTGGGTGGCTTCAGGGTCGAGGTGCGCATTCCGGGATAGAATCGTGGCATACGCCGTTGATTCCCGGAGACGCCACCCACATGCCCCGTCTGACCCGAAGCCTGCAAGCCTGGGGAAGCCCTGAGTTCGAGGATGTCCTCAAGCAGGAGATCGCGGCCCTGGGGGCAGAGGGTCTGCCCCTGCAACAGGGGCTGAGTGCCGGCAGCGTGGCGCTGACGGAGGATCTCGGTGTGATGATCCTCGCCGCAACGCAGACCACCGAGGCACTTACGGTGCGTGCCGGGCTCTTCTACACCAGCATCATCGCCGGCTGTGCCTGTGCCGATGATCCCACGCCGACGGATGTGCTGACGGAATACTGCGAGGTTGTACTGGCGATCGATCGACACAGTGGGCAGGCACGGATTCACCTGGATGTTTAATCACCTGGATGGGTGGTGGTTTCTGTGCCTGCTGTCATCCCGTGGCTAGAATGAGTGCCTGCTTGATAAGTGGAGGTATGTCCGATGAGGAAGTTGATCACTGCACTGGTGCTGGTGTCCGGTGCCGCTATGGTGCCGGGGCTTGCGCTGGCCGAACATGATGCGCGGCACGCCACGCTTTACAAACAGCCCCAATGCGGTTGCTGTACCGCCCATGCGGATTATCTGCGCGCCAACGGCTTTCTTGTTGATGAGCTTGAGGTGCGCCAGCCCCAGGCCTTCAAGGAAGACCTTGGCATCCCCCGTGAAATGGCCGGTTGCCACACCATCAAAGTGGGCGGCTATCTGGTGGAGGGACATGTCTCCGCCGACCTGATCGATCGCCTGCTGGATGAGCGGCCGGATGTGGCGGGCATCTCCTTGCCGGGGATGCCAACCGGTTCACCGGGCATGCCGGGGCCCAAGCCGAAACCGCACCAGGTCTACAGTTTCAGTGACAACGGGATCGCGGAGTATGGCACGCAGTAGGGGCTGTGCCACTCAGGACCGCCCCGATCCCAGGCTGCGCCAGATCCATCCCTCGGGGCGGTCCTGACCTGTGAGCACGAACTCCAGGGCGTGGGCCTCCTTCAGGGCCAGGGGGGCGGCGCTACGGTGCTGGCCGCAGAACAGGATCTGGTCGCCGGGCCTCAGCGGGGTCTCGTCCTCGGGGGCCATGAGTGTCTCTGTCTCATCTTCCCGTTGAAGCAAAAGCGCGATGCAGGGGCGGCGCTCGTGGGTCGGGTGCTCGGCCTTGAGCAGCTGGCCCAGGGTGATCTCCTGGTGGCCCAGGCGCTCCAGCAGCGCCGGCGCCGACTCTTCGTCCAGGCCCAGCGCCCACACGTCCGGTACCCGTTCACCCACTACCGCCGTGATGCGGCTGATCATCTCGTTGGCCCAGTCCGCCTCCTGTTCGCAGCTGCGGGTCAGAAACAGGGGCAGCAGGGGGGAGGTCAGATGGGAGAGGATGGCCTCGGCGATGATCTCGTCGTGACGCATCACCATGCCCAGGTCCGCGGCATCGAACAGCAGCGTGTTGTCCTCCAGGTTCTGGCGCCCCACCGTGAACAGGCCCGGGTTCAGTTCCCGTGCCGTCATGAGGATGGACAAGTTGTTGGTGTCGCGGTTGGTGCCGGCCACGATGGCGGAGGCGGAATGAAGGCCGGCCTTGAGCAGGGTGTCCGCCTCGGTACCCCGGCCCTCGATGCACTGGGATGGGCAGTCCGCAACGCCTGGGTCTGACTCGACGATCGTGGTCTGTAGGCCCTGTTGTTCCAGCTCTCTGTAGAGCGCCTTGCCGAAGCGTCCGAAGCCGCATAGGATCCAGCGTCCATGCGTGGGCTCCAGGCGCGTGGGCAGGCGGCTGCCGGGCAGGCTGTTGAGCCATTGGTGAAGCATGTGGTGGGGCGGGGAGCGCAACGCCAGGCCCAGGCGACGGGCAAAGATGGTGAAGGGGTTAATCACCTGGTCCGTGCCGAAGGAGGCCATGTTGTTTTCGGTGTCCTGGCGCTCCGCGCGGCTGTAGACCGGGAGATCCGGATTGAGCAGTTTGGTGGTGATGGCGATCTTGAGGTTGGCGTCATCGTTGTCGGTCAGGGCCACCACGCCCTGGCAGAAATAGTTGCGCAGGCCTGCCTCCATGAGCCGGGCCGAGACGCTGGCATCCGCACATAGTGCCGGCACATAGGTGGGCAAGCCCTGCAGGGCCAGTTCGGTGATGCGCTCCTGACTCTTGTCGATCACCACCGCGAACTTGTCCCGTTTGAGCAGGGAGCTGACCACCAGGGCACCGGTGTCCCCGTAGCCGCACACGATGTAGAAGGGCTGGCGCAGGCGCCGGATGCTGCGATCGAAGCCGTGCTGTCCCACCGCCAGCTTGAAGGCCGGGTCCTGAAGCAGGGAGAGCAGTTTGCCGATGGTGTACAACCAGGCGATTACCGAGAGGTAGACGGTGAATACCGTCCACATGCGTTGGGCCGCACTGAAGGCGTAGGGGATCTCGCCAAAGCCGATGGTAGTGGCCATGTAGCTGACGAAGTAAAAGGCATGGAAGAAGTCCATGCGCCAGGGGTTGCCCTGGTCATCGACGCCCGGAATCAGCACCAGCCCGAGCACGGAGATGCTGTAGGCCGCCGTGAGCACCAGCAGCGGCAGGCGCATGCGCCTGAGGAACAGGAACAGCACCTTGTTCATGGTGGAGGACATCAGCGGCGCGGCATCAGCGGCGCAGGGCGACCGTGTCGGTGATCAGCAGCACCACGGATATGATGTTGGCGATGACCGCGCCCGCCGCCAGGGAGACGACGCTGGCCATGAGCACCGGGTCCAGGCCGTCGCCGTGGATCTGGGAGGCGTAGGCCCACACGCCGGCGGCCGCCGCCAGCTGCAACACGGCCACCAGGGAGCTGCCCAGCAGCAGGGCACCGGTCTGGGTTCGATCCCCCAGCTTGAGGAGGGTGGCCACCAGGTTGATCACGATGGCGGCAAACAGCTCGTAGATGTTGTGGTGGGCCGGGTTGTCGATCTCCCCCAGCACGAAACCGAAGTTCAGCGTCAGGGCCAGGATGATGAAAAAACCGAAGATCAACTTTTCGAGATTCATGGTCTTGCCCCCTGATGAGTGTTTTTATTGCCCGTCTTGCTCGGCCTGTTGCCTGGGTGGCGGTAGCAGGAACTCCCTGGGCCGTTCCCGGATGCGCCCCAGGTAGGCCTTGAGCAGCCGGTCCATGGCGCCGATGCGTGTGCCCCGTGCGCGCAATGCGATGTACAGGGCCAGGGAGAAACTCACCCACAGGTTCACGGCGCCGATGAGCAAGACAAACATGAAATAGGGCAGCAAAGCCAGCAGGGCGTCCATGCGGCTGGCGGCCACATAACCCAGGTTAGCGGCGCCGAAGGCCACGTGCTGGATGTCCAGGGGCAGGGACAGCAGGTAGCCCAGGTAGGCCGTACTGCCCAGCAACACACCGAAGAAGAAGTTGCCCGCCAGGGCGCCGTAGTTGTGGCCGATGTAGTCGGCGAACCGATCCCGGATCCGATCCGGCAGGATGCGGGTCAACAGGGGGTGGCCGCGCAGCCGGTCCGGCAGGTTCAGGTAGGCGCTGCGGTTATCGAAAAAGCCCGAGATCAGCCCCGCCACGAACAGCCACACACCGGCGATGGCGGCATGGAACAGGGCCAGCCCGCTGATGGGTGAGAGCTTGTCCAGCTGGTAGTCGGCCTTCTCGGGGCTGAGCATCGGCAGGCCCAGGAACTGTGCATACAGCCAGCCCACCAGGATCGCTACGGGCAGGGCCACGCCTACGTTGCTCAACACCGCCGCGAACTGGGAGCGCCCCACCTGGATGAGCAGATCTGCCAGCTTGCCGGGGCTCGCGGTGCCCTTTTCCGTTTCTTCGATGGTGGCGGCCAGGCGCGCGGCGGTCATGGCCGGCTGCTTGGTGGCCACGGTGAAGTGCAGGATGTGGATCAGCACGAAGCCCAGGCCATAGTTTAGGCTTACCCACACCGTGTTCCAGCCCGTCGAGAGACCGAGGGCCTCGATGTGGATCTTGATCAGGGCCATGAAGGCGATGATCAGGCCGGCCCCCGCGCCGCTTTTCAGCATGTGCAGGTATTCGGAGCGATCGGTGGTGATGTAGTGCTCGCCGGTCTCGCTGGCCTGCTGGGTGACGCTGCGCGACAGCAGCTTGATGTTCTCCTGCCAGAGGGCGCGCAGGCTGTTGCGCCGGGCGTTGGCGATCATCAGCTCCCGGAACACCTGCATGGTCGCCTTGCGCTGCGCGCCGGTGTCCGAGGGGTTCAGCATCTCCAGAAGATCGCTGATGCGCGTGAGGGTCTGGGTCAGGCGTTCCAGCAGGTGGGTGAGGGAGATGCTGCTGCCGTGGGTCACGGCGCGTTTGCGAAAGCGGGCGATCTGTTCCCGGCATTGATCCAGCAGGACCCGGGCATGCTTGTCGTCGTGGAACTCCAGGTCCGCGTCATCCAGCCAGGCCCGGTAGGCCTCCACGTATTGCGAGAGTTCCCGCTGCAGGGCGACGAAGGCGGAATGGTGCTTGGCAAGGGAGGGGTCCAGGCGCAGGAGCTCCGGTTCCAGTTCCTCGGCGGCCACCCACACGGCCAGCATCTCCAGGGCGTAGAGCACCTCGCTGCGCGCTCGCTTTGCCACCTTATCGGATTCGCCGGACAGGCATCCCAGCCCCTCCAGGAGACGCCACCAGGCATCGTTGGGCAGGGCCGCCGCCCAGCGCGCGTCCTGGGGGTGATGAAACACATAGGCCAGCAGATCCTTGAGGTTCTCCCGGTCCATGGGCCTGGGGTTGAGGCGTTCATAAAGGCGCTCGTTGAACTCCCGCAGGAAGCCCTTGCGGGAGAACAGACCGATCTCCGTGTACAGGGTCAGGTGGCGCGCCGACTCCAGTTCTCTCTCCAGACGTTCCTGCAGTTGCTGGCGCAGTGTCGGATGTTCCTCCAGGGCCATGACCAGGTTTTCGATCCGGTTGACCACCTCCGCCACGCCGCGCCCTGCCTGGGTAGGACGCAGCCAGTCCACGATCAGGCGCAGGGTGTCGGCCAGGTCCATGGCTTCGTCGGCCTCAAGCTGGTCCAACAGGGAATGCATGCTTGCTTCGCTCATTGGTTCCTGAGTTTTGTGTGCGCTGCCAGCATAGCGCGGGCGGGGTTGGGTTTCTCGCCAAAATCGCCAGTCAGTTCCGGGGCTTTACTGCCCGTGACCCTGACATGGACTCGTTGATCGAGGTTCAAAGATGGCGTGTTGCGCCAGCTGGCAGGAAGATCTCCCCCGCGCGCTGAATACAGCATTCCCAGGGTCAAGGGCAGCATCACACCCCCGAAGCTGCAGCCGCTCGCCTGATCCTGCCCTTCAATCCCCTCCCCCTCATGGGGGAGGGCCAGGGAGGGGGGCTTGCACCGCCCTGGAGACCTGGCCCGAGTCTGGCATTCCCGACAAGCCGGGGGCCTGGTTGATGGCGGCCGCCAAATACCGTGCCATTGACCATCTGCGCCGCAGACGACTCCTGGCGGAGAAGCACGAACAGCTGGGGCATGAGCTGGATCTGGCCCACGCCCCCGACGGAGCGGACACCGGGCCGGACCTGGATGATCCGGTCGGCGATGACCTGTTGCGGCTCATCTTCACCGCCTGCCACCCGGTACTCTCCACCGACGCCCGGGTAGCACTCACCCTCAAGCTCCTTTGCGGGCTGAGCACCGACGAGATCGCCTGCGCCTTTCTCGCCGCGGAGCCCACCGTGGCCCAGCGCACCCTGGCCGAGGCCCGCGTGCCTTTCGAGCTGCCCCCGGGTCCCGAGTTGGGCACGCGACTGGCGTCGGTGCTGGAGGTTATCTACCTGGTGTTCAACGAAGGCTACGCGGCCACCCGAGGTGAGGACTGGATGCGCCCTGGATTGTGCGACGAGGCACTGCGGCTCGGCCGTATTCTGGCGCAACTGGCACCCGGCGAGCCGGAGGTGCATGGCCTGGTGGCGCTGATGGAGATCCAGTCCTCCCGCCTGCACGCACGCACCACGTCCTCGGGCGAACCCATCCTGCTGCTGGACCAGGATCGCGGTCGATGGGACCCGCTGCTGATCCGGCGGGGCCTCGCCGCCCTGAAGCGGTCCGAGACACTTGGGGGAACCCTGGGTCCGTATGCCCTGCAGGCGGCGATCGCCGCCTGCCACGCCCGGGCGCGCACCGCCGGGGAGCCGACTGGGGCCGCATCGCGGCCCTGTACGATACCCTGGCCCAGATCGCGCCCTCGCCGGTGGTGGAGCTCAACCGGGCCGTGGCGGTGGGTATGGCCTTCGGTCCGGAGGCAGGTCTGGTGGTGGAGGCACTTTGCAAGGAGCCGAGGCTGCAACGCTACCCACTGTTGCCCGGTGTGCGTGGTGACCTGCTGCAGAAGCTGGGCCGACATGAAGAAGCCAGTGAAGCGGTCCGCCAGGCGGCGAGCCTGACCGGGAACGAATGGGAACGCCAGGTGTTTCTGCAGCGTGCGATGGGGCGCAACCAGGTTGTTGTCAGCCAGGGACCAGATGCAGACTTGTAGGGGGCGCCCGGATCGGGCCCGTTGCAGGGTCTTTAGATCGGGCGGGCTGTCTCCGATCACCTGCTTGGCGCGTTACGTCACAGTCCGCTCGGCAGTCCCGGGACGGCCAAAGTAGTAGCCCTGAAAATACTCGCAGCCGAGGTCTTTGAGGAAGGTGAGTTGCTCGGAAGTCTCCACCCCCTCGGCCACGACCCGCATGTCCAGGTTGCGGGCCAGCGCGACGATGGACTCGATGATGATCCGGTCTCGATGGCGGCCGGGTTGAGCGGCGGCCTGTACGAAGGACTTGTCGATCTTGACCTCCGCGAATGGCAGGCGAGACAGATACGCCATCGACGAATACCCGGTTCCGAAGTCGTCCATGGAAAATCTGATTCCCATGTTCCGGAGCTGTTCCATCTTGTGCATGCTGTCCTCGATGTCGGCCAGCACCAGGGATTCCGTCAGCTCCATCTTCAGGCGATCGGAAGGGACCGGGTAGTCCCGCAGTAGGGCGCCTACCTGCTCGACAAAGTCCTCCTGATAGAACTGCCGCGCACTGACGTTGACCGACAGGGTGAGCCTGGATGTCTTTTCGTCTTGCTGCCATTTCTGTATCTGCCGGCAGCCTTCCTCCAGGACCCAGTGTCCAAGTGGCAAGATCAGGCCGGTCTCTTCCGCCAGGGGGATGAACTCCACGGGGGCGACCAGCCCTCGTGTTGGATGATGCCAGCGCAGAAGTGCCTCGGCACCCGCCACCTCACCGCGCTGGTTGACCTGTCTTTGATAGTGGAGAACGAATTGGTCCTGGCCGATCGATGCGCGCAGGTCTGCCTCAAGCCGGAAGCGTTCCTCCATGTCGGTCTGGAGCTCCGGGTTGAAAAAGCGGATGGAATTGTGGCCTGCAGCCTTGGCTTGATACATGGCGGCATCCGCGCGGCGCAATAGTTCTTCGCGCGTTTCCTTCTCGCCGAAAAACAGGGTGATGCCGATGCTGGCGGCACAACGGTGATCATGATTCGCGAGCCTCACAGGCTCGGTCAAAATGGTCTGGATCGCCTCGGCAATGTGGCCCGCTCGCTGCGCCGCGACATCCTCCTCAAGGGCGATCCTTTCAAGGATGATTACGAACTCGTCGCCCCCGAGCCGTGCGATCGTGTCGGCATCACGCACTCGGCGGTCCAGCTTCTGCGCGAGCGTCCTCAGGAGCATATCGCCTACGGAGTGCCCCAGGGTGTCGTTCAAGCGCTTGAAATCATCCAGGTCGAGAAAAAGTACGGCACCGTACTGCCCGTGCCGTTCGGAAGAAGCCTGGGCGCGGTTCATGCGGTCCTCGAGCAGGCGCCGGTTGGGTAGCCCCGTGAGTTCGTCGTAGAAGACCAGTTGGTGGATGCGTTCCTGGGTACCCCTCTGTTCCGTAATGTCGGTGATAAAGCCGTTCCAGAGTACCGCCCCGTCCGGCTCGCGCTCCGGTGTCGCGTTGCCCTGCATCCAGCGTTCACCGCGCGTCGGATGCATGATGCGGTACTCATGGCGCCAGACCGAAAGGTCGGCGGCGGAAGCCCGGATCGATTCCTGCAGCGCTTCGAGATCGGAAGGATGGGTGAACGCGAACAGTCGGGAGACATCCTCCCGGGCCTGGTCGGCGGGTACACCGTATATATCCTCCATCGCCTCGCTCGCATAGGGCATGCTCTGGCGGCCGTCGGGGGTCATGCGGAACTGGTATACGACCCCTGGCAGGCGGGAGGCGATCTTCTGGAAGCGGTCATCCAGTTTCTGAGCGCGCCTCGCCGAGCGTTCGGCCTCCAGCAGCGATGCCTCGATACGGTGGCGCAGGGTAACGGTGAGAGTCGAAGTGATCAGGATAAAAAGAGAGGCCCCAACGGCCAGGCCAGCGATGAGGCCCGGCTCGAACACCGGGCCCGGAAGGCTCACGGTATGTCCGTCTCCCGGCATAAAACGCGTTGCGCCCATCGCTACGTAGTGCAGGCTGGAGATGGCGAGCCCCATCAGCACCGCACTGGCCAGCTTGAACAGCGTGGGCTGGTATAGCCCTCGTTGCTCCATGAAGCCGCCCATCAGCCGGGGGACGGCCAGGGCCAGGCTGGCCATTGCTACGGCTACCACGATCGACAAAAAAAACAGGCTCGGTCGATAGACCATGTCCGCTTCCACGACCATGCCCATCATCCCGGTGTAGTGCATCGCCCCGATCCCCAGGCCCATCAGGCCCCCGCCCAGGACAATCTCGCGCATCGTGGGATGCGGATCGCGAATGACCTGGAGCGCCACGTAACCCGCTGCAATCGCCGGCAATACGGACAATAAGGTGATCACCAGGTGGTATTCGATGGCCATGGGTAACTCAAAGGCCACCATGCCGGTGAAGTGCATGGTCCAGACCCCAACCCCCAAGGCAACGGCGCCGTTGACCTGCCAGCCAATGCGCGCGAGCCGGGAGCGGGTGGCTCGGATCAGGTCCACATGGCTAATGCTGGCGAAGGCGGCGAGTATGGCGATGGTCAGGGATAACACGACCAGTGGTCCAGAATAACTGCCGATGTAGGCCAGATTGACGATCGTGCTGGTCGAGGCAAATTCCATCACGCAATTCTGCAGCTACCAATGGTGAAAAGCGATAAAATCACATCGTATTTTCAGTCACATGTGAATATTGAGTGCCGTGTCTCCCCTTGTCGTGTGGTGTCTCGGGGTTGATCCGGGTGATGAGCAGCATCGCTTGCGGGTTATGTGAACCGCTAGGCTGCAAACCACGCCTGCCATGGTGCCCTCCTCATTCATCTCGGCCTGCGCCGGAGAAAATCATGTAGATTCACCTGGACACCCCCGACCTGATGACCCGTGTGCGCCTGGAGTCGCGCTGGCGTTCCGCCGGCGCGACCGTCATCAGCAGCCAGGCGCTCGAGCGCCCCCTCATCCACAAGGATCAGATGCCATGAACGGAAGTCTCGACGAAAAGCTCGAACCCATTTATCAGGAAGTGCTGCGCCGTAACCCGGGGGAAACGGAATTCCATCAGTCTGTCCATGGCGTACTGGAGACGCTGGGACCGGTGTTGGTGAAGTGTCCCGAGTTCGCCGAACTCAAGATCATTCAGCGGATCTGCGAGCCCGAGCGGCAAATCATCTTTCGCGTGCTTTGGCAGGACGACCAGGGCGAGCTGCACATCAACCGGGGATTCCGCGTCCAGTTCAACAGTGCCCTGGGGCCGTATAAGGGGGGTATGCGTTTCCACCCCTCGGTCTACCTTGGCATCATCAAGTTCCTCGGCTTCTCGC
>JBHEOJ010000260.1:0-567 GCA_046260855.1 Thioalkalivibrio sp.
ACGCGACTCGACCGGATTGCCGTTGCTCAGCAGCACGGGGCACGTGGCCTTGTCCGCTACCAGGGTGACCCGGTAGCGACTAAGCACATCGGGACGGTCCGGGAAATAGGTGATTCGACGGAAACCCTCCGCCTCGCACTGGGTGCAGAAGTTGCCCGAAGACTGGTACAGCCCGTCGAGCGTGGTGTTGTCGACCGGGTCGACGCGGCAGACGAGCGTCAGGCTGCACTGATCGGGCAGCCCCGTGATCGACTCGACCCGGGTCCCGCGGGCGGCGAGATCGAAGGTCAGATCGACGTGGTCGATCAGGAATTCGGGAGAGCGGTAGTCGGCGAGACGGATGGTCTTCGGTTGGCGATCGGACATGGTGGCCTTGATGGTGACATGCGGAAATGGGGTATACGTCCCACGAGCATATCAGGAACCGCATCGATTCCGTGCCTGTCGGTGCCGAGCAATGGGGCAGCCCATCAGGCATAATGCGCCCCGGCGTAGCCCGCCGGGCATCACCGCCACCTTGTCACCACCCAATTTTACCGGGAGTCGCAGACGCCATGCTCTTTACCC
>JBHEOJ010000261.1:0-565 GCA_046260855.1 Thioalkalivibrio sp.
AGATGTCGTACGGCCCGTCCTTGACCTCGCGGGTCGCCTCCAGGAAGTAGGCGATCTCCACCTCGCCGGCGATGGCGAGCAGTTCGTCCTCCGCGGACAGCAGGGACAGCTGGCAGCCGTCGCAGGAGGCGAACTTCCACACCGCGACGCTCGGCCGGCCGATGCGTTCCTCCATCACGCCCACCTCCTCACAGCTCACGCACGTCGAGCAGCCCGGCGACCTCCGGCCAGGTGAACACCGGACCAGGTCGCGGGGGCTGCGCGCTCCGACGAGCAGCACGATGCGGCCGTACCGCTCCCGGTGCTTCAGCGCGTGCACGATCGCGGGCCGCACGGGTGCGAGCCCGATGCCGCCGGCCACGATCACCAGGTCCTTGCCCTCGGCCTCCTCCATCGGCCAGGGGCGGCCGTAGGGGCCCCGGATCCCGATCGTGGTACCGGGCTGGAGGTCGTTGAGCGCCTTGGTCACCCAACCCACCGCCCGGATCGTGTGGGACAGCAGCCCGGGGGTCGCGGGGTCGGAGGAGATCGAGATGGCCGCCTCACCGATGCCGTACACGTAGAC
>JBHEOJ010000262.1:0-561 GCA_046260855.1 Thioalkalivibrio sp.
GTCTATGCCATTGAGGAGGAAAAGCGTATGCCTTACATCACACGGCGGAGCGGTTGGGGATAGAGAAGGGTATGGAGAAAGGGATTGAGCAGGGGATTGAGAAGGGAATTCAACAGGGCCATAACCTGGGTGTCGCGGATACCCTGCGTAAGCTGATTGCCTTGAAGTTTGGCGAACTGCCCGCCTGGGCCGATGAACGCCTGAGCCAGGCCAGCGATGAGCAGTTGGACGAGTGGGTCGTCAAGATCCTGTCCGCCGATAGTCTGGAGGCATTGCTGGGCAAGCACTGACAGGGTGGGCGGTCAGTGGTGGTGACCGCCCCTGCCCCCCGTGGGAGCCGCCCTCGGCGGCGAAAGGCGGTGTGCACGAAGCCTGAGCCCGGTGCCGCACCCCTTCGCGGGCAGGCCCGCTCCCACAAAGGAGGGATGCTACGGGGAGCACGACGGCCCCCTCAAGCTCCCCACACCCGGATGCTGCGCCCTTCCACTGTCCGCTCCGTCTCCCAGATGCGATCTTCCCAGCTCACACCAGGATCCCGGTTGAAAATCACCAGGTGGGCCT
>JBHEOJ010000263.1:0-544 GCA_046260855.1 Thioalkalivibrio sp.
AACGCATTCACTTTACTGCCGATCGGGCTCGCCCGGTCGGTTACCCCTTCGCCTGGCGTCCATAGAGCGGTGGAACCACCTGTTCCCATCCCGAACACAGCAGTGAAACGCCGCATCGCCGATGATAGTGTGGGGCCTCCCCATGTGAAAGTAGGTCAACGCCAGGCTCCCCATTTGAAAACCCCGTCACGGCATCCGCCGGGCGGGGTTTTCTGCGTCTGGGATACTCTTGGGGCCGCATGGTGCGAAAGCCGCCAGAGCAATTGCCGCCTTCTTCCAGCTCGGCAACGGAGTCCATCAAACGACGGGCGTTCCTTGGAGAGCGCAACAGGTAGGCTGTCTCTTCCAGTGACTCGTAGTCCTCAAGGGAAACCATGACCACGGACGGCGCCTTGCTCCGCGTGATAATGACAGGCGAGTGGTCGTTGCAGACCTCCCCCATGGTTTTTGCCAGATTGGCCCTGGCGACTGTGTAGCTGATGGCGTCCATGATCTGCTCCGGTGCGTGTCCAAATCCCGTACAGGATACCGTACGGTTCAGCGC
>JBHEOJ010000264.1:0-530 GCA_046260855.1 Thioalkalivibrio sp.
CGGTTGCAATCGGGTCCTTTTATCCCATGGCAGGTAAAGCGGAAGAAGTAGAAGGTGCCGGCTTCGACACCGTCAAACTGCTGGCGGCCGTCGGGCTGCTGGTGGCGGGCGTCACCGGCTTTTACTGGTTTGCGGATCAGTCCACCCTCCTGCGTGTGTTGGGCCTGCTGGCCTTCGCTGCGGTGTCGGTGGGTATCATTTTTACGACCGCTAAAGGTCGTTCCCTGGCCGCCTTCCTGACGGATGCCCGCACCGAGGTGCGCAAGATGGTCTGGCCCTCTCGGGCCGAGACTCTTCAGACCGCCCTGGTTGTCATCGCGATCACCATTTTGGTTGCGATCTTCCTGTGGCTGATCGACATGCTGCTAGGCTGGTCGATCCGCGAATTCATTCGTTGAGCGATTAGGAAGTCAAGATGGCCCTGCGTTGGTATGTCGTACATGCGTACTCCGGTTTTGAAAACCAGGTGAAGCGGTCCCTGTGGGAGCGTATCAACCGGTTGGGCATGGAAGACAAGTTCGGCGAAATCC
>JBHEOJ010000265.1:0-529 GCA_046260855.1 Thioalkalivibrio sp.
GTTTCAGGCCACGCTGCGCCAGCAGCAGGGCGAGGACCTGGGGGCACGCATGTTCCACGCACACAACGATGCCCACCTGGCCGGACACCACGGGTTGCTGGTAGGCACCCACTGTCCGGCACTGATACCGGAACACCTGGCCGCCACTGGTTGTTGTAGACTTCGCCTGATACGTAATCGGGTCATCAGGGAGCAACACCCACCCTTTTGGTTCCCGTTGCTGCATTTTAAGACCCGGGGATGTCGGCTGGAGATAATCATGAAGATATTTGACGTCTATATGCATCCCGTCCAGGGCTTGCAAGCTGTAAAAAAGGGGTTCGCCTGGCCTGCCTGCTTCTTCACCTTTCTATGGGTCTTCATCAAGCGTATGTGGGGAGTTGGGTTCGGTATACTTAGCGTATTTTTTGTACTGATGTTTTTGGAGGCATTGTTCAATCAGGCGGGCAACTTGACTGGGGCTTTCCTAATATTCACCAGTCAGATAGCCGTCTTCGTCATCGTCGGCGCCAAGGGCAACGCCTGGCGA
>JBHEOJ010000266.1:0-519 GCA_046260855.1 Thioalkalivibrio sp.
GTCCGGTTCACCTTGATACTTCATTTGATGGCCTCAACAATTTTCGACGAGTATCCTACAGTCTGGACGAGCCCGGCCGACGCGCCAATCCGCGTGGCCGAACCCGAAACATGGCGTCATTCTAGGCAAAGCCTGCCTGCATTGCCGGATCGATTCGAACCGGCAATGCCCTTAATGCTCGCGGGCGATGCCGAATCCGAATCCAACAGGAGTCCGCACCCACCATGGCCGACAGCAACACCCGCCACAGCAAACTGCTCATCCTCGGCTCCGGTGATCCCGACGACCTGACCGGCCCGGCGCTGATGGATCGCATGAAGGCGCACGCCGAGAAATTCGACACCGAGATCATCTTCGATCACATCCACACCACCAAGCTCGACGAGCGCCCGTTCACACTCACCGGCGACCAGGGCACCTACACCTGCGATGCCCTGATCATCGCCACCGGCGCCTCGGCGCGTTACCTGGGTATCGAGTCCGAGCAGGCCTTCCGCGGCAAGGGCGTCTCCGCCTGCG
>JBHEOJ010000267.1:0-503 GCA_046260855.1 Thioalkalivibrio sp.
GTGCCGGGCCATATGCTCGAGAATTTCTTCAGCTAATATTTTGCCAAGCTGCACTCCTTCCTGGTCAAAAGAATTGATATTCCAGATAAAGCCCTGCATGACGATTTTAGTTTCGTAGAGAGCCAGCAGTGCTCCCATGGTGTATGGGGTCAAACGGTCGGCCAGCAGAATACTGTTGGGTCGATTGCCGGCAAAACGTTTGTTGGGGTTCTCGTGATCGCGGCCGGTTGCCATGGCAAGCGACTGGGCCAAAAGGTTAGCCAGCAGCTTCTCCTGGGATGTAGTCTCTTTAATAACGATATCTTTTTGATATTGATTGTGACGGAATCCAATAAATTCAACCGGCACAATGGTAGTACCCTGATGGAGAAGTTGATAAAAGGCATGCTGGCCATTGGTGCCTGGCTCGCCCCAAACGATGGGCCCGCTCTGCACGGGCAGATCATTGCCCTGGCGATCTATGGACTTGCCGTTGCTTTCCATGTCGCACTGCTGCAGATGGG
>JBHEOJ010000027.1:0-7368 GCA_046260855.1 Thioalkalivibrio sp.
GGCGGGGTGGCCAGCGGGCCTCGTCCAGCTCCAGTGCCTTGTGCACCCGTTTAACCAACCGCAGCTGATCGTCGGAATCCAGGATCTGGAAGCCCTGGGGCAGGCCCGCATCCTGCCAATGGGCCCGCAGCAGACGATGGGCCAGACCGTGGAAGGTGCCCACCCACATGCCCCGTACGGGCGTGCCCAGCAGGGCCTCGATGCGCCCGCGCATTTCCGCCGCGGCCTTGTTCGTAAAGGTCACGGCGAGGATACTGTGGGGATACAGGCCTTCCACCTGGATGAGCCAGGCGATGCGATGGGTGAGCACACGGGTCTTGCCGCTACCGGCGCCTGCCAGTACCAGCAGGGGGCCGGCATCGGCGCTCACGGCCTCGCGCTGGGCAGGGTTTAGGGAATCGAGCAGGGTGGTCACATCCATCCGCCCAGTCTACCAAACCGGACCCCCTACCGGGGCTTGGACGCCCGGTTCGGGAACGTCTATGAACACTTACAGACAAATCGGCATTGATTCACCCACCCGACAGACACGAGAACCATGAACGATTCAAGTTCCAGTGACGGGCTAAGGGCCCGTTGGAGCACCTCACATCTGGACGCGGGTAACGCCGCCTACCTCGATCAGCTCTACGAGGCCTTCCTCGCGGACCCTGCCAGCATCCCCAACGCCTGGCGCAGCTATTTCGAACAACTTCAGTCCGAGTCCGGGGGCACCCGGGACGTGCCCCATTCGCCGGTGCGCGAGGAGATCCGGCGCATCACCGCCCGGCCCCGTGCCGGACACGGCGGCCAGCCGGCCGGCAGCATGGAGCACGAGCGCAAGCAGGTGCGGGTACTGCAGCTGATCAACGGCTACCGATTCCTGGGACATCGCAACGCCAACCTGGACCCCCTCAAGCTCCACGAGCCCGAGCCGACCCCGGAGGTGACCCTGGCCCACCACCAGCTCTCCGAGGCGGATCTGGACACGGTGTTCAACACCGGCTCCCTGAGCGGTCCCGCAGAGGCCACCCTGGGCGAGATCCTGAGCATTCTCAAGGACACCTACACCGACACCATCGGTGCGGAATACATGCACCTGATGGAAACGGCCGAGAAACGCTGGCTGCAGAAACGCCTGGAAGGCACCCGAGGTCGCCCCGGCTTCAGCGCCGAACGCCAGCGCTACATCCTCGACCGGCTCTCTGCTGCCGAGGGTCTGGAGCGTTACCTGCACAGCCGTTACGTGGGTCAGAAGCGCTTCTCCCTGGAAGGCGGCGAGAGCCTGATACCCATGCTGGACGAGCTGATCCAGCGGGCCGGGACCGCCGGCATCCAGGAGATGGTGCTGGGCATGGCCCATCGTGGCCGGCTCAACGTGCTGGTCAACATCCTGGGCAAATCCCCCCAGATCCTGTTCCAGGAGTTCGAGGGCACCCACCGGCGCGGCAACGGCACCGGCGACGTGAAGTACCACCTGGGATTCTCCTCGGACATGAACACCCCCGGCGGCCCGGTGCACGTGGCCCTGGCCTTCAACCCGTCCCATTTGGAAATCGTCGGCCCGGTGGTGGAGGGCTCGGTGCGGGCCCGCCAGACCAATCGCCAGGATGCCGATGGCGACGAGGTGCTGCCGGTGGTGATTCACGGCGATGCCTCCTTCGCCGGACAGGGCGTGGTGATGGAGACCCTGAACATGTCCCAGACCCGGGGTTTCTCCACCAAGGGCACCCTGCACATTGTCATCAACAACCAGATCGGCTTCACCACCAGCACCCTGCGTGATGCCCGCTCCACCGATTACTGCACCGACGTGGCCAAGATGGTCAACGCGCCTATTCTGCACGTGAATGGCGACGACCCCGAGGCCGTGGTGTTCGTGCTGCAGATCGCCTTCGACTACCGCATGGCCTTCAGGAAGGACGTGGTCATCGACCTGGTGTGCTATCGCCGTCACGGCCACAACGAGGCCGACGAACCCGCCGTAACCCAGCCGGCCATGTACCAGGCCATTCGCCAGCTGCCCACTACCCGCGCCCTGTACGGCGAGTATCTGGTGCAAAGCGGCGTGGTGGATGAGGCGCAGGTTGAATCCCTGCAAGCCAGCTGCCGGGCAAAACTGGATGCCGGTGAATCCATGGTTCCGCACCTGTGCGAGGAGGCCACCGCCTATCACCCGGTGGCCAACTGGTTACCATTCAAGGACCGGGAATGGACCGAGCCCGCCGACACCCGTGTCAGTACCGAGGCCATGCAAGGCCTGTGGCGCCGTCTGGAGCGCCTGCCCGAGGGTTTTGAACTGCATCCCCGGGTGGCCAAGATCATGCAGGACCGGGCCCGCATGGCCTCAGGCGAACAGTCTGCGGACTGGGGCTTTGGCGAGACGATGGCCTACGCCTCGCTCCTGGAGGACGGCTATTCCGTGCGCGTCTCCGGACAGGACAGCGGGCGGGGTACCTTCTTCCACCGCCACGCCGTGCTGTTCGACCAGAACAGCGGTGAACGCTGGGTCCCGTTACGCAAGTTTATCGAGGACGAATCCCGCTTCCTGGTGATCGACTCCCTGCTGTCCGAAGAGGCCGTGTTGGCCTTCGAATACGGCTACACCAGCGCCGCACCCAACACCCTGACCGTCTGGGAGGCGCAGTTCGGTGACTTCGCCAATGGCGCCCAGGTGGTGGTCGACCAGTTCATCAGCTCCGGCGAACAGAAATGGGGTCGGCTGTGTGGCCTGGTCATGCTCCTGCCCCACGGTTATGAAGGCCAGGGCCCGGAGCATTCCTCGGCCCGCATGGAGCGCTACCTACAACTGTGCGCCCAGCACAACATGCAGGTGTGCGTGCCCACCACGCCCGCACAGATCTTCCACCTGCTGCGTCGGCAGATGATCCGCCCCTACCGCAAGCCCCTGGTGATCATGAGTCCCAAGAGCCTGCTGCGTCATCGCTTGGCGGTCAGTCCCCTGGAGGCCTTCTCCGATGGCGGCTTTCGCAATGTGATCGGTGAGATCGACGAACTCAAACCCGGCAAGGTCACGCGAATCGTGATATGTACCGGCAAGCTTTACTACGAGCTGCTGGAAAGACGCCGTGAGGAGGGTCTGCAGAACGTGGCCATCCTGCGCCTGGAACAGCTCTATCCCTTCCCCGAGGACGAACTGACCGAAGCCCTGGCCCCCTACACCAAGGCCACCGAGTTCGTCTGGGCACAGGAAGAGCCGCTCAACCAGGGCGCCTGGTACTCCAGCCAGCACCACATCCGCGGCGTACTGCGTGACAAGAGCTACCTCCAGCATGTGACCCGGCCCGCCTCTGCCTCACCGGCGGTGGGCTATCTGGACGTACACAAGCGCCAGCAGGAAGTGGTGATCACCAAGGCCCTGGGCCTGCCCGTGCATCAAGACTGATATGAAACATCTTCCCAACAAGGACCTTTCATGAGTACCGACATCAAGATCCCCGAGCTTCCGGAATCCGTAGCCGACGCCACCATCGTCACCTGGCACAAGCAGGGCGGTGATGCGGTCCAGCGTGACGAGATCCTGCTGGACATCGAGACGGACAAGGTGGTGCTGGAGGTGCCCGCCCCCCAGGATGGCGTGCTCGATGAGATCCTCGCCCCGGAGGGTGAAGTGGTCACCGCCGGACAGGTGGTGGGCAAACTGGGCGCCGGCACAGGCGCGAGCAAGGCGGACAAGCCTGCAGAGAACAATCCCGCCGAAAAGGCCGAGGAATCGGCACCGACCGAGGCGCCGCCGCTCAGCCCCGCCGTGCGCAAGCTGGTAGCCGAACACGACCTGGAACCCTCCGCCATCGAGGGCTCAGGCCGTGACGGGCGCATACTCAAGGAGGACGTCCTGCGGCACGTGGAACAGCAGGGCGCCGCAAAGACGAGTGAAAAAACCGCTGCGCCGGCCCCCAGGACCGAGGCCCCCGCCCCTGCCGCCAGCACACCCCCGGGCCAGCGGGCCGAACGCCGCGTGCCCATGACCCGACTGCGCGCCCGCATCGCCGAGCGCCTGCTGGAAGTACAACAAAGTGCCGCCATCCTCACCACCTTCAACGAGGTGAACATGGCGCCGGTGATGGACATGCGTGCCCGCCACAAGGAGGGCTTCGAGAAGCGCCACGGCGTACGCCTGGGCTTCATGTCCTTCTTCGTGCGCGCCGCCACCGAGGCGCTCAAGCGCTTCCCGGAAGTGAACGCCTCCATCGACGGCAAGGACATCGTCTACCACGGCTACTTCGACATCGGCATCGCCGTGTCATCACCCCGGGGCCTGGTGGTCCCGGTGCTGCGCGATACCGACGGCCTGTCCATGGCGGAGGTGGAGAAGGGCATCAATGAACTCGGCGAAAAGGCCAAGTCCGGCGGACTAACCATGGAAGACCTCACCGGTGGCACCTTCACCATCTCCAATGGCGGTGTGTTCGGCTCCCTGCTCTCCACGCCCATCATCAATCCGCCCCAGAGCGCCATCCTGGGCATGCACACCATCCAGGAACGGCCCGTGGCCGAGAAAGGTCAGGTGTTGATCCGACCCATGATGTACCTGGCCCTGTCCTACGACCACCGCCTGGTGGACGGGCGCGAAGCGGTGCAGTTCCTGGTCACCATCAAGTCCCTGCTGGAAGACCCGGCCAAGCTGCTGCTGGATGTCTGAAGTGCTGTTTTGCAGACACGTCCGATAAAGTCAAAAGCTGGAACGCAAAGGGCGCGAAGGGGGACGCGAAGGTCGCAAAGGTTTTTTTCAAAATGAATTCCTTTGCGTTCTTTGCGTGAACTTTGCGCCCTTTGCGTCCCGGCTTTTGACTTTCTCTACCGCGCCGCCTGAGCAGCCGGCGGCGTGTCGAAGGGCCGGATCAGCTCACGGATCACGTCGTAGTCCGCGTCAGTAACCGCGGCGAAGCTGTCATAGCTGGCGTCCAGGGCGCGCATCGCCGGACCGGAGACCGGATCATCGGCACGGGCAGCCAACAAGGCCTCCCGCAGGCGTTCCACCACCTGGGCATCGAGGCCCTGGCGTGCAGCGATCACGTAGGGGGGCAGTAGCGGGGATTGATACAGGATGCGGATGCCCTTGCCTTCCCATCGATTGGCCGTGGTGTCCTTCAGGATGCCGGCCTCAAAGTCGCCGTTCATCACGCCGCGCACGATATTGTCGTAGTGGCCCAGGAAGTGGTATTCGGCCAGGTTCTCCAGGGGCATGCCGGCACCCACCACCGTGGCCCGCTGCAGCAGCGCTGCCCGGTCCCCGAAGGCAAAGCGCTTACCGGCCAGCTCCTCGACACGCTGCAGGGGGCTGTCCTCGGCTACCACGATCATCAGCCTGAAGGCATCCTCGCCGCCAGTCACGGTCTTCACCAGGGGCTCCACGTTTCCGTTGGCCCGGGCACGCACATAGGCCACCGGGGTCAGATAAGCAAGATCCGTGTTGCCCTCGCTCACCTGCTTGATGGCATCCGGCATGTTGGGCGAAAGACGCAGGCTCACGGGCATGTCCATGGAGGCACTCAGGTAGTCGATCACGGGGGTGAGGCGCTTGAGCATCTGCGCCGGGATATCCATCGCGACGGAGCCGAAGACCAGCTCCTTGGGCTTGTCTTCGGCCTGCAGCGACAGGGGCAGGAGCATGCACAGACATAACAACAGGGCACGTTTCATGGACTGGGTTCCTCAGTAATGGCTTCAGGATTCGAGGCAAGTCTGGCTTCAAGTGATTCGAAATGGGTCACGCGATTACGGCCCGTCTGCTTGCTGACATACATGGCCCGATCCGCCGCCTTGTACAGGGCAACGGCGTTGGTCAGACGCATGCGGGTGGAGAGGGTGGCCACGCCGATACTCACGGTGACACCGAGACTCAGCTCATCGTCCACCTCCACCACCATGTCCTGCACTGCACTGCGCAGCTTCTCGGCACTTTGCACCGCCGCCTCATGGTCTGCCCTGCGCAAAAATACGGCGAACTCCTCGCCACCCAGACGGCATACCGAATCGGTCTCGCGCACGTTGGTCTGTAGCGCATCGGCGAACTGACACAAGATCAGGTCGCCCACGTCATGGCCATGGGTATCATTGATGGCCTTGAAGTTATCCAGGTCCAGCACCAGCAGGCTGGCCACGTCCCCGTGGCGGCGGAACAGGGCCAGATCCCCTTCGATGGCCTGATCGAAGGCGCGGCGGTTGCCCAGGCCCGTGAGCGGGTCCGTGAGGCTCAGGCGCTCTAGCTCCAGATTGGAATGCTGCAGGGCGGAGGACTGCTCCAGAAGTTTCTGGTAGGCCTCCTGAAGCTCCCGGTCGGAGGCCTCAACCCGACCAATCAATGTCTGGTTCGCCGCGTTGAGCTGGGCGCGCATCTGGTTGAAACGCCGTGCCAGTTCACCGATCTCATCCCGGGACTCTTCGGGGATATCCCGCAGGATCACACCGTTCTCGTCCACGTTGGATTCCAGGGCCCGGGACACCCGAGTGAGCGGACCGATGATGATCCAGGACAGGGCCACGAACTCACCCAGGGCGATCAGGGCAATCACCAGGATTTCGCGCTTGACCAGGGACGCCCTCTGATCCGCCAGCTGGCGGGCAATGGGCTCGATACTCAGTTCCAGTTCCAGATGGCCTACTTCGGTCTCGCCGTTGAGGGTGATCGGGCTCTGGAAGGCGACCCGTTCCACCGAGTCCCGCTCCGGGTGCTGCACCTCGGCCATGAGATTGCCCCGGTCACTGAGCACGCGGACGTGGACCACGTCGCCGGTCTGCACGGTTTGGTCCAGCAACAGCTGGATGGTGTGGTAGTCATAACCCACCACGCTGTAGGCCAGGGAACGGGACAGGTAGTTGGCCATTTCCACACCGCGGCGCTGGGTCTCGCTGAACACGTTCTTCTCCACGTCGCGCAACACTAACCAGCCGCTCACCGACAGGGCGGTGAGCAGAACAGTCAGCAGCACGAGCACCACCTTCTGGCGGATACCGAGGCGAATGAAGCGCCTGGGCCGGGGCATGGGTGACTCCTCCTGTGCGGTTCGCCCTGCGAATGCGGACGGGGCCAGCACGTGTTTAGGATTGTGACGCAGAACACACATATGTGAACTACATCACGTTTTCCTGGAAGATACGCCCGAATAGGGTGCGTTTGCAGGGGTCGGTGGACAGGGGGGAAAAGGAGCCGACAAACGGATCTAACTAACGCCGGCTGAATCCGGCCTCAGAGGCGACGCAGCAGGGCCACAGACAAGGCGCCGAGCCCTGCCAGACCGAATACCCAGGCCAGCCAGGGCAGGCCCAGGGGCCCCGACCAGGCAGGGGCATGGAGGCTTGCCAGGGCCGCGACCAGCAGGCCCGTGCCACCGGCCACCGCCCAGAGTCGGGCCCGGCGGGCGGCGG
>JBHEOJ010000027.1:7378-21425 GCA_046260855.1 Thioalkalivibrio sp.
CTGCAATTCCTGGCGCAGGGCCTCGTCCCGCTGCGCGGCATGACCCTGGTTGATCAGGGCCTGCTGCAGGAGTTCCGGCATCTCCGGGAGCTTCTCCAGGATGCGCGGCAGATGTTTGCGGGCCCCCCGGATCATGGCGCGCAGGCCCACCTGTTCATCCATCCACCGCTCGATGAAGGGCTTGGCGGTCTTCCACAGATCCAGTTCCGGGTAGAGCTGGCGGCCCAGGCCCTCGATGTTGAGCAAGGTCTTTTGCAGCAGCACCAGCTGGGGCTGGACCTGCATGTGGAAGCGCCGCGCGGTCTGGAACAGGCGCAGCAGCACGTGGCCGAAGGAGATGTCCTTGAGGGGGCGCTGGAAGATGGGCTCGCAGACACTGCGGATGGCCGACTCGAACTCGTCCACTCGGGTATCCGCCGGCACCCAGCCGGATTCCACGTGCAGTTCCGCCACGCGCCGGTAATCCCGATTGAAGAAGGCGTAGAAATTCTCGGCCAGGTAGCGTTGGTCCGTGGGGGACAAGGTGCCCACGATGCCGAAGTCCACCGCCAGGTAGGTGGGGTCCTCGGGGTCTTCGGCGTTGACGAAGATATTGCCCGGGTGCATGTCCGCGTGGAAGAAGTTGTGGCGAAACACCTGGGTGAAGAAAATCTCCACGCCCCGCTCGGAAAGCCGCTTGAAGTCCACGTCCCGGGCGCGCAGGGCCGCCATGTCTGCCACCGGGATGCCCGAGATGCGCTCCATGACCATCACGTCCCGGCGGGTATGATCCCAGTCGACCTCGGGGATGTAGAGTTCGCGGGAACCTTCGAAATTGCGCTTGAGCTGAGCGGCGTTGGCCGCCTCGCGCACCAGGTCCAGCTCGTCGATGATGGTCTTTTCGTATTCCTGCACCACCTCGATGGGGCGCAGGCGCCGGCCCTCGGGCCAGTAACGCTCGGCCAACTGCGCCAGGATGTACATAAGCTGCAGATCTCGGCGGATGACCCGCTGGATCTGCGGGCGCACCACCTTCACCACCACCTCGCGCCCATCGTGCAAGCGGGCGCCGTGCACCTGGGCGATGGAGGCCGAGGCAATCGGCGTATCGTCGAAGCGAGCGAACACCACATCAATGGGCTGCTCCAGGGAGCGTTCGATGATGGCCCGGGCCTCGCTGACGGGGAAAGGCGGCACCCGATCCTGCAGACGGGTCAGCTCATCGGCGATGTCGTCGGGCAGGAGGTCCCGGCGGGTGGAGAGCATCTGGCCGAACTTGATGAAGATCGGGCCCAGGTCCTCCAGTGTGCGGCGGATGCGCTCACCGCGCCCGGCACGCTTTCCCCGAAACCAGTTCCAGGGCGCCAGGTACATCAAAAAGCGCAGGGGGCGGAACAGGTGCAGGGCGAACACCACCTCGTCCAGGCCGTGGCGAATCAGCACCCGGTTGATGGTCAGCAGACGCCACAGCTGGGCGGGGGTGAGCAGGGGAATGGCGCGACTCACGAGCCCTCGCCCCCGAGGCTGCGCTCGAGGCGGGCCAGCCGGGCGGCGAGCCGGTCCACGTCCTCCCGCAGGTGATCCACGTCGTCCATGAAGCCTTCCACCTCGTCCCGGGTGGGCAGGGTGCCGGACTCCTCGCGCAGGTATTCGCCCAGGTTGTCCTGCAGGCTCCCGGAGGTCCGGTCCAGCCAGCCGGTGAGCCCGCGCAGGGTCTCGCCGATGCGATGGGCCACCAGGTCGCCGGTGAGCCGTGAGAGCCACTCCTCCCAGTCCAGGTCCACGCCCCGCAACAGGTCCCGGAACTGCTGGCCCAGGCGGGCATCACCCTCCAGGCGCACGCCCTCGGGCAGGCGGGTGGTCTCTCCGGCCAGCCCCAGGCGGGCCAGGGACAGGGGTGAGCCGCTGATGCGACAGTCCGGCTCGGCGTCGTAGGCGAGGCTCAGCTGCAACCGATCGGCGCCGGGGATGAAATAGAGGGTCAGTGACGGCAGGGTCAGGGTCAGGGCCACCACCCCGCCGTTCAGGGCCGCGAGCCGTGCCCGGCTGTCGGGGTCCAGCGCCAGGTAGGCGTTGAGCGCCCGCTCCAGGGCGGCGGTGCTGGCGGCCAGGGCGCTCATGTCCATGTGGCTGTCGGCCCCGCTCATGCTAGCCTGCATCTCTCAGCGGGATCGCGGGAGCAGGCGAAGGATTCGCGTTCGTAGGCGCCGCTCTGGAGCGAAGCCCATAGCCGTAGCTATGGGTTGAGTGAAGAGCAAGCATACTAACGCGAAGACGAGCCTGAACCGCGATAGGACACCGGCGGGAACTGTCTGTCATGCTCAATTTTGCTCTCATGCCAAAGTATTTCCCAATGTTTCAGTCTGTTGTGTAGCAGCCGGTGTTCGCCCGGTGAGAGATGCGGGCTAGAACCGGTAGCCTCGGTGCAGGGCCACGATGCCACCGGTGAGATTGAAGTAGTCACAACGCTCCAGACCGGCCTGTTCCATCATGGCCTTGAGGGTCTCCTGGTCCGGGTGCATGCGTATGCTCTCCGCCAGGTACTGGTAGCTGTCCGCATCCCCGGCCACCAGCTTGCCCATAAAAGGCAGGGCCTTGAAGGAATACAGGTCGTAGACGGGTTTGAGGCCCGGGACCACCGGATGGGAGAACTCCAGCACCAGCAACTTGCCACCGGGTTTCAGCACCCGACGCATGGAGGCCAGTGCCTTGTCCTTGTCGGTGACGTTGCGCAGGCCGAAGGCGATGGTGATGAGATCGAAGTGCTCGTCGGGATAGGGCAGGCATTCCGCATTGCCCTGCACATAACGCAGGTTGTCCACCAGGCCCTCGTCGGTGAGCCGGTCCCGGCCTGCATTGAGCATGGAGGCGTTGATGTCGCAGAGCACCACCTCGCCGGAGGGCCCGGTGAGCCGCGAAAATCGTGCGGCCAGATCGCCGGTGCCGCCGGCCAGGTCCAGCACCCGCTGCCCCGGGCGCACCGCCGCCATCTCGATGGTGTAGCGCTTCCAGAGCCGATGCACGCCCATGGACATCAGGTCGTTCATCAGGTCGTACTTGCCCGCCACCGAATGGAACACCTCACCCACCCGACGCACCTTCTCGTCCCTGGGTACCTGCTTGAAACCGAAATGGGTGGTGTTCTCGTCAGTCATCGGGTCTGTCTCCGGCCCTGGGTCGGTGCAAGACTATCTGGGTTTACCACGAAGCACACGAAGAGCACGAAGCACCTGTCTGTTTTACCGGGCCTTCGGCCCGGCTAAAGGCTATTCATGCTTTTCGTGAGCTTCGTGTGCTTCGTGTGCTTCGTGGTTATAAACTGTTCTAGCCCTTGCGCTGGTGGCCCGCGTCGGCCAGGCGCTGGAGGTATTTCTGCCACAGGGGATCCTGGTCCTCGCCGATGCGGTAGAGGTAGTTCCAGTCGAAGATGCCCGTGTCGTGGCCGTCGGAGAACACCAGCTTCACCGCGTAGTTGCCCACCGGCTCGATGGCGTCGATGTTCACGTCCTCCTTGCCCAGCTGCAGCACCTCCTGACCCGGGCCGTGACCGGTCACCTCGGCGGACGGGGAATACACCCGCAGAAACTCGCAGGGCAGCTTGAAACGGGCGCCGTCTTCATAGACCAGCTCCAGCACCCGGCTCTTCTGATGCAGGTGAATTTCCGTGGGACGGTGTTTACCGCTCATATCTGATTCCTCGCCCGATCCGGGCCTCGTGTTTTTCTTGTCTCTGGCAACTTGGATCTTGCCTCTCGAGCCCTACAGGATATAACGGCTCAGGTCCTCATCCTCCATCAGCTCCGTGAGACGTCCCGATACATAGTCGGCGTCGATGTTCACGGGGCCCTGGTAATCCGGCGCCTCGTAGGAGATCTCCTCAAGCAGACGCTCGATCACTGTGTGCAGGCGGCGCGCGCCGATGTTCTCGGTGCGCTCGTTGACCTGGGTGGCAATCTCGGCGATGCGCCGCACGCCGTCCTCGGTGAAGTTCACCTCCACGCCCTCGGTCTTGAGCAGGGCGCTGTATTGTTCCGTCAGGGAGGCATCGGGTTCGGTGAGGATGCGCACGAAGTCCTCGGCGTTCAGGGCCGTGAGTTCCACCCGGATGGGCAGACGGCCCTGCAGCTCCGGGATCAGGTCCGAGGGCTTGGTGAGATGGAAAGCACCTGAGGCAATGAACAGGATGTGGTCGGTGCGCACCATACCGAACTTGGTGTTCACGGTGCAGCCTTCCACCAGGGGCAGCAGGTCCCGCTGCACGCCCTCGCGGGAGACATCGGCGCCAGCGTATTCGCCACGCTTGGCCACCTTGTCGATCTCGTCCAGGAACACGATGCCGTTCTGTTCCACGTTGGTCACGGCACGCAGTTTCAGTTCGTCCTGGTTGACCATGCGCGCGGCCTCTTCATCGGTAAGCAGCTTCATGGCATCACGGATCTTGAGCTTGCGGGTCTGGCTGCGTCCGCCGCCGATGTTCTGAAACAGGCCCTGCAACTGGCTGGCCATCTCCTCCATGCCCGGCGGGGTCATAATCTCCACGCCCACGGGGGTGGCACTCACCTGGATCTCGATCTCCTTGTCGTCCAGCTGGCCCTCGCGCAGGCGCTTGCGAAATTTCTGCCGGGTATCGCTGCTTTGTTCGGAGGCGGGCGCGGACTCGGCCATGAAGCCGCCTGCCTGACGGGGCGCGGGCAGCAGGGTGTCCAGGATGCGTTCCTCGGCGGCCTCTTCGGCGCGAAAACGGACCTTCTCCATCTCCTGCTCGCGCAGCAGCTTCATGGAGGCATCGACCAGGTCGCGGATGATGGATTCCACGTCCCGGCCCACGTAACCCACCTCGGTGAACTTGGTGGCCTCCACCTTGATGAAGGGGGCGTTGGCCAGGCGCGCCAGGCGCCGGGCGATCTCAGTCTTGCCCACGCCGGTGGGTCCGATCATGAGGATGTTCTTGGGCGTGACTTCCTGGCGCAGGGCCTCGGGCAACTGCTGGCGACGCCAGCGATTGCGCAGGGCGATGGCCACGGCGCGCTTGGCGTCCTGCTGGCCGACGATGTGCTTGTCCAGTTCCTGGACGATCTCTCGGGGGGTCATGTCTGACATTTAGGGCAGTCTCAAGTGGCGAGTCTCAAGTGGCGAGTCTCAAGTGACCAGGAAGAACGCACTCCAGGCACTTGATTACATCTCCTCGATGGTGAGGTGACGGTTGGTGTAGATGCAGATGTCGGCGGCGATGTTGAGGGCGCGCTCGGCGATCTCACGGGCGGACATTTCGGTGTTGTCCAGCAGGGCCCGGGCGGCGGCCTGGGCGAAGGGGCCGCCGGAGCCCATGGCGATCAGGTTGTCCTCGGGCTCGATCACGTCGCCGTTGCCGGTGATCAGCAGGGAGGTCTCCTTGTCGGCGACTGCCAGCAGGGCCTCCAGGCGGCGCAGGGCACGATCGGTGCGCCAGTCCTTGGCCAGTTCCACGGCGGCCCGGGTCAGGTTGCCGCTGTATTTTTCCAGCTTGCCCTCGAAGCGCTCGAACAGGGTGAAGGCATCGGCGGTACCGCCGGCAAAACCGGCCAGCACCTTGTCACCGTACAGGCGGCGCACCTTGCGGGCATTGCCCTTCATCACGGTGTTGCCCAGGGTCACCTGGCCATCGCCTGCCAGGGCCACGCGGCCGTCTCGGCGCACACAGACGATGGTGGTTCCACGAAACTGTTCCAAGCTCGAAACTCCTGATGAGACAAAGGCGGCTATTGTAACGGCTGGCCCCCGGCAAGTCTCATGGCCACAGGCTATGCGGGGTGGGGCGCCGTAATTCCATACTGTTTTACTCTGTTATTTGCGGGCCGGGTCTGTTAGCTTAAGGGCACCTCTAGTTATTCTGAGTGCGACAGATTGGACGCTCAGATTCGTGCTATCAAGGCGCAAATCGCACGTAATAGCGTGCTATTGCGAAGATTTGCAACGCCGAGAGCGCGCATTTGAGTGCCCAAGATGCGTGCTCACGAATAGTTAGAGGTGCCCTTAAGTAGAGTGGCTCATTGCCTAGGAGGTTCATGCCCGTGCCCTATCTCGAACAAACTGTCACCTCGGTCCGTCGCTGGTCGGAGAAGACCTTCACCTTCACCACCACCCGCCCCGAGGGCTTCGAGTTTGAAAACGGCGAGTTCGTCACAATCGGCCTGCGCCCCGAGGGCAAGCTGATCGCCCGCGCCTACTCCATCGCCTCCAGCAACGACGACGCCCAGCTGGAATTCCTCAGCATCCACGTACCCGACGGGCCGCTCACCAGCCGCCTGGCCGGGGTACGCGAGGGGGAGAGCGTGTGGGTGAACACCAAGTCCACCGGTTCCCTGACCCTGGGCCACGTGCGCCCCGGGCGCAACCTCTACATGCTGGCCACGGGCACGGGGCTGGCCCCCTTCATGTCCCTGGTGCGCGGACAGGGCATCTATGAGCACTTTGAACGGGTGGTGCTGGTGCACAGCGTGCGCACCGTGGCGGAACTCGCCTACCGGGAAGAGCTGGAGCAACGGGCCGGTGAGCACCTGCTTTATGTGCCCACGGTGACTCGGGAGCCCTTCGAGACCCCAGAGCGAGGCGCCGACCTGTTTCGCTCCGGTGAGCTGTTCACCCGCCTGGGTCTGCCCGCCGCGGACATGGAACAGGACCGCGTGATGCTCTGCGGCAACCCGGTTATGAACAAGGAGATGCGCGCCCACCTGGAATCCATCGGCGGCGAGATGACCAACTACAAGGGCGTGGGCAGCTTCACCGTGGAGCAGGCCTTCGTGCTGCACCACAACGGGGATTGAACCAGCGTAGGAGGCCCGACTTCGGGCCTAATGACGCGGCCCAATCCGGCACCACTGTTCGCGGCGGGGTCGCCACTCCTACGGGAGACACTCTGAGGCTCTAAACCTCAGCAATCCCCGATGCGTCGGCCCTGGATCTTCATGTTCATGTTCATGGGGCCCATGGGGGTATTCATGCGCGCCCGCATGGTGCCGTTCACGGTATCCCCGCCAAAACGCATGTCCGCATCCATGTGCATCTCCATGCCCTGCTGGGTACAGACCATGGCGTAGGTCATGCCATCCCGGCGCAGGTCCATGTTGGTGACCTGGCATTCCTCGGCCTCTTCCAGAAAGGCCTCACCCTTCTTGATGTCCTCTGCGGTGACGCACTCCTGGGCGCTGTGGGTCTGCTCCGGCATGGGCAGCCCCTCGAAGCGGGTGACGTTGGTGTACTCCCACTGACCAGGCTTGATGTTGGGTTCGACGGCCAGGGCCGGTAGGCTGATCAGGCCGGCGAGCAGGGCCACTAGGGCGTGGCGGATGTGCATGGTGGATTTCCTCAGGTGTCCGTAACGGGTAGCTATCTGACGCTCACAGTGCCAGTCCCACCGGGGCCGGTCAACGCGCCGGGTTCACGAAACCGCAAGTTCATTGGTGACAGACGCAGACGGTGCCCGCCCAGGGCCGTTAGCAGGCAGGCACGCAGGGCGCCGATGTCCGACGCGGCCCCGCCATAGCGGGCCGCTGCTTCCAGCGCCTGCACCGCCAGCCTCAGCCCAGGGCCTGCCCCGAACTCGTGGCGGTCCGCCAGGTACACCTCGCTGCCGGTGAGGTCCGCGGGCAACAGGTCCGGGGTGAACTGCAGGCGCTTGAAGCAGGCGTGGGCCCCGTCGGCCAGGGCCTTCACGGCGGTGGTCTTGGCCAGGCCCGGCAGGCCTTCCACCAGCACGTGACCCCCTGTAAGCAGACTGGTGACCAGGCGGTCCAGCAACCGGTGCTGGCCCGGCGCCACGGTGTTCAATTGCTCGCGCAGGGCGAGGATCTGCTGCCGGACAGTCATGCTCGTCATGGTTTCTTGGTGCTCAGTGAGTCAGGACGCAGGGCCCTGCCGGAACAGTCCGTGCGATGGCTTCAGGGCTTGCGCCGGGCCCTGGGGTGGGCCGCGTCGTAGACCTTGGCTAGGTGCTGATAATCCAGATGGGTGTAGACCTGGGTGGTACTGATGTCCGCGTGGCCCAGCAACTCCTGCACCGCGCGCAGGTCACCGGAGGATTCCAGCAGGTGGCTGGCGAAGGAGTGGCGCAGCAGATGCGGATGCACGCGCTGATCCAGACCCTGCAGGGCGGCGTGACGGGCCAGACGGGTCTGCACCGCCCGGGCCCCCAGGCGCCTGCCCCGCTGGCCCACGAACAGGGCCTGTTCACCGGCGCCGGCCAGTTGCGTGCGCAGGGGCAGCCAGGCCTTCAGGGCCTGGATGGCATGGCGACCGATGGGCAGGTCCCGGGCCTTGCGGCCCTTACCGGTGACCCGCAGCTGGGCATCGCCCAGGTCCACGTCCACCACATCCAGGCCCACCAGTTCCGCCAGACGCAGACCCGAGGAATAGAACAGTTCCAGGATCGCCCGGTCGCGCACCATCAGGGCCTCGTCGCCGGGCACAGCCAGCAGCCGGGAGACCTGGTCCACGTCCAGCACACCGGGCAGCTTGCGCCCGGACTTGGGGGCCCGCACGTCCAGTGCCGGGTTGGCGTTCACCACCCCCTCCCTGATCAGGTAATTGAAAAAACCCCGGATGGCGGACAACAGGCGTTGCAGGGTCTTGCTGCCGGCCCCCTGGCGATGGGCCTGAGCCACCAGGGCGCGGATGTCATGGACCTTGATCGACGACCAGTCATCACCCAGCACGTCATGCAGGCGTTTAAGATCCCGGGCGTAGTTGCTGACGGTGTGGGGGGAGTAGCGACGCTCCTCGCGCAGGTGGCGCAGGTAGCGGTCGATCCAGTGGGTTTGAGGGTCAGACAAGGGGCTGGCGTCAGCGAATGAACGCTAAAGAAGACGAATAGGGGAAAAGCGTCGAACGGACAGACACTGTATTCGATTGGTGTTTATTCGCGTTCATTTGCGGACCCCTCGGTAAAACGCGGGAAGTCTGCGGCTGCAGTTCCACGCTCAGGGTTTGAGGCGGGTGGCCACCGAGTGGGAGATGATCTCGCCCAGGTAGCCCAGGAACAGGGTGCCCATGCCCGGGTGGAAACGGGTGTCCTCGCGGCTGCCCAGGGCCAGGATGCCTAAGCGGCGGCTGCCTTCCATGAGGGGTACGGCCACGGCGGACTGCACCGGGTGCTCCGCCTCGGGGAACAGGGTGGCCAGCTGTTCGTCGGCCAGGCGCCCGCAGATCGGCCGGCGGGTCTCGAAGAGTTGTTCGAAGGGCTGCAGGGACGAATCGTCCTGCTCGGTGAAATGCAGGCCCTCGGCGGGGTCGCCCACCAGGCGCACCACCACGTGGTCGGCGCGAAACTCGGTGCGCAGCTGTTCCTGGGTGGTGGCCAGCACCCCATCCAGGCTGTCGGCATCCATCAGGCCCAGGGCCAGGTGATGCATGCGCTGGCTCAGGCGCTCGTTCTCCCGAGCCAGCTGCACCAAGTCCAGGAGCTTTCTTTCCAGCGAGCGATTCTTGTCCCGCAACCAGCCGATCTGGCGTTCGATCAGGGAGACGGCACTGCCGGTGGGGTGGGGCAGCTTGAGCACGTCCAGCAGGGCCAGATGACGCTCGAAGAAGTCCGGGTGGGCGCGCAACCAGGCCTCCACGGCCTCCTCGCTCAGGCCTTCATCGGACAGGTGGGTATTCGTGCTCATAAGTCGATGCTGCCTGTGAAGACCTGAGTGGCGGGGCCGGTCATGAGTACCGGCGCCTCTTCTGTACCGGCCCAGTTTATCACAAGCCTCCCGCCGGGCAGGTCCACGGCCACGGTCTCATCCAGCAGCCCCTGGATTCGCCCGGCCACCACGGCGGCACAGGCCCCCGTGCCGCATGACAGGGTCTCGCCCGCGCCCCGCTCGTAGACCCGGAGCTTTATCTCCGTGGGGGAGACCACCTGCATGAAGCCCACGTTCACGTGGCGGGGAAACCGGGGATGGGCCTCGATGGCGGGACCCAGCTGGCCCACCGGGGCGGTCTGGACATTGTCCACCCGCAGCACCGCGTGGGGGTTGCCCATGGACACCGCACCGATCTCATGGGTCTCGCCGTCCACTTCCAGGGGGTAGGAGGTCATGGGCGTCTCCGCCTCGAAAGGGATCTGCCAGGGCTTGAGCCGGGGCGGGCCCATGTCCACGCTCACCTGGCCGTCCGGCTGCACCTTGAGCTGGATGATGCCGGCGGCGGTCTCCACGGGGATGTGGTCCTTGGTAGTCAGGCCCCGCTCGCGCACGAACACCGCGAAGCAGCGCGCGCCGTTGCCGCACTGCTCCACCTCGTTGCCGTCGGCGTTGAAGATCCGGTAGCGGAAATCCGCCGCGGCCGGGTCCGAGGGGCGCTCCACCATCAGCACCTGATCGCAGCCCACGCCGAAACGTCGGTGCGCCAGCTGGCGCACCTGGTCGGGGCTCAGGTCCATGGGCTGATTGATGGCATCGATCACCACAAAATCATTGCCCAGACCGTGCATCTTGCTGAATTGCAGGCGCATTCAGGTAGCGTAGACCGTCGCCCGGGGTAATGAAAGATTTTTTAAATTAGCGGGATGGGGAGGATTGAGAGGACCTACATGAACTGGATGACCCCGGGCAGACGCGCCGCAACCCTTGGCGATTATCAAGCCATCAGTTGTCGTTGTTTCTCTCTGTGACCTCTGTGCCCTCTGTGGCAAACCCGCATTTCATACTCAAGGCAGCGACTCATCCGGCGGCCGGTGACCACTCACCACCAGGTGCCGGTCACTGACCGCGCGCACGGCCAGGTCCGCGAGGCCGGCGTGCGCCAATTGTTCTCGAACCTCGTCGATGCGAAATGCCGCCAGCAGGGAGTGGAAGAAATCCCGCTTGAGCACCTCGGGTTCCCCGGCCGCGTACTGCCCGACCATAGCCTCGGCGGACTCACGGGAATCGGGGCGCATGAGGTCCATGACGAACACGAACCCACCGGGCTCGGTGTAACGCACCACGGCATCCCAGAGCACGGCCGGGTCGTGGAGGTGATGCAGCAGGCTGTTGGAGATCACACCCCGGTACTGGTCCCTGGGTGGGGCATCCGACGGCAGGCAGGCCTGGGCCAGACGCACCCGGCCCTCCAGGCCACTGCCGGCCAGCAGACGCTCACCTTCTTTCAACATGGCAGGGGCACCATCGATGCCGTCCACCTGCGCATCGGGGAAGGCCCGCGCGAAACGCATGGCGATGTCGCCGGGCCCGCAGCCCAGATCCAGCACGGCGCCGTTCACTGCAAGGCCCGGAAAGGCCTCGCGTAACAGCTCCATGAAGCGGCTGTGGGGCGCCTCGAAGTCCGCCTCGGCGTAGGCCCGGGCCTGCTCCGGGTCGAGCATCAGTTCAGGTTCGGGGGTTCGCTGCATGGGGTGGTCATGTGGATGTGGGTTATTTGGGGTTTACCACGAAGCACACGAAGGGCACGAAGAAAGGAATGTTCTCTCGCCAAGACGCAAAGAGCACCAAGAAAAAAATTAATGAACAGGGTGTAAAAAGCCGTGTCGTTTATGGCCTTCTTAGCGCCTTTGCGTCTTGGTGAGAACCCCATCAACACAAGCGACCGATGCCACTGCGCCCAAGGGTCAATCTCCGGGCCAAAAAAGGCCCAGGACCCACTCCAAACCTCTTCGTGCCCTTCGTGTGCTTCGTGGTGAAACGATTTTCATTGAACCGGATGGCAAATGGACAGGGAAACTGAAATCGTGAACTGCGTGCATCGGGAGGCCTTCGGGGCGCTCATGCAGGCGGACCCGTCTACCAAGTGCCGCATGGCCATGGCCCTGCGCGCTCGTTGGCAGGCGGGCAGGGTGGCGGCCCTGGACGATGCCCCGGTCCCCGAGGCGGTGCCGGTGCCCGGGCGCCCGGACAGGCCCGCGCTGGTGGACCCCATGCAGGTGCCACGACGCAAGTTGACGACGCTCAAGGGCCAGGCGGCCCTGGTGCACGCCATCGCCCACATCGAGTTCAACGCCATCAACCTGGCCCTGGATGCAGCGTACCGCTTTCGCGGTCTGCCCGAAGATTATTACGGCGACTGGCTGCAGGTGGCCACCGAGGAGTCACAGCACTTTCTCATGCTGCGCCGGCGGCTGTCGGGGCTGGGCTTTGCCTACGGGGATTTCGAGGCTCACAACGGTCTGTGGGAGATGGCAGTGAAGACCGCCCACGATCCCCTGTTGCGCATGGCCCTGGTGCCCCGGGTGCTGGAGGCCCGTGGGCTGGACGTGACGCCGGGGATGATGGAGCGCCTGGAGGCGGCAGGGGATCGCGAGACGCTGGAGATCCTCGAGATGATCCTGCGCGAGGAGATCGGTCACGTGGCCATCGGCACCCGCTGGTACCGGCATCTGTGCGAGCAGCAGGGCCTGGATGCGGACGCCACCTTCGGCGCGTTGATCGCCGAATACATGCCCGGGCGCATCAAGCCGCCGTTTCACGAGGCAGCGCGCAAACAGGCGGGGTTCACGGAGGCGGAGATGGCGGCTTTGAAGAGAAAAGGATGAAGGTTGAATAAGGTTGCGATGCAATCCATATCAGGAGCCCAGCCCAGGAAGGAAATCCCATTCAACCTTCAACCTTCATCCTTCCACCTTCAAAAGCCCCATCCCTTCCGGCGTCACCCGCAACATCCCCCCTGTCTCGTACCAGTCCGCCAGGACCACACGGCAGGCCGGTCTGCCGTCCACGGTGAGTTCGTGCATGGCCGGGCGGTGGGTGTGACCGTGGATAAGCAGGTCCACCCCGTGGCGACGCAGGGCGTCCTCCACGGCGCGGGGGCTCACGTCGGTGATCTCCGGGGACTTGGTCAGGCCGTTCTGGCGGCTGCGTTCACGCATGGTCTCGGCCTCGGCCCGGCGGCTGTCCAGGGGGCGGGCCAGGAAACTGTCCTGCCAGGCGGGGGCGCGCACCATGTTTCGGAATTCCATGTACTCGTGATCATCCAGGCACAGGCTGTCGCCGTGCATGAGCAGAGCGGGGCGGCCGTAGAGGTCAACCAACGTTTCCTCGGGGAGCAGGGACATGCCGGTGCGTCGGGCGAAGGCCCCGCCCAGCAGGAAGTCCCGGTTGCCATGGGCGAAATGGATGGGTACGCCGCTGTCGGCCAGGGCGCGCAGCGCATCGATGATGCCCCCCAGGTGGGGGGCATCATCGTCGTCACCAATCCAGTATTCGAACAGATCGCCCAGGATGTAGGGGCGTCGGCGCCCCGGGCGTCTTCGCGCAGGAAGCGCTGGAACAGGGCCAGAATCTGTGGACGGTCCCTGTCTAGGTGCAGGTCCGAGATGAACAGGGTCTGAGGCACGGGGCCGGGCTTTACTCGGCGGGGGTGACCTTGGTCATGACCACGGCTTCGGTGGGCACGTCCTGATGCATGCCCTTGTTGCCGGTTGCCACCTTTTCGATGGCCTGCACCACGTCCATGCCCTCCACCACCTTGCCAAACACCGTGTAGCCCCAGCCCTGCTGGGTCTCGGAGGAGAAGTCCAGGAAGCGGTTGTGCTTGACGTTGATGAAGAACTGGGCGGTGGCGGAATGGGGGTTGGGCGTGCGCGCCATGGCCAGGGTGCCCACCTCGTTACTCAGGCCGTTGTTGGCCTCGTTCTTGATCGGGTCCCGGGTGGGCTTCTGGGACATGTCGGCGGTGAAGCCGCCGCCCTGGATCATGAATCCGGGGATGACCCGGTGAAACACGGTGCCGTCGAAAAAGCCGTCGTTCATGTACTGCATGAAGTTGGCCACGGTCTCCGGGGCCTTGTCGGCGAACAGTTCGACGACGATGGTGCCCTTGTTGGTTTCGATGCTGACTTTGGGGTTCTGGTTCTCGGCCATTGCAACGCTTCCCATGGTTACGGACAGCAAAAGGCCCAGGCTCAGGAGCTGTCGGATCAGATGATTCATGTTAATCGACTTCCGTTCGGTGATCGAAAGAGCCTGCATCATAGCCCCTGGGCGGGCGGGGTGAAACCTGCCCGGTCCCCGGATGCTTTGTTGTGTGACCAGGTTTTTCGCTACCATGCGCGCCATGCCGATCTCTCCACTCAAGACCCGCTTTGCGCCCAGCCCCACGGGGCACCTTCACC
>JBHEOJ010000028.1:0-20615 GCA_046260855.1 Thioalkalivibrio sp.
CTATGGGTTTCGCTCCAGAGCGGCGCCTACGGGAGCGAATCCTTCGCCTGATCCCGCGATCCCGGTGAGATATGCGGCCTAGCCGCCCCCTCATCGGTGTTACCGGCCCCGACCGGGGCGGGCTGGCCGCCTGGTTCGCCACCTGGTTTGCGGTGCGCCGGGCCGGCGGGCGGGCCGTGCGCATCACCCCCCGTCGGCCCCGGGTTGAGTTGAAGCTGGATGGCCTGGTGATTGGCGGCGGCGCTGATGTGGACCCGGACCTTTATGGCGCCCACCGCCAGTCCCTCATGGCAGAGCTTGAGGACGCCGAGCCCCGCCTGAGTCAGCGTCTGCTGGGCCTGCTGATCTACCCGCTGCTCTGGGCCCTGCGCCGCACCCTGCTCACCCATGCCCCGGAAGGCGACACGGACCGGGACCGCCTGGAACAGACCCTGATCCGGGAGGCCCTGGATCGTGACCTGCCCCTGCTGGGGATCTGCCGCGGCATGCAGCTCATCAACGTGGTCTGTGGCGGCTCCCTGCACCAGGGCCTGGAGGGCTTCCACGAGGAGCACCCGCAGATCCGCAGCGTACTGCCCAGGAAGACCGTCACCCTGGCGCCGGACTCACGATTGCGGGAGACCCTGGGCTGCGAACGCTGCCCGGTGAATGCCCTGCACAACCAGGGCGTGGACCGGCTGGGGGAGGGCCTGCGGGTAGTGGCCCGGGAGGCCAACGGGGTGACCCAGGCGGTGGAACATACCGAACGGCGTTTCGCCATCGGCGTGCAGTGGCACCCGGAATACCTGCCCCAGAAGCGCAGTCAGCAGGCCTTGTTCCGGGCGCTGGTGGACGCGGCCCGAGCGTAGGAGGCCCGGCCCCGGGCCGAACGCGCTCAGCTGATGGTCCGCAAATGAACGTAAATCACGCGAATGTAAGGACGTAGGCCGGATAAGCGCAGCGCATCCGGCGGGCAGTCGATGCTTGGGATTGGCGGATGCGCTGCGCTTATCCGGCCTACCTTGGGTAGGGGGCGTTCCTTCCTTCCCACTTCCCAATTCATACTTCCTACTTAAGCACCTACCCTTCGTACCCGTCCTCACTCTCCAGCCACGCCTTTTCCTCGGTGCTGCTCTCCCGGGCCAGGATGGCGTTGCGGTGGGGGAAGCGGCCGAAGCGGGCGACGATGTCCCGGTGGTGGGTGGCCCATTGCAGGTTGTGTTCGAGACCTGGCTGGGAGAACAGGGTGATGGAGCGGTCCTGGTCTTCCAGGTCCTCGCTGTGCATGAAGGGCAGGTAGAGGAAGGCGCGGCGCTCCGGGTCCAGTTGCTGGTCCAGACCGTGGACGATGGCGGCATCGGCCACGGCCCGGGAGCGGTTCTCGGTGCTGAAGGCCTCGGGCTGGCCCCGGTACATGTTGAGCGGAAACTGATCCAGGAGGATGGCCAGGGCCAGGGCGCCCTCGGCGGTCTCGCCCCAGTGATCCAGCCCACCCATGGCACCCTGCTGCCACAGGGCCTCGAAGCGTTCCCGGATCTCGTCATCCAGCTCCGCGGTGGAGTGGAACCAGTGGGGCTTCACCCGGCCGGAGAACCACAACGCCAGGATCTGTGCCGCCTCCGGCGGGGCGTCAGGCGTCGACACTGGGAGGGGTCCAGTTGGGGCAGTCCACACCGGTGCCGCCCAGGCCGCAGTAGCCGCCGGGGTTCTTGGCCAGGTATTGCTGGTGGTAGTCCTCGGCGTAGTAGAAGGGGGGCGCCTCCAGGATCTCGGTGGTGATGGTGCCGTAACCCCGCTGGGCTAGCGCCTGGCCGTAGGCCTCACGGGAGGCCTCGGCCCGGGCCTTGCGGGCCGGGTCGTTGACGTAGATGCCGGAACGGTACTGGGTGCCCGCGTCGTTGCCCTGGCGCATGCCCTGGGTCGGGTCGTGGGATTCCCAGAATACCCGGAGCAGGTGGGCGAAGGGGATGCGCTGTGGATCGTAGACCACCCGCACCACCTCGTTGTGACCGGTCTGGCCGCTGCACACCTCCCGGTAGCCCGGGTTGGGGGTGTAGCCGGCGGTGTAGCCCACCGCAGTGGTATACACGCCGGGCAATTGCCAGAACACCCGCTCCGCGCCCCAGAAACAGCCCAGGCCAAAGATGACTTCCTCGAACCCCTCGGGCCAGGGCGGGGTGAGGGGCGTGCCCAGCACGGCGTGGTGCTCGGGCACGGGCATGGACTCGGTCCGCCCCGGCAGGGCCTCTTCCGGGCGGGGCATCTCGGCGGATTTGAGGAATCCGAACATGGCGTTGATCCTCGATTGGGTTCAAGGGAATAAAACCTGCCGCAGAAGCGCAGAGAACAGATTCAAAGAACGACAGGATTAACAGGATTTTGAAGGCTCTACAGGATGAAATCTTGAGCGAGCAAACACCGTATTGTCAGATGTTTATCAATCCTGAAAAAACCTGTTAATCCTGTCCATTGCCTTTCTCTGCACCTCTGCGGCGATCGTCAAGTATCACTCCGCCGGGTCCAGACGCAACAGCCGGCCGTTGTTGTGGTCCGTGAGCAGGTAGAGGTGGCCGTCGGGGCCCTGGCGCACGTCGCGGATGCGCTGGCCCATCTCGCGCAGCATGGGTTCCTCGTCCACCACCCGGTTGCCGTCCATGACCAGCCGGGTCACGTGGGTGTGGGCCAGGGCCCCCACGAATACATTGTCCCGCCAGGCGGGGAAGACATCACCCGTGTAGAAGGCCATGCCCGAGGGGGCGATGGAGGGGGTCCAGTGATGCACCGGCTGTTCCATGCCTTCCTTCTCGCTGATGCCCTCGCCGATGTCCCGGCCGGAGTAGTCGATGCCGTGGCTGATTACAGGCCAGCCGTAGTTCACGCCGGCGCGGATGCGGTTGAGCTCGTCGCCACCCCGGGGCCCGTGTTCGTTGGCCCAGACCTCACCGGTCTCCGGGTGCAGGGCCATGCCCTGGGCGTTACGGTTGCCGTAGGTGTAGATCTCCGGGCGGGCATCACTGCGGCCCACGAAGGGGTTGTCCTCGGGGATGCGCCCGTCATCGTGCAGGCGAATGATGCTGCCCGCGTGGTCGTTCAGTTTCTGGGCCCGGGGCATGTCACCCCGGTCGCCCACGCTGATGTACAGGTAGCCTTTCTTGTCGAACAGCAGCCGTGAGCCGAAGTGCCGGCCGTTGTCGGAGGCGGGTTCGGCCACGAACAGGACCTCTACGTCATGCAGGGCGTCATTCTCGAAGCGGCCCCGGGCCACGTGGGTGGTGATGCCGTCCTGATGATTGGCGGCGTAGGAGAAGTACAGCAGGCGGTTGTTCTCGAAGTCCGGGTGCAGGGCCAGGTCCAGCAGCCCCCCCTGACGGTACGAGCGAATCTCGGGCAGGCCGGGCACCGGCTCGAAGAGTAGCTGGCCGTCGCGCAGGATGCGTAGCCGGCCCGGGCGTTCGGTGATAAGCACATCGCCGCCGGGCAGGAAGGCCATGGACCAGGGGTGTTCCAGACCATCGGTGACGGTGACCACCTTGACCATGTGTTCGCGGGTGTCCAGGTTTGTATCGGCGCAGGCGATGCCCATGGGCAGGATGAGCAGCATCGCCAGGATGCCGGTCCAGGGATTGGGTCGGATCACGGGCATGTCCCTCTCTCGTGTCTGGCATGTATAGGGGTTTGGTGTCCGGACCGCCGGTGAGTTCCCGTTGTCTCGTGCTCAGCCGCCGTCCGGGGCCTTGTCCAGGCGGGCGCCCGGCTCGGCCAGGCTGAGACCGGAAAGGTCCACTTTGGGGGCACTGACCTCCCGGATCTCACCGATCCGGGCGCCGGGTTCGGCCAGGGAGAATTCGGAGAGATCCACTTCCAGTGGCGGTACCTCTCGGGGGTCTGCCAGGAGCGAGCCGATCGGTGCCAGGCTGGCTTCCAGGGCGGTGGGCCCGGCGTCGGCAGCCGCCGACGTCTCGGTGGGGGCGGTGTCGCCGCCCGGGGTCTCCCAGAGGCGCACCTCGGACAGCCAGCCGGCCTTGTGCAGGGCGGTCTGGTACTTGTTGGCGGTGGCCTCGTCCAGTCCCTTCTTGATGACCACCGGGGCATCGGCCAGCATGGCCTCGACCTTTTCCCCGGAAAGCTTGAACAGGCGGGCCAACTCGGCCCGGGCCTGGTCGGCATCGGCGCCGCTGGCCAGGTTGCCTGTGAGCAGGACGCGGTACTGGGCTTGTGACATGGATGTTGCTCCCCCGGCGGGCTTAGGATGCGTAGACCAACCTTACTCCCCCGCAGCCTGGCAATGCCACCGTCTGGGGCACTGCCCTGGTCGCTGTATGGACAGTGCCGGGGAACCAAGCCCCGTCCCGGGGATCGGAGAGTTGATGCAGGAAACCCGCCCGAATCCCTGGTTCACCGGCCTGCTGGCGCTGCTGGTGGCCGGGGTCATGGTGTTCAGCCTCTACCCCGCTTTCACCAGTGAGGGTCCTTCGGCACTGCGCTTTGTGGGCGAGTCCGCCGGGCGCAAGGCGGACCGGCATCTGTATTTTTATGGTGGCTACGAGACCGTGCCCGCCTGGGAGCGGACCATGCACCGGATGCTGTTCAGCGACCGGGACTCGGTGCAGCAAAAATCCATCGACATCTATGCCGAGACACTGGAGTGGTTCGAGAACAATCCACGCCGCACTCAACCCTGGAACGAACAGAATACCCGGGCCCGATTGCTCATCGCCCTGGCGGAGACCGGCCAGCGAGAGGCCTTCATCGCCGGGCTCCAGGACCTGGGCATCGGCCCCGAGGAGGACGTGCTCGCCGCCACCCTGGCCCATGCCTACGGGGTGAAAGCCGAGACACTCAACGCCGCGGAACTGCGCTACGGGGCGCGCATGGTGCCCGGGGGCTGGGGCCGGGATCACCTGCGCATGCGCCTGGCGCAGCGGGCCGGGGACGCGGAGACCGTCGAGGCCTTTCGACTGGCCCTGGCCCTGCGCGGACAGGAGATGCGCGAGCGTCTGCGCTGGCTGGGCGGCAGCGTCGCGCTCACTCTGGCTCTGGGCCTGATCCTGCTGGCCAGGGCGCGGGTGTTCACCCATCCACCCCCCTGGCGGGCGGCAGTGCTGGACCAGCCCTGGGCCGCCGGCAAGGGCTTTGCGGTCATTGTGCGCGCTGCCCTGTACGCCATCCTGGTGGTTGTGGGCATCGGGCTGTTCCAGGAGCATTACTTTCGCCCCGGCATCCTGTCCATGTGGATCACCCTGGTGGCGGCCCTGCCCATGCTGTGGCTGATCCACCGGCATTTGCTCAAGCCCCGGGGCATCGGCTTTGTGGAGGGTTTCGGTCTGAGCCTGCGGGGCGTGGGCCTGCGTGCCTTCGCGGCGGTGACCGTGGTGCTGGTGGCCGTGCACTGGGCCGGCAACATGCTCATCGCCTCCCTGGGTTGGGGACTGGGCCTGGAGAGTCACTGGTCCCAGGGTATCCACGAGCTCTCCATGTTCGGTTCCTGGCGCAACACCCTGCTTACTGCTGTCAACGCAGTCCTGTGGGCATCGGTGATCGAGGAGATAGCCTTTAGGGGGCTGGTGTACGTGACCCTGCGCAGTGTCATGCGTCCCTGGGTGGCGATCCTGCTGTCCGCCGCCCTGTTCAGCCTGCTGCACCTGTATGCCTTCATTGCCATGATGGCGGTGTTCTGGAGCGGTGTGCTGCTGGCCTGGAGCTTCGAGCGCTTTCGCAGCCTGTTGCCGGCCATGGCCGTACATGGCATCGGCAACGGGGTGGCGGTGGCTACGCTGCTGCTTTTTTATCGTTAATCCAAGATGTTCGGTAATGCATCCGGACCACACCGTTCCGGGGCTCCAATGAGACCATCCACCTGGCAGGAAACAGGCACGTGGTTGCGGCCCTGTTCCTTTCTGTTTTCCTCGTCTACATCAAGCACACGGGCCTGCGTTCTGAGTCCGTGAACCAGAAGGTGCGCGACCTGTGGAGGCGCTCAAGGGCCTGCGCCTGCAGGAGGCCTGACAGCAGGCTTAGTCCCGTCGCGCCAGGATGCCCAGACTGCGCAACAGCCCCACGGGCCGCATGCCGCGCAGGATCAGACGGCGGGCCACCATGGCGATGATGCGCAGGGTGTCGGCGGTGGGCCGGTAGTGGCTGGGGCGGCGGTTCTGCGGGTAGATACAGCGCACGGGAACGGTCTGCACCGGGTAGCCCAGGCGTTCCGCCTCGATGAGGATCTCGCTCTCGAACACGAAGCTGCGCGCCCGGTGGTGGGGCAGGTGAATGCGTTCCAGTAATCCGGCGGGGTAGAGGCGGAAACCGGACTGGGAATCCCGCACCGGCTGGCCCGAGGCCCAGGCGATCCAGAAGTCCGCCATGCGGTTGCCGAACAGGCGCAGGGGCGGGGTGTGTTCCCGTCCGATCAGGCGTGCGCCGATGACCAGCCGCCGGGACGAGGATCGCCAGGCCTCGATTAGCGCCGGGATCTCGCTGCAGTCATGCTGCCCGTCTCCGTCGAGGGTGATCACCGCCGCTGCCCCTTGAACCAGTGCCCGTTCCATGCCCTGCCACAGGGCGGCGGCCTTGCCCTGGTTCCCATCGTGTCCCAGCACGTCCACGTCCATCCCCTGCAGGGCGGCCACGGTGCCGTCCGTGGATCCGTCGTCCACCACGATCACCCGGTCCACATGGGGCCGGGCGGCGCCGACCACGGTCGCGATGGTGGCGACCTCGTTATAGGCGGGGATGACGGCGACTACCGGTTCCATGGGTGGGCTCAGGGCCTGGTGCTTCAGGCCATGGCGCCGTTGATGGACAGGATCTGCCCGGACACATAGCCGGCCTCATCTGAGGCCAGGTAGTTCACCAGGCTCGCCACCTCGTCGGGGCGGCCGGCCCGCTGCATGGGCACCAGGCGGCGGATGCTGTCCCGGTCGAACACCGATTCGGTCATGGGGCTCTCGATGATGCCCGGGGCCACGGCGTTGGCGGTGATCCCCCGCGAGGCCACTTCCAGGGACAGGGACTTGATGGCCCCGTGCAGGCCCGCCTTGGCGGCGGCGTAGTTGGCCTGGCCCCGGTTGCCCAGGATGCCGGCCACCGAGGACACGGCGATAACCCGGCCCCAGCGGGTGGTGATCATGGGTAGCAACAGGGGCTGGATGACGTTGTGGAAACCGTTCAGGGACACCTCGATGGGCAGGCGCCACTGCTCGCTGTTCATGCCCGCCAAGGGAGCGTCGGCGTTCACGCCGGCGCTGTGTACCAGGATCTGGATGGGGGTGTCGGCCACCAGGGGTTCCAGGGCGTCGCGGGCAGCGTCCGGGTCGGTGATGTCGAAACACAGGGCGTCGGCCTGCCCGCCAGCGGCGCGCAGGGTCTCGGCCAGGCGCTCGGCCCTGTCCGGGTTGCGGTGGGCCTGGATGAACACATGGCAGCCCCGGGCGGCGAGGCGCTCGCAGATGGCCGCGCCGATGGCGCCGCTGCCACCGGTGACCAGGGCTCGCCGGTTTTCGGTGCGCTGACTCATGGGGCAGGTTCCTGGATCACCGTGGCACGGGTGCTGAGGATGAATTCCCCGCCGGATTGAAGCTTCATTTCGTAGATGCAGCTGCGCCCGTCGGCCATGAGCCGCTCGGCCAGGATCTCCAGGGGCGTATCGAAATTGTCCAGGGGGCGTTGCGTGAGTCGTACGTCCCGCAGGGCCACCAGGTAACCGGCCCGGGCGGGGCCGTCGTCCGCGACCAGGGCGCCATGCACGGCCATGCCCTGGGCGGCGTATTCCAGGCCCGCCACCACGGGCAGGCACTGCTCGTTGCGCAGGGGGTTGGCCGGGTCCCGGTGGGAGGTGGCCGTGCAGCGAATATGTTCCGCGTCCCAGTCCAGAACTCGGTCCAGCAGACACATGGCGCCCTGGTGGGGGATCAGTCGGCAGAGGGCTTGGTGGTCAATCATCACGATGCAGTTCGATGTGCAGCAGGCGTCCCAGGGGCGCGGGCAGCTTAACATGGCTGCCCTGCCCACCGGCCAGCCTCTGCAGCAGGGGCAGGGCCCGGGCGGCGGGGTTGTCCAGGCGCAGGGCCTCCAGGGCCGGATCGCTGCATGTATCCGCTTCGCCGGCCCCGCCCGGTTCCAGCACCAGGCGCCAGGGAGTGCCCCCGGCCGGCCCCAGGCGCAGGGCCACGGCAAAGGGATGCTGCACCGGCCGGGCCTTAAGCATGACGGGTCCGGAGGCCACGTCGTAGGCTACAAGCAGCACCTCGCCTCCCTCCGCCTGTTGTAGCACGCCGGCCTGCAACAGGCCGGCGGCGAAGGTCTCGGTAAAGCCGGACAGGGCGGTGGCCTGGGCCGGGTTGGCGGTGGCGATGGACCAGTAGCCCGCCGGGGCGTTGTGCACCGAGTTGTGGAACTGGGTCGGTGAGACGAACTTCTCGGCTTGGGCGAGGGCGTCGCAGATGCACTCGATGATGTCCATGTCGCCGCTGGAGGAGGCGAACACGCTGCGGATGTCCTGACGCGAGGCCTCGTCGCTGGCCTCCTCGGCCACCTTCAATGCCAGGCGGATGGCCGGGGTGGTGCGGCGTCGTTCGTTGGCGGGCAACAGCGGGCTGGGGGGTACCTGCACCGGCGCTTGCGTGTAAGGCGCGTCGCCCGCGAGCAGCGCCCGTGCGGATTCGAAATCCGCCAGGCCCGGGCCCAGCAGGCCGATGCCGTAGAGACCCATGGCCTTCATGGCCCCGCCTCCAGCAGCAGGCTGCAGTTGTTGCCGCCGAAGCCGAAGGCGTTGACCAGCACCCGGCGCACGGGGCCTTCCTGCGCGGTCTCCCGGGTGTTCAATTCCAGGGCCGGGTCCGCTTGTGCGAGGCCTGCGGTGCCAGGGATGAAACCGGCCTCCAAGGAGAGCAGGGCCTGGGCCACGTTCACCGCGCCGGCCGCCCCCAGGGTGTGGCCGGTCAGCCCCTTGGTGCCCACGGCCCGGACAGGGGCGCCGAACACCTGTTTCAGGGCCCGGGACTCGGCCAGGTCGTTGCTGGGGGTGGCGGTGGCATGCATGAGCACGTAGTCCACGGTGTCTGGCGCAACGCCCGCCCGGTGCAGGGCCTCGGCCATGGCCCGGGCTGCGCCGGTCCCCTGCGGATGGGGGGCGGACATGTGGTGGGCGTCGCTGGATTCCCCGTGGCCGGCCAGGCGTGGACCGCTGCCTTGCCGCTCCAGCAGGAAGAAGCCGCCGGCCTCGCCGATGGAGATGCCGGCACGGTTCGCGTCCAGGGGGCGACAGGGGCCGGGGGCGGTGAGCTGCAGGGCGTTGAAGCCGTACAGGGTCATCTGGCACAGGCTGTCCACGCCACCGACCACGGCGGCATCGCACAGGCCCGCGTCCAGGTAGCGCCGGGCATCGGCGAACACCTTGGCGCTGGAGGAGCAGGCGGTGGAAACCACCAGGGCGGGGCCCGAGAGCCCCAGGTGGACGGCCGTGAAATGGGCCAGGGAGAACATGTTCTGGGTGTGGCGGTAATCGTAGTCGCCAGGCACTTAGCCGCTGTGCGGATCGCGGCGGCGAAAAGCCTCCTCCGTGCTGGCCACCCCCGAGGTGCTGCTGCCCAACAGCACCGCCCCCCGGTCCGCGCCGTGACGGCGCACCGCATCTGCAACCGCCGTCTCGAAGCCATCCTGGGCCAGGGTCAGGGCCGCCAGGCGATTGTTGCGGCAGTCGAAGGGGGTCAGTGCCCCTTCGATGGGCAGGTCTTCCAGGCCGGGCACCCGCCCGATCCAGGTGTCCAGCGGCACACCTTGCAGGTCGCAGGCCCGCAGACCGCCGCGCCCCGTGCGCAGGCTCTCCAGGTTCGCCGCCCGGCCGGTGCCGGCGGCGGTGGTCAGGGTCCAGGCGGTGATGCGTGTGGTGTTCAAGGGCTTGTCTGTGGTGGGTGTGAATGGGGGCTGGCCTGGGCCAGCAGGGCGGCGGCCAGGAAGGAAAATATCACGCCCAGCAGCACCGTGAGCCCCAGGGCCCGCAGCACCGGCAGGGCCGAGAGGGCCAGCAGGCCGAACACCAGGGCCGTGGACAGGGCGCAGGCACTCACCGAGCCCAGGTTGCGCCGTCGGTCCTCCAGGGAGGCCAGGGGCCGGCTGAAGAAGACTGCGTAGTCCAGGCACAGGCCAGTGACGAGCAGCAGGCCCACCAGGTGGAACAGGGTCAGGCGCACCTGCAGCAACAGCAGGGCAGCGGTGGCCAGGATCAGCCCGGCCCCCACCGCCGAGAGCACCCGCAGGCTACGCCCGGGGCTGCGGGTGAACACCAGCAACACCACCGTGACGGCCAGTAAGCCCCAGGCGAGCCGGGTCAGGGCCTCGTCCCGAAAGCCCGTGACCACGGCCTCGGAGTGGGCCTTGAAGTCCACATGGGTGAGCGTCGGCAGGTCCTGCCGGACGACCCAACCGTCCAGTGCGCCCGGATCGGTCACGCCGCTCAGACTGATGAGCGACAGCCAGGTCTCGCCCTGGGCCATGAGCAGGGGCGCCAGGGCCTCGGCCAGGGTGGGCGGCAGGGTCTGTGGCGTGAGCGGCAGCTGGGTGCGGGCCGATTCCAGGTCATCCAGAAAGGGCTGGAAGGCCCCTTCCCGAAACCCCTGATCCCGGGCCGCAGCGCGCAAGTCCCGGGCCAGGTTGTCCGCGTCCGGCAGGGACTGGCGGCGGGTCTCCTGGGTGGCGCGGCTGGGCAGGATGCGGGCGGCGGTGTCGAAACCGGCGACGCTGCCGGAGGCCCTGAGGTCCTCCAGCGCCGGAGTCAGAGCCTCGGTCCGGGCCAGGGCCTGCTCGACGGTGTCCGCCCGCAGCACCAGCACATGGCGCACGTCGGCCAGTTTCAGTTCGCCGCGCAGGTGACGGTCCAGCCGGCGCTGTTCCTCGCTCACCGGGTTCAGGGCCGACAGGTCATCCTCCCAGGGGAAGGGTTCGGTGATGGCCAGCACGACCAAGGCCCCCAGCACCAGGGCGCCCAGCAGCCAGCGCCCGGCGCGGGGCGGGTCGAGCAGCCAGGCGGGGGCCGGCAGGCGGGCCTCGGGCAGGCCGGTCCTGCCCAGCAGGCCGGGCAGGATGAAACGGGTGGTGAGGGCCGCCACCAAGATGCCGGTGAGCACGAACAGGCCCAGTTGGGCCATGCCGGTAAAGGCGGTCAGGGCCATGAGGGCGTAGACCAGGGCGGTGCTGATCGCCCCCAAGGCCAGGGCCGGCCACAAGCTGTCTGCCGCTCCGCTGGGGGATGATGCCGGGCGGTTGGCGTGGGCGAACAGGTGCAGGGGGTAGTCCAGGGCCACGCCCAGCACGGTGATGCCAAAGGCCAGGGTGATGCCGTGGATCTGGCCAAATACCAGGGTGACCAGGGCGGCGCCCGCCAGCAGGCCGGCGCCCAGGGGCAGGGCCGCCAGCCACACCGGCCTGAGGCTGCGAAACAACCACCACAGCAGGCCCGCTAGGGTCAGGCTGGCCAGGGTACTGAACAGCATCACCTCGTTGCGGATGGTGGACCGGGCCTGCACCGCCACCGCGGCGGGTCCGCTGATCTCCAGTACCAGGCCCGGGGCGATGTCCTGAAAGCCGGCGCGGATGACTGCCAGCAGGGCCTCCTGCACGTCCAGGTCCAGGCCCTCGGCGCGGGTCAGCAGGGACAGCAGGGCCTGATGGCCGTCCCTGGAGACCCAGACCCCGTGGGCGTCCCGTCGGGGGGCGTCCCTGGGGGCGGCCAGTTGATCGAGCAGTGCCAGGCTCTCGGCGCTGGGGTCCCGGGGGATCAGGTGGCGGGGCAGTGCCGGCACCGAGGCGGCCAGGTCATCCCGGCGCACCGCCAGATGCTCGGCCAGGGCGGTCCCGGAGAGGCGTCCGGGTTCCATGGCGGGACTCAGCAGGTAGCGATAATCCAGCAGTGTGTCCAGGCTCGCCTCGTCCAGACGGGGGCGGCCGTTGTGCACGGCGGTCACGGCGGGCAGGTCCTGGAGTCGTTCCGCCAGGGCGTCGCTGGCCTGGGCGCGGGTAGCGTCGCCGCCACCGGAGATGCCCAGCAGCAGCAGCCGTCCGGCGGGGCCTGCGCCAGCGGGCAGGTCCAGGCCACTCTCGGCGGCCACATCGGGCATGAAGCGGGCGAGATCCGCCTCCACGTGCCCGCGCATCAACAGGACACCCAGGGCCAGGACGAGGCCCAGGAGCCAGACAAGAAGGATCCAGGGGGCGGTGCGGGGTGCGGTGAGGTGCCGGTTCATGGCCCCTTGGCTGGTTCCAGGCGCATGTGGCTTTCATGGCCACCCGCCTCCCGGGTCAATATCTCGCGCAGCTGGCCCTCGCCGCCGTGTATCTCCATGCCCAGGAGGAAGCGGGCGAGTGTGCGGTCCCGGGGCGTGAGTCGCAGTTCCCAGTCAGTGGGGTCGCCGTGCAGCTCGATCTCGTAGTGCGCCTGCAGGGTGGCCGGGTCGTTGCCCATGAGCCCGCGAAAGGCGGCGGCAAAACCGGCCAGGGGTGGCTGTTCGTCCAGGGACAGCTCCCGGCGCACCTGGCCACCCCGTTCCACGGTAAGGCGATTGTCTTCAATGCGCACGGTCTCGCCACGGGGTCCGTCCACGGTGCGGATCAGGGTGTCGGGGGGCTGGAATTCCAGGTGACCGGTGAGTTGCTGGGTTTCCTCCAGCATGGGGTCGTTCCGGGTCTCGGTGAAGGCCAGCCGCCCCGGGGTGTCCCGGGCCATGGAGGCCAGCACGGCGGATAGTCCTGCCGGTTCGCTGTCCGTGTTATTGCCCGGGTCATTGCCCTGGACGAGCCCCGGCAGGCACAGGCACAGCAGCAGGGCCCAGAGTTCAGGACGGCGCACGGATGTCCGCGGGCTGCGCGGGAAGGGTCTGTTCCCAGAAGTCATAGAAGTTGAACCAGTTGTAGGGGGCTTCCCGTACCCGGGCCTCCAGGCGATCGGCGTAGCGCTGCACCCATTGGGCCAGTGCGGCCTCCCGGTGGGCCCGGGGGGCGTCAATCCGTTCGGCGAAGGATTCGAACACGATATCGTAGCGCTTGCCGCCCCGATAGAGCCCGAAGCACAGGATTACCGGTACCTTGAGCACCGAGGCCAGCAGAAGCGGGCCCAGGGGGAACTGGGCCTCGCCGCCCAGGAAGCGGCAGGTGGTGAGCTTGTCGCTTTGGGCCACACGATCCCCCAGGGTGCCCACCATCTCGCCGGCCTCCAGGGCCTCGCTCACCCGCAACAGGGTATCCACCCGGCCCAGGGGGATCACCGAGGCGGCCACCTTGGGGTTGAGTGCCTCTAGCAACCGGGTGATGGCCTGGTTGTGGTCTGAATACATGAGCACCTTGACCGGGAAATCATGGCTGTCCACGGCCAGGGCCCGCAGGGCCTCGAAGCTGCCCAGGTGGGAGCCCAGCAGGATGGCGCCCTTGCCCAGGTGGCGTTCGAAGATCTCGCCGTGGTGGATGCGGATGTCCAGGCGGTCCTGGCGGCCCGCCAGCAGGTAGACCCGGTCCAGGATCACGGCGGCGAAGGTATGAAAATGCCGGGCCAGGTGTCGGATGCCCGGTTCCCGTCCCAGCACCCGGCGCAGGTAGGCGCGGCTGTGGCGCCGGGGTTCCGGGGCCAGGAGCAGGAAATACGCGGTGATGGGGTAGAGCAGCAGCCGGGCCGATGGCCGACCCAGGCGCAGGGCGACCCACAGGATCAGGCGCAGGGCCCGGGGGGACCCCCGCTCCTTCTGGCGAAACCAGGCTCGGCTCATGGGCTTGTTTCGAAGTCGAGCTGGCCGGTGCAGTAGATCGTCGGCTCAGGCGCCTGTGTGCCCAGGCAGCGAAAGGCACGCCGGCCCGAGGGGCCGGGTTCGGCGATCTCTATGCGAAATTCAGTCCCCGGGCGCAGCACCTGGAGGAACTTCACCTGGGGCAGGCCACTCACCGGATCGAGGCCCAGGCCCCGGGCGACGGCCAGCACCCGGTCCAGGAGCACCACCCCGGGCACCACTGGGTTGCCAGGAAAGTGCCCGGGCAGGGCCGGGTGGTCGGCCGGGATGCACTGGATCTCGGAGCTGTTCACGCGCACTGCTGGTGGGCGGCCAGCAGATCCAGGAGCATCCGCCGTGGCAGCTTGCCGGTGCTGGAGCGGGGCATACGGTCCAGCAGGATCAGGGGGCGGGGTAGAAATGCCGGGTCGATGGCCCGAGCCAGGGCCTCGAGGATCTGGGTCTCGTCCAGCCCCGGGGCCACCACCAGGGCCGCCAGGCGGGCCATGGCGCCGGGTTCCACGTTCTCGGGGGGGATGAATACTCCGTCCACCACGCCCTGGATGCCACGCAGGCGCAGGTTCAGGTCCGCCAGGGAGGCCCGTTTGCCGGCGATGTTGAGCTGGTCGCTGAAGCGTTCGCCCAGTTCAAACCGTTCGCTGTTCAGGGGCAGGACATGGTCCTGCAGGGGGATGGGGGCGGGGTGCTGGGGGCCCTGCAGTCGGGTCACCTCCGGCTCGGCCGGGTCCGGGGGCAGCAGGTGTACCCCTTCATAGGTCTGCCAGGTCGTGTCCGACGTAGTGCGTCGGCTGGCCACGGCGCCGGCCTCGGTGCAGCCGTAGATCTCCATCAGGGGACAGCGGAACTGGCGCTCCGCCTCCCGGGCCAGGGCGGCGTCCAGGGGGGCGGTGGCGCAGAGGATCATCCGCGGGGCGGGCCAGTGCAGGCCGGCGCGCAGGCAGGCGGCCAGGTGGAATGGGGTCGTGATCAACACGGCGCCGGCCTGGACGCCCAGGGCGGCGCGGATGTCCTCGGGGAAGAACGGGCGTTCCGCCACCAGTATTCCTTGAGCCAGCAGGGCGTAGAGCACGGCGGACTCCAGGCCATACATGTGCTGGGCCGGGACCGTGGCCACCAGGGCCGGGGGCTCGCCCTGGTCCAGGCCGAAGCGGACCATGGCCTGGCGGGTGGATTCCACCAGCTGGCCCCAGGTCTTGGCATGGGGGGTGGGCTGGCCGGTGGTGCCGGAGGTGAAGGCCAGTGCGGCGGTCAGTCCTGGCGGGATGGCCAAAGGCGCAGGCGGTGATCCGTGGGCCGTGCCCAGTGCGTCCACCGGAACCTGGGGCACGGGCAGCCGGGGATCGATCTGGTCCACCAGGGCATAGCAGCCCGGTTGTGTCCGGGCGATGCTGGCCAGGGTGTCCGTGGCCCGGTTGGGCGGCAGCAGGTTCACCTGGCCCCGTAGCAACAGGGCGGCGAAGGCCACGGTGAAGCGGTAGCGGTCCTCGCACAGGTTGAAGGCACCGTCGGCCTCGGGCAGGGCCTCGGCCAGACACCGTACATCTCTCAGGAACGCTTCCTGGCTGATGGGCCGATCTGCGTGCCGGGCCAGGGTGGCCCTGGGGTTGAAGGGGCGTGGTATACCCTGTCCGGTCATCAGGGGCATCGCAGCACCTGTCGGTGATCCACCCGGGCCAGGTGCAGCAGGTAGCGCAGGAAACCGGGGCGGGTCTGCGCCCCCAGCACCCGGCGACGCACGGGGAATTCCAGAGTGAACAGGGCGGCCAGCAGCAGGTAGCTCAGGCCGTTGGCGAACAGGGACCAGACCCAGGCAGGGGCGAACAGGGCCAGCCCGGTGGAGGTCACGGCCAGCGCGGCGCACAGCAGGGCCCAGGCGACGGTGACAGCCCGGGTGTAACGGCGCACCTCCGGGGTGTCCCGGGCGTCCATCAGCAGGGCATAACGGGTGATCAGGGGGGTGGAGCCGGGGCGCAGGGAGCGCAGGAACACCAGGGCCAGGCTGGTCTGGATGAACACCGGCAGGGTGTAAAGCAGCAGGCCGGCGCCGTTGAGCAGCGCCGCGCCGGCCAGGCCGGCGGCGAGGGCGAGGGCAAGCAGCGAGCGACGCCGGGCATCCAGGCCCTGCCAGCTGGCCAGCAGCACCAGCAGGGCAAACAGGCCCAGGGCCATGAGGGGGGTGCCACGGGTGATGCCCACGTGGACTGCCAGCGGGTAACACAGGGCCAGCAGGACGGCGAGGCGGGTGGTCACTGATCTTTCCGGTGGGCCTCGATGTGGGCGCTCAGCGCCCGCAGGGAGGAGAAGGTCTGGCGGTTGGCCTCGTCATCGGACTTGATCTGAAAGCCGTAGATCCGGGAGATGGCCAGGGCCAGTTCCAGGGCGTCGATGGAGTCCAGCCCCAGTCCTTCCCGGAACAGGGGCGCCTCGGGGGCGATGTCCTCGGCGGCCACGTCTTCCAGATTCAGGCTCTCGACGATCAGACGGGCTACTTCCTGTTCCAGCGGCGACTGTGAAAGCACCGGCGATCCCTCCCGCGGGGTCTTGATGAGTGACTTTAGAAATGTCCGGCTCGTCGCCCAGGGGATCATTGCGTCCCTGGCCGGATCTGTGGGGGCCAATGATAGCCCAGCGCGCAAACCCCATGGTACCCTGCCGCCGACCTCCGGGGTCGCGGGCGGGGGTATTTGCCCGATCAGGTGTTGAAGCTCAGAGCGTTGAGGAGACCGGTTTGGCTGCAGTGATGAAGTCGTTAGGGGATGAGCAGGCACCGGGGCCGGTGCAGCGCTGCCAGGTGCTGGTAATCGGTGGCGGGCCGGCCGGTTCCACGGTGGCGGCGCGACTGGCCCAGAAGGGCCGCGACGTGGTGCTGCTGGAAAAGGATCATCACCCCCGTTTTCACATCGGCGAATCCCTGCTGCCCATGAACCTGCCCCTGTTCGATGAGCTGGGCATCGGCGAGGCGGTGCGCGACATCGGTGTGATGAAATACGGTGCCGAGTTCAACATCCCCGAGGAACCGGATCGCATCCGCACCTACTATTTCGCACGGGCCCTGAACAAGGACACCCCACCCCATGCCTACGAGGTGCGGCGCTCCGAGTTCGATCACCTGCTGCTGAAGAACTGCGCCCGTCTGGGTGCCCGGGTGCATGAGGGGGTGAGAGTCACCGATGTGGCCTTCAGCGAGACGGGGCCGCAACGGGTCAGCGCGCGGGACGAACAGGGTGACATGCTGGCCTTCGATGCGGACTTCGTGGTGGACGCCTCGGGCCGCGACACCTTCCTGTCCCGGCGCCTGGACCTCAAGATGCGCAACCCCGAACACAACAGCGCCGCCGTGTTCGGCCACTTCGAGGGGGTGTCCCGGCGTGCGGGCCGGGATGCGGGCAACATCAGCATCTACTGGTTCGCCCATGGCTGGATCTGGATGATCCCCCTGCGTGACGGTGCCATGAGCGTGGGCGCCGTGTGTTTTCCGGAATATCTCAAACAACGCAGGAACAGTCCGGAGGAATTCCTCTGGCAGACCCTGGCCCTGTGTCCCCCGGCAGTGGAACGCATGCAGAACGCCCACTGCGTGGGTGAGGTGAATGCCACCGGAAACTTTTCCTACATTTCCGGTGCGGCCCATGGCCCCGGTTATCTGCTGGTGGGAGATGCCTTCACCTTCGTAGACCCGGTGTTCTCCAGTGGCGTGTACATCGCCATGTCCGGGGCCTTTCGCGCCGCCGACGCGGTGGATCAAAGCCTGGCGCACCCCGCCAGGGCACCGCGCATCCTGGGTGCCTATGAGCGCCAGGTGCGTCGGGCGGTGAAGCGTTTCTCCTGGATGATCTATCGCTTCAACAGCCCGGCCATGCGCCATTTGTTCATGGCGCCGCGCAATGCGTTGAACATGGAACAGGCGGTGATCTCCCTGCTGGCCGGGGATGTCTATCGCAACACCCGGGTGCAGTGGTCGCTGCGGGCCTTCAAGACGATGTATTACCTCAGCTTCATCGCCCAGCTGCCCCGGGCCCTGGGTTTCTATCTGCGCCGCCGGCGCAATGCGCGACTGCGTTTCACCGGGGGCACCACACCCCAGGATGAGGCTTAGCCCGTCCGTGGCCACAGGGCGCCGTCAGCCCCGCGTGACCCTGGCCGGGATCGGAACGGACGGCCTGGCCATGCTCGCGCTCTCCCAGGTGGTGATCCTGGCCACGGCAGGGCTGTCCCTTGGGGCGGCCTGTGTCCATGTCTGGCGGGTGGCGCGACGCACCGGGGTGCCCCGGCAGGCGGACCGCTTGCTGGTGCTGGGCATGCAGCTCAAGGATGGCAGGCTAGAGCGGGACTATCGGTTGCGCCTGTTGCGGGCCCGTCGGCTGGCCCGCCGCCGTCCCGGGGTGCGCCTGGTGATCGTGGGTGGGCAAACCGATGCCCAGGGCCCGAGCGAGGCCCGGGCGGGCGCGCAGTTTCTGGAGTCCCGGGGCATTGAGCCAGGGCTTGTGCAGCTGGAGGATGCCTCCCGCCACACCCTGGAGAACCTGTGCGAGGCCAGGGCATTGTTAAGCGACGATGAGGTGCAACGGGTAGCCTTGATTACCAGCCGTTATCACCTGGCCCGCAGCCTGGCCATGGCCCGCTCACTGGGTATGGACCTGATCCCCTGTCCGGCGGAGCCACGTTGGTCCGCTGGTCTCGCCGGCGTGTTCAAGCTGGTACACGAAGCGTGGCTGCTGCACTGGTACCACACCGGGCGAGTGTACGCCCGGCTCATGAATCATCGGGGCATGCTCTCGCGTATCAGCTGAGGGACATGCCGTCTTGTTCAACACCGTATCAGTGTCTCGGCATCAATGTCCCAGCATCCAGGGCCGGGCGGTCTTCTTGGTCTGGGCACGCAGTGCCGGTTTTGCCTCGGGGTCGACGGGGCGGGTCTTGTCCTTGCCTTGCTTGTTGGTCTGACTGGTGCCGCAGGTGTGGGCGCCGCTACAGCCGCAGGAGGACCGTCGTGCCACGGCCGGTGAGTGGCGGCTCTTTTCGTTGCGCTCCCAGCGCATGCGGTTGGAAGGGTCCATGATGGACAGTCGGGGTGCGCTGATGATGCGCGGCGCATCCCCGCCACATTCCGGGCACGGGTGGTCCAGGGCCGATTCGGCCATGGGACGCAGCTGCGAGAATTCCCCGCAGCTGGCGCATTGATAGTCGTAGATAGGCATGTCTGCTCTCCATGAAAGTGGCCGATCCGCATGGATACGGATCGGCCACGGGTTCATTTAGCTGGTGGTCGAGGTATCGATGCCCTGCGGGATCTCGATAGTCGGCCCCGCATCCGTGGGATGCATGTCGAACTCGAAGATCTCCGTGGGCAGCCACAGGGTGGCGCAGACGTTGGGGATGTCCACGATGCCGCTGATGTGTCCTTCCACCGGCGCGGTACCCAGGATCGCGTAGGCCTGTTCACCCGAATAGCCGAAGTTCTTCATGTAGTCGATGGCGTTGAGGCAGGCCTGGCGATAGGCCACGTGGGCATCCAGGTAGTGCTGCTTGCCCTGTTCGTCCACGGAGATGCCTTCAAAGATCAGGTAGTCGTTGAAACGGGGGTCGATCTTGCTGGGCTGGAAGATGGGGCTCTTGACGTTGTACTTCTTCATGCCGTCCTTGATCAGGTTGACACGAATCTCGATGAAGCCGGCCATCTCGATGGCGCCGCAGAAGGTGATCTCGCCATCGCCCTGGGAGAAGTGCAGGTCGCCCATGGACAGGCCCGCCTCCTTCACGTACACGGGGAAGTACACTCGTGAACCCCGGGACAGGTTTTTGATGTCGCAGTTGCCGCCGTGCTCACGGGGCGGCACGGTGCGCGCGCCTTCCTTGCCGGCCTGTATCGCGGCCTCGCCGGTCATGCTGCCCATCAGCGCGGTGTCCTGCTGGGGCAGGGTGGCCAGGGGTGGCACGCGGTCGGGATCGGTGTCCACCAGGGCCTTCTCGCGCTCGTTCCAGGTCTTGAGCAGTTCCTTGGAGGGCAGGGTGCCGATCAGACCGGGGTGGATGATGCCCGGAAAGCGCACCTTGGGGATGTGCCGGGAGCTGGTGTAGATGCCGTGGAAATCCCAGATGGACTTGCGTGCCTCGGGGAAATGTTCGGTGAGGAAGCCGCCGCCGTTTTCCCGGGCAAAGACACCGTTGAAGCCCCACAGTTGATCCGGCATGGGGCCGGCATCCAGGATGTCCACCACCAGCAGGTCACCGGGTTCGGCGCCCTTCACGCCCACGGGGCCGGACAGGTAATGCACCTTACTCAGGTCGACGTCGCGGATGTCGTCGGCGCTGTCATTGTTTTCGATCTGGCCGCCGGTCCAGTCACAGCACTCCAGACGGAACTCGTCGCCGGGCTTGACCCGCACCGCCATGGGGATGTCCGGGTGCCAGCGGTTATGGGGTTTGATCTCCTGTTCTTCAGGGGGCTTGCTGAAATCGTATTTGATGAGTGTCTCGGGCATGGCTGCTCTCTCCGGTTGGATGCCTGTCGATGGACGCACGCAGCGTTCAGAACTCATGCGGCGAACCGGCTCGTCAGGGTTGATGGTCGAGTGCCCTGAACGAACTACGAAGGTATAAAGCCAGAAATGTGCCAGAACCCGGAATCGCCCTGCGATGGCGCCCGAATGCCGTCATCCCGTGAAGGCTGACCGCTGTGCAAGGCGAAGATGGCACCATGGTGGTGCAGCGGGAGGTCAAAGGCCCCAGCATGGGGCCGGGTGATGAGCAAAACGAGGGCGGTTGAGTGCCGGGCGGTTTGTCACGGAATCGCTCATTGTCACGGGGCCTGAAGAGGCCGCTTGCTGTGATTCGGTGCGTGACATTGTCGGACAATGATCGACATTGTCA
>JBHEOJ010000029.1:0-19037 GCA_046260855.1 Thioalkalivibrio sp.
GTAGTAACCCTTCACCGCCGGCCAGTCGTCCCGAGCCACGGCGGTAAAGGCACGCATCGGATCCTCGCCCTGGCGTTGGGCACTGTCCACCAATCGTTTCGTCAAGCGTTTGTCTCCCAAGGGCGCGCCCCCAAACTCGTGCTCGGCCCAATGCGCCCCGTCCAGGCCCTCGGCCAGCGCCAGCGGCCCATCGCGCCGCGCCGGGGCCGGACCCACGCCCAGACGCGTGCGCCAATCGGGCTCCAGCTCGTAGAGGTAGATCCCCTTACGCGTCTCGACCGCGGCATGGCCACGATCCTGACGACCCCGTCCGCAGGTCTCGCCCACGTGGCGCCAGTTCGAGGCCCGCAGACTCACACCCGAGTGTGGGGGCTCAATGAATGTCTCCACCAGCCAGGGACGATACCCATGCAAGGCCTCGAAGTCATTACCCAGCCGCCGCAGGGCCCGGCCCAGCACCCACGACGCCAGGTTCCGGCAAGCAATGCCCGGTCGCAGCAGGAAACGGTTCAGCCCCACGACCCGATGGCGCTGTGCTTCGCGCAAGGCGCGATCCCAGCCAATCCACTCATCGCGGGCGGCCAACTGCAGTGCCGAGGCCGCAAACCCCAGTGCCCCCAGCCAGCCATGGGCCGAGCCGATCAGATAACGCATTTGCGCCCCCACCAGCGGCCCCATACCGCGTGGGTGCTCGCGGGCCATCAACTCGTTCCAGATCGCCCGGTGCTCGGCATCATCCACGCGCACCAGGGCCAGATCCACCAGCTCAGTGACTTCGCTGCCCACACCCACGGGCGCCGCCACCGCCTCGCCCAATCGTCGCTCCACACGCCGCCCCGGCTGGGTGCGCGCCGTCGGCAGCGTCAATTGCCCCGACCGCTCCAGGGAACGCAGCGCCTTCAAGCAACCCGCCCGCTGAAAACGACCACGCGGATCCACAAAGCCGAACGCGACACACACCTTGTCCGCAATCCCGGTGCGATGCGCCTCGGGAAACTCCCGCATCAGGGCTTGCACCCGGGCAAGGCCTTCGGGTTCACTCAGCGTACGCTTGATCTGGTTCTGTTCTCGCATGCCGGGCACCGTAGCCGCACCGACATGAGCTTGTCCAGCGGGAGATGTGGGTAAAGGGCAGGTCAAGCGTTCCGCCGCCGCCTCGAACAACTGAGGCATCCTCGGTTCACTGCCCGGGATGCGCATGGCAGACCAGTCGGTTGTGATGCCCGCTGCCTCCTCCACGAAACCTTGATAGCTGGGCGCCAAAGCGATGCAGTGCCAATCGCGCCCTCTCTGCTGAACCAGGGCCAGCCCACTGGGCTGGGTGGGTGTCCAGGCGGCATCGATGGCAAGGAGGGTCTGACACGGGTTCATGGTAGTACTTCGACAACCGTTCAGGATACCCATGAACGGTCGGGCATCATGTTCCGCCATCAACTCCTCTGCAGTGGTGTGTGGAGCTTGGATGGAATGGCATAGACGTGGCGCCAGATTATCGCTGCCGGCCTCCTTTGGGTTTGAACCCGGCCGGCTTGCCGGCGATCCACTGGGTGAAGGTGCGGATGTCTGGGTGGCCCTGAAGGGCTTCCAGGGTGTTGTACTCCCGCTCCAGGGTCTTCTCGTCCAGCACCCGATGGACCTGGCTATGGCAGGGACGGCAGATCCAGATGACCCGCTCCCGCACCTCGACCCGGTCGAACAGGCGCTTGTTGCGCCGGTTGCGGTGTCGGGTTTTCGGGATCAGGTGATGCCGGGTGAGCGCTTCTGCCCGACCGCAGAGTTGGCAATGCATGCGGTGCGCACCCTGCCCTGTTCCGTCTTCAGTATCCGACATGGCCCCAAATGGCGCGATCGTTGGTTTGCGTCTGCATCGGTCCTACCCTCCCAGCCATTGTCGTAAACGTGTCCACCGCTTCCTGCTGGAAGCATTGCGCACCGCCATGGCCACCGCCTTGGGCTGCCCCACCAGGACCACCAGGCGCCGGCCGCGGGTGACCCCCGTGTACAGCAGGTTGCGCAGCAGCATGGGATAGTGCTGGGTCAGCATGGGAATCACCACCGCCGGGTACTCCGAGCCCTGGGACTTGTGGATGGTGACCGCATATCCTGGAACCAGGCCATCCAGTTCCCCGAATCCATACACCACGCTGCGCCCCTCAAAACACACGCTCAGCTCCTGCTCCTCCAGGTCCAAGGCCTCCACCCGCCCCATGTCGCCGTTGTAGACCTCCTTTTCGTAGTCATTCTGGATCTGCATCACCTTGTCCCCGGCAGCGAACCGGGCGCCGAAGCGCTCCACCCCCTGCCCAGGCTCAGCCGGGTTCAGGGCCTGCTGCAGCTCCGCGTTGAGCGACCGGGCCCCGACGCCACCCCGATTCATGGGACACAGCACCTGGATGTCCTGGATGGGATCCAGGCCGAACCGCTGGGGGATGCGTCGGGTGACCACCTCCAGGATTCTGGGCACGGCCGCTTCGGGGTCCTCGGCCGGCACGAAATAGAAGTCCGTTGCTTCCTGGGGCCGGTTCAGGTCGGGGACCTGCCCCTGGTTGATGCGGTGAGCGTTGGTGATGATCCGGCTCTGGGCGGCTTGGCGGAATACCTCTGTCAGGCGCACCACGGGTATAGCCTGGGACTGGATCACATCCGCCAGCACCTGCCCCGGTCCCACTGAAGGCAGCTGGTCAATGTCGCCGACGATCAACAGGGCAGCCTGATCGGGGATGGCCCGGACCAGGGCCTGCATCAGGCGCACATCCACCATGGAGGCCTCGTCCACAACCAGCAGATCACAGTGCAGCGGGTTGTCCTCATTGCGCTTGAACCCGCCATGGGCCGGATCGATCTCCAGCAGCCGGTGGATCGTCCTGGCCTCGAACCCGGTGGTCTCGGAAAGTCGCTTGGCCGCCCGACCGGTGGGGGCACACAGCAGGATCTCCACCTGCTTAGCGCGCAGGATGGTCAGGATGCTGTTGACCAGGGTGGTCTTGCCCACCCCGGGACCGCCGGTGATGACCAGTACCTTGCTGGCCACGGCCAGTCGAATCGCCTGAGCCTGGTTCTCGGCCAGTGTCAGGCCCGATTGCTCTTCGATCCAGGGCAGGGCCTTGTCGGCGTCGATGCGTGGCCATGCGGGTACTCCCTGAGACAGCTGCCGCAACCGATCCGCAATGGTCTCCTCCGCCCGATACAGGGCCGCCAGGAACACGCAGAGGGTTTCCCCCACCGGGGCTTCAATGACGTTGCCCTCCTGGGTCTCCAGCTGCAGGGCTTCGCGGACCAGGGGTTCTGCCACTTCCAGCAACGCCACCGCCAATGAGATCAGCTCATCCATGGGCAACCCGCAGTGGCCCTCGTCCATGGCCTCCATCAGCGCATAGCTGATCCCCGCTCGCACCCGGATCATGGCGTCCGGCGCAATGCCCAGCTTCATGGCGATGGCATCCGCCGTCTTGAAACCGATCCCCCGAATGTCCTGAGCCAGGCGGTAGGGATTTTCACTCATCACCTGGACCGCATCGACGCCGTAGGTCTTGAAGATGCGCACCGCCCGGGCCGTGCCCACGCCATGGCTGTGCAGGAACATCATGATCTCCCGGATTACCTTCTGATCGGCCCAGCCGGCAACGATTCGGGCAGCGCGCTTGGGGCCAATTCCGTCCACTTCCCGCAACCGGTCAGGGCTGGCCTCGATGACATCGAACACCTGCTCGCCAAAGGCCGCGACCAGTTTCTTACCGTACACCGGGCCGATGCCCTTGATCATGCCCGAGCCCAGGTATTTCTCGATGCCATCCAGGGAGGTGGGCGCCGAGATGCGCAGGAACTGCGCCTTGAACTGCAAGCCATGGGTGCGATCGTTGATCCACTCGCCGGAGGCGGTGGCCCACTCCCCGGCCGAGACACTGGCGGCATGACCGATGGTGGTCACCAGATCCCGGTGGCCACGGGCCTTCAGGCGCAGCACACAGAAGCCGTTATCGGCGTTGTGGAACGTCACCCGCTGCACCAACCCGGCGAGGACCTCGCGGTGTGCTTCAGCAGTTGGAGGGGACTGGGCCATGGTCGGTGTTTTCTTCAGGCCATCGACAGACCGAACCACTCGGCAATCTGCTGATTGGCACGCAGGCGCTGCCGCTGGATCAGGACGCTCTCGAACAGCTCATCCAGGGGATGCCCCTCAGGCAGCAGCGACAGTGAGGCGTGGGCCTCATCCTGGAACTGCCGGGCCAGTGTCGGATCATCGACCAGGGTGTGCCACCAGGTCAGGATCTCCTGCCGGGATTGCTGCATCAGCGGCGCGGCAGGGAGTCGGTCGGACTTGGCATCGTTGGCCCGCTTGTTGTCAGGCATCAGGTTCCACAGATCGTTGTTCTGCCAGCGTGCCCACGGAAAGCAGTGGTCGATGGCGTAATCGTCCACGCGCAGGGGTCTGCGAGTCCAGACACAATGCGTGGGTTGTTGATCCTGCATCCGACGCGCCACCCGTTGTCGGACCTGAGCGGTATCCCGGCGACTTTCGGGCCACTGCAGGGCCTGATGGAGCACACCGATGTGCTCTTGTGCCGCGTAGCCCTGCATCAGCTGCACCCACTCGTGAAGAATGGTAGGTTCCAGCCAGCAAGCATGGCGACTCATGCAGTCCCACAGCGCCGTGGGGACACGCAATACACCAAAGCGTGCCAGCGTTGGCTGATCCAGCCGAGCCGGGACTTCGCGAATACGTAGGCCACCGAGCTGACCGTCGAAGATGGGCCGGGCACTGCCCGGCCAGGTGGTGTAGATCACAGGCATCTTCAGGATGGTCCGGCAGGCCTCGCGAATGGCTCTGAGCACCGTGGCCGCCAGGGCAGGATCCTCGAGGGGCCGACCAAAGCGAAGATCACCGGGTGCTACGCTTGCCAGGGTGCGGAAATCCGCCTTGTCGAAACTGTATCCCCCCTGGCCGGGGGATTGTCGCAATGGACGATCCAGAACCAGGGGCCGATAGAGCAGGATCCACATCAGATCCACGGCCCCCAGCGGCAGGATGACATGGTCCTCGTCCCGGGAAAGGACAAGCCCCGGAGCGGTATCGGCCAACCGGATGATCGCGCGGAGCAGGCCCAGTTTGTAAGTGGAGGTTTTGTTGTCGTTGACGAGGATGTGCCGCAGGACCGGTAGGGTGCCCGTGCCATCATCCGGAAGTCGAAACACCTGGAGGTGCCAAGTCATGCCGGGGCGCTGCAATCGATCCTCGCTCTGGCTGATCTGCAGTGGTATGAGGGCCAGATCTCGGGCCCATCCTTCCAGGGCCTGCGCCTGCACCGGATGGAACCGGCGTTCGTCACCGCTCTCCCCTTTCCGGAAGGTGATCACCAGGATACCGCCCGGCGCCAACAGGGTTGCCAGCACCCGCAGGGCGCGGGATTGTTCTGTGGGTCGCGAATGCATCCAGACTGCAGACACCAGTATCAGTTGGTATTGACCGGACAAGGCGCGGATGCGTGACAACTCTGGGAGCTTGTCGTCCAGACCCTGGGTGATGCCCCATCAAACGCAGATTCTCGGCAGGCTCTACCGCCAGAACCTGCCAGCCACGTTCAGCGAGGGCCTTGGCGTCACGCCCACTGCCCGCACCGATATCCAGGACAACGCCAGGCCGTGCAGGCAGATGATGAAGCCAGTCGCGATGTACATCGTCGAAACGCACAGAGTGGTACTGCACAAAGAATTGTTCGGCTTGGTCGTGATACGGGTTGGGCATGGGTCGATGCCCGGATCAGGCGGTGTCGGTCATGTGGGACATCATGCCGATAGCCATGGCAATGGCCTCCCGCTCTCCAATGGCGTCGAAGCGCTCTCGTGCTTCCTGTAACCCTGAGTCCGTATCTGGGTGGGGGTAGTCCAGGCAACAGACGCTATAGCCCTCAGGGCGGCAGTGGATCCGGACCAGAGGCCCTGAGTCTGCCCCCTCGTCAAGCAGGATCAGGATCTGTCCTACCGTGGGGTGCTCGAACAGCTTGCAAAAATCTTGGGGTCGCGTCATCGGGGTGTCTGGTTAAGAATTGATCAGGTGCATGTCAGGCCCATGGTACGCGGCTCCGTGAGGGTTTATCCACAGGGTTGTCCACGGATTTTGTGGATACCTCGGTGCCAGGGCATAGCGATGCGCTCGGCGCATGTCCATGTGGTCTACGAGTGACAGTTGGGTCGGTTTGGTTATTTTTTGATCATCCTCTACCCCCTTTCTTTTAAAGAGTAAGAAAGGAAAAATAGGGAAACTGAAAGCGCGATAAATACCTTTCGAAACAGGTAGTTGTATCGAATCAACTGCATCGTCCACCTACCACCCTGGGAACAATTGCACCGTCCACCTACCACTTTGGAGATGGTATTGCTTCGTCGGCCTACCACTCTCATTGTGAACTATTCCTTTCCAGACATTTGATGCCTCATTCGAATCACAGTGAGCGTGTAAGTACAGATTCTTGGCCAAATTACTCGCTACGCTTAGATATACCTGTATGAATCTTTAGGCGGTTCCATTAAATGGTCTTTATCCATAGACTCTCCAAGCACAGCAAGTATCTGCTGACCGCATGCTTTTCAGATTTATTCTTCGCCTGCAGCCCGATAATTTATCAAAAGCGATCATCTTTACTTAGTCCATCACGGCTCCTAAGAAGCCGCTGTGAAATAGCCGTACGTATAAGTTCCGATATTACACCTTCAACAAACGGATCACTTTCGCGCACCGTTCGTATAGCTCGGTCAAGAGCATTTGAACCGGCTGGTGATAACCTGAATTGTTTGATCTTTCCACCAGAATTGGTAGATTGTCCGAATAATAATTGGTCCCATTCTGGATAGGTAATCAACTGAATTACCGCTTCATCTACCCAACGAGATCGACCACGTTTTCCATAATGTGCATCTGCGCTGCTTTCCATCTTCATGATTAACCACTCAGGCAAGATTACACGGACGGCCCTACCCTCTTCCTTACCAACTATTGGCTCACCGGGGATGCGAAGAACTCTACCGGAACGAGGACTAGTGTTCACTTTGGCGCTCGTAGTCACTTGTTGATCTGTCACGACGCGATTTTTATCTCGATGGGAAAGATCATTTTTGGAGGTCATTTTCTACCGCTTTCAGAAATACAAGCCAAGCCTTTTGGATAACCTTTTGATTTTCTGACGCATCCAGCATGCTTTTAAACTCAGGGACTTCACGTGCGATTACTTTATCAAACCCTGGATACAAATCCATTTCCAAAATGTTTTTTAAAACCTGGTGAACCGTTTCAGGTTTTACTTCATTAAATGGATCCGCATGTGACTCTTTACGTTTTGACCTTCCTGAGCTTGGCGTTACCTGCGCATTGTGGTTCTCGTCTTTCTGATCTTCGTCTTCCACTGCCCCAGAGTGATCAGAAATAACCGAGAATAATTCGCTTTGTTCTTGTTGATCAGATTGGGTATTGCTCAATGACGGCTCGCTGTCAGCGATCCATCCTTGCGTGTCAACGATTCCGGTTGATTCAGCATCTTCCTGGAGTCGATCAATAGCCGCAAGTGCTTCGCGCTCAGATAAAGTGTCCGCGACTACCTTAATCATAAGTTCGCGTTGCTTCGAGTCCGATTCCCTGGTGATCCGATCAATCACATTTTGACTTCGTAGGAAACCGTCCTTAATACCCTGAATCACATCAGGAGGCATTTTTGCAAATCGAAGCGCGCGATAAGCGGCGGACTTCGATATACCTAAGCGAACTGCAACCTCCAAACCGGTCGGTAATTTACCACCATTCTCTTGTGCTATAGTGGTGATAACAGTACGTTGTGCAAAAACATCATCCATGACATTTAAATCTACACGATGATGGTTCTCCATATACTGCATGATACGGATGACTTCGCTACTGGGAGGGTCATTGAATACATACGCAGGAATTGTAGCTTTACCGGCAATAACGGAAGCAAGATAACGCCTCTCCCCAGCGATAAGAACATAGTCATTACCATGTGCATAAGCTCTAATGCTTTGGATTACGCCCATTGAGGCAATCGAGGTCGCTAGTTCTTGTAAAGCTGTCAGTTCCTCATGTAAGGCCTCATCAATCTCTATATCCTTTACTAACAGGTCTTGCGGCCTATATTCATATAGGCTTTCACCTAACGTTTGCCCAGGTGCTACTGTTTCAGCAAGATCGTGCCGCAGTTGCTTAGGATGCACTCGCATATTACGAAGATTATCCGGATCGATCCGCAGTCGTTCTATCGGCACCTCCATGAAGTATGCATGTGTTAAATCGGGTTTCAGGGTACGACTTATAGCTGCACCCATGTTTTTTGTTAACCCTAGTTTTTTTGTCCGTAAGTTAGCCATGTATTCTCGACCAGATTTCTTCGCAGGCAGCTAATGCTTCGGTTCTTGCGACATCGCTTGGGGACAAGTTGAATACGGATTCTGGTTGTTCGCCTTTGCTATTTACGACCCCAAACGCGGTTCTCAGACCTAGCCCTGTCTTTAGGGTGAACTCATGGAGGCCATACTCTGGATCAGCCAGGCTCTGAAGCATTTCACGTGCTTGCCGAGTATTCCTGCGGAGCATATTAGGCACAATCCCAACCAGGTTTAATGGGGTGTCTTGCTGGCCACGGCGATGACGTTCATCTTGGTAATACCTTAGCATGCCATAGATACCCTCGAGACCTAGGTCATCCATAGTAGTTGGCATCACTAGATGTGTAGCAGCACGTAAGACTGATCTGGTAATGGGGCTCTTCGCCGGTGGCGTATCAATTACGATGACTTGGTATAGCTCAGCGACCTCTGTAGTCCACAGAAATTCCCGGGTTCGTTCAACTATCGCTGATTCCACCTCCTCACGTCTTACTAATTCCACATCTCTCATCTTGGATCCATACCCGGGGACTATTTCGAGTTGGGGATATCTTGTTTGATAAGGAATGATCCCATAATCCATGCAATGAAATAGATCGGCTGTCGACGATCGACCGGACCAGCCACGTAAATCTGGGTCAGCAGGATCAAATTCATTCGATAGTGGTGGCCGGAATGATCCATTCGGATCATCCTCGGGCTCCATATCGAGATAGCGCATGGAAAAATTGCACTGTGGATCCATATCCATAGCGAGGGTGGGTAATTGCTTCACACACGCAAAGTATTCGGCCAGGGTTTTACTGATAGAGGTTTTCCCGACCCCACCCTTGTTGTTCACGACGGCGAGAACGGTAAGCCCGTTTGGTACGCGCATTAGATCTACCACTGAAGTGAGTTAACTTACTGTAGTCATTGATAACCGCCATCATGTCACTTAAAGTGCCATTGATCAAGCAGATCAGCCATGGCTCTGTTTGATTTTATTTGAAACCGTTTAAAACAAATTTAGATAAAAAAATAGCATTAAAAACAATGAGATAAATAGCGTTTAGGCTAGGGATTTGTGAGCGGGGGATAGGGGTATGAGAGAGAGATGGACTGTTATGTGCATAAAAGGAAGGTGATTTGTGCCTAAAGGTCAGGATTTTGACGGTAAGGTCACTGATCTGATCAGGGTTGAGGATGATACTGGTCAGGTCGATAAGCACCCACGGCTTCGGAAGCACGTGGCGGTTGTCCATAGCTATGCACCGATTACGTTATTGCAAAGAAAATTGCTTAACGTATTGTTATACCGTGCAATTATGACGCCGGGGCCAAGCGCCATGGCTTGCGAACTTGATAGGGACGGACAGGGGCAGCGAGCTGAAGTAGGCGGGTGGTACGAGCTTCAGATCTCAGAAATACGGCGGATGCTGGGGATCCAGTCAAGAAATACTGAGTGGATGATTGAGGCGCTTCAGGCGCTGCAGACAGCAGTGATTGAGTATAATTTGCTGGGTGATCAGACACCGGAGGATCGAGGCACGCAAGAGGCAGATGAATCTGGCAAAAAACAGGGAGTAACGCGTAAGCGAAGGAAAAACGCTGGCGGGGTCGAGTCTGTTGCCCGGACGGTGTGGGAAAGCTGTGTACTGATACCGTCGATTTCCTTGATGGACGATGGGACCGTGCGTTATCAAATCAACCAAGCGTTACGGAGTTACTTGCTTAGCCCAGAGATTTATGCGTCTTTGGATATGAGAGAGCAGGCCCGGCTAAAGACTAAGGCCGGGCACGCGCTGTATGAACTCATTTGTCGTTTTCAGAATATTGGTAGTAGTGGGTTTTTAGAACTGGATCAGTGGAGAAAGCTACTCGGGGTGGCAGGCCGATATCCACGATGGAGTGTTTTGCGCAAGCAGGTATTGGAACCCGCGATGATCGATGTGAATGAGAACACAGGGTTTTCCGTACGGGCTGAGGTACGTAAGAGGGGAAGAGCAGTAGTTAGCATGCGTGTCGTATTTCATAAGAAGACGGCACCGGCGGTAGTAGACCTTGACGGTGTTCAGAGTAAAGAAATAATCACGCTGCGAAAGAAGCTGGCATCGGCGGGGGTGCGCGGTTCCATGGTGGAACGGCTGCCTTTGGAGTATTCGCAAGAGGTGATAGAAAAAGCACTTAATGAATTGGTGGGATTAAATGCAAACGGAGCAGTTGAGTCAGCAGGGGGCTGGCTGGTACGTCGAATTCAAAACCTAGGTAAAGAGGTAACAGAACCTTGCGACCACGTGACTGCAGAGGACAAGGATGAGGAGATCATTGAGAAGTCTGGTAATGAGTCGTTAATGGACCTGACTGAAGAACAACGTGAGCGGTTTTGGGAAGCGTTTAAAAAGACACTCACCCCGGTCGAATTCAAATGGTTGGAGCTTCATGGGCCCGACCACAAGGCACTTCAAGCACAATTCGAGGTATTCGTTAAGGAAATGTCAGTGCGAAACAGTAGGAGAAAGGGGGGCAGTCGATGATCACAAGTATTTACTAGTAGATCAGCCGTGGATAGTGGAAAAAGCCGTGTGTCATTCAGATTCTGCGGTGCAGATGCATCCCGCTCCCTGCCCTGCCCTTCCCTCCCCTGCCCCCCGTAGCCTCGATTATCTCCTCTACAGGCCTCCGCGTCCTGAGTGGCTCGTACTTTCAACCGGAACAAAGTACGAGCCTACTGGGATCGCCGTCATTGGAAATAGGATGGTCTTTCGAGAAGTTCACGCGCGTGAAGTGCTCTTTCGTGGTATCTACCAATATCCGTTACCGCTTCAGCATCTAGGACGTGACGGGTGCGGGAGAGTGGTCGTCGATGGCCAATTAAGACGGATAGAAGTGCGTGACGCCCGGATGGGTTTGAGTTTTCGACCTCGAATACCCACTCCCATGGTTAGGGGCCTAAGGGCGGAGAGTGGCTAATATGCACAAATCGCTAACCCAAAAACTTTGATGGGCATGCGGGAAATGGAATGCCCGAGGATAGGTCTAGGCATCGATTCAGAAGTTCACGCGCGTGAACTGGTGTCTACCGCGCTCGAAGTGCGGGTGGTACATAGGTTGTACGGCTAGTCTTCGATGTGAGCACTTTCGATTAGGGCCCTTCTCCATGAGTAGGCGCGGTTCTTGGGGCACAAATGTCTAACCCAAGGTCTGGTCATGACGTCGTTAGAAGCTTATCGACTTGCTGTTTCATTAGAACTTCACGCGCGTGAAGTGTGGCTTCTGGGGTAGTGATCGCTCCAGAGCATCGCTCATGGCTCCTCCGGTGGACAAGTGCCTTGCATTAACAGGAGCCATAGCAGCCAGGTCAGATGCCTAGATGGTGTCACAAATCTCTAACTCTAATCCCCAATCGGTGTTGCCCCTTGGGAAGGGACAACTGAATGAAGTAGCGTAACAATCGTCCAACCCCAATAGATGCGTGCCCATGGAGTATAAACGTATCCGTTTCTCGATGTGGTGGTGTTAGGTCGCTGCGCATCGGCTTGACAGGTCTTGGCCAAGGTGGGGCGCTGGGGTTGTGTGCGCACAAATCCGTAGCCGGATGGAGATTCCGATGGCCGTAAGGGTGAACTACGGGCTGCTGAGGAGAATGGAAGTTCACGCGCGTGAACTCTGGGATGCAGATTCTTCACCGAGGCACTCTGCTTGGACCTATGCTAAGACTAACGGTAGATCACGCGAACTCATGGATCCAAAACGCACAAATCTCTAACCCTTGGCCGTGCTAACGTGGATAAAAAGCAACCAACGGGTGGCTAAACAGGACTTCACGCGCGTGAAGTGTCATGGGTAAGGCGCCAAACAGTTGGTTGGCACAGACCTTTTGTAAAATATGCGTTACCTTTTGCGTTGGCTTGGATGGGGGGAGCGGCGCACAAAGGTTTAACCGTCGTTTGTCCACGTAATCCCCAATGCGTTTATCAGGCAGGATTGAGCACAACTTCACGCGCGTGAACTTTTAGTGATGCGCACTGACGAGTCGAGTACAACGAGATCTTCGGGGGCACAGCCTTGGTGCTAATCGCATGAACAGGTTCCAAGCACGCGCCGTGGATGGTAGCACCGAGGGGTAAATCCTTAGCCTTGAGGAATTTCGGTGAATACGAGACTAGGGCATCCGCTTAGGGGAATGGGACTTCACGCGCATAAAGTCCCAGGAATTGTGGGCGAATTAGAAGGGTAGTGCGCCCCTTGTGCAGGTAGATGACAGCAGTCGTGGCTGATGAGGGATGCACTACCTGGATGGCTCGTCAATGGCAAAAAACTCTTAAGGTGGCGAAATGGTCGCTCTGGAAGAACTCTGTTTCGAGATCTACTACGTGCACTTCACGCGCGTGAAGTGCACGTCCCAATCTGGCGAGTGATCCCCGGGTGGGGTAGCTGTACAACGGGTAGCCGGCGTTGAGAGGCCGTACCTCCTGCAGCCGCACAGAGGGATTTCACGCGCACAAATTTTTAACCTTTGCTTCGCCGAGAGTTGAAGACCGCTCAATAAGATGGATTAAAGAGGACTTGGCATGCTTAGATTTTAGAGCGCCGGCTTGTCCTCGCATGAGTGGGTCGCTGTTATGGGAGCGGTGCCAGGAGATTCGTAAACGGATCTAGCAGGGGACGTATCGCCTGCACAAATAATTAACCTTGGGCCATATAGATGCGTAGATCCAAGGCCTTTGGCCAGGACTTCACGCGCGTGAAGCTTTGGAGATGAGGAATTGGTCAGGAGATCTGCGTAAAGCGGACTTGGGCATAATGTTCGCCTTCGTGTGTTATGAAGTACTATCCCCAGCAGTGCAGATGATATCCGGGCGTCACAAATCTCTAACCTTCAGCAGTTTGTAATCGCCAAAGTCCACCTTAACGGAGTTTGGGGAATGCATTTCACGCGCGTGAACTTTCCTAGGAGAGGGGTGATTAGAGTAGCCCGCCCGTTAATCATGAAGTGGGGTGGACGGTTTGCTCCTCCACCCCCCACATCTTGTGGTCACCAGTCATAGCCATGGTCCAGGCCACCCGGTACCTGACGCAGCGCATTCGCTCAAGTGTCTTCGCTGACGGACCATTCTCCGCGGCATTCACGTGCCAGTCGGCCTCAAACCAATCCGGTCAGGGCGGTGTCATCGAATGAAGAGTCGACCACTACATATTGTAGGAGGAGGAGCAAACCGTCCACCCCGTATCATGAATTGCTTCCCGCTTCGGTTCTGAGTGCGATCGACCCAAGGAGGAATCAGCGCAGTATCTACTGCTGTCGGGCGAGCCAACTGTCTGATTTAACAAAGATATAAATAACCAGCACCATGTTTCTGGTTTGCAGTTGTGGAAAAACTTCACGCGCGTGAAGTTTTCAGAGATAGGCCGTGCTGGAGGAGAAAACACCTGGATTACCGACTAGCTCGTCATCAGGACCTTGCTTGATAGCGCCTTAATTCGTTGCGGCCAAGCAGTTTCTCGGTCTCACAAATCCCTAACCTTCGAAAATTCTTCGCGAGCCGCAGACTACTGATAGTGCATGTCTAAGGAGTAGTTCACGCGCGTGAACTACGGATTGGCTATAAGTGCGAGCGACTTCCTTTCTACCTGTGCTTGGGGATTCTTAGTACGGTCGTGTCGATATTCTCTGATCTCTTGCAGTTAACGTTCAGTGGTGACTTCTTTCTGTTACGCCTCCATCAGCCTTATTTCCGACAGGCGCCGAAGTGCTCGACGGACGAAGTAGGCTGCGTTCAAACAAGACTCGGCACAACCTTGGAAGCCGCCGCTGTGCGCCGTTTTTCAGCAGCGACTGATCCCCTGGACATGTGTTGTCCCCAAAATCCCCTCCAAGAATGACATGTACCAATGTGTGTCACATTTTTATCGGTCTAATATGGCGTGGTTATTGCTTGTATTTTACTTAGTTGTAGGCCGTCTTGCGCATAAGCCCTATGATTTCAGATAAGGCACGAGCAATTCTAACGAAGTCCCGCTCCACTCGGTTCGGGATCTTAGGACCAGCCTGCACTCCGTAAACTGATGGCCTGCAGCAGATCCGCCAAGGACTTGTGGGTATAGCGTTGCGTGGTGCGCACATCGGTGTGCCGCAGCAGTTCGGCGGTGATGCGCAGATCACCGCTGATATTGAGCAGTTCGGTGCCGGCGGTATGGCGTAGCCAGTGGGCCGAGGCGCGGGCCAGTAGCGCCGATTCCGTGGCATGCCCACTGACGTGCAGGCGCTGTGCCGCCTGACCCAGCACCGACTTCACCAGGGCGTCCAGGCCCTTGCGGGTCAGGGGGTGTTGCACGTGGCCACGGATCCGGGGCACCAGGGGGAGGTCGTCATCGGGGCAGGGCAGGGGAGGGCGACCGAAGGCCTCCCGCAGCCGACCCATTTCCATCAGCAGCTCATCATTGAGGGGGATATGCACCGGCTTTCCACCCTTGCCGACGATGTACCAGGCCCACACACGCTCACCCTCGGGGCCATGGGGGTAGGGCTGGATATCGGCAAAGGTGCCGGTGAGGTCGCTCAGGCGCGGGCCCAGCAAGTAGAGCAGGGTGAAGGCCCAGCGGCAGCGGGCCTGATGTTGACGTTCAGCCACTGCGGCCTGCGGCCCTTCGCTGATCACCGCCTGGATGGCGGCCCACTGAATGGCTGACAGGCTGTGCCGGGGGCCGGATTCTGACACGCTCGGCGTTTGCAGGACCATCTGCGCCATGGGGTTGAAGCGTAGATACCGCGTCGCCGCCAGAAATTCGTACAGATTGCGCAGCGCCCGCAGCGCCTGGTTGCGACTGGCCACACTCAAGGGCCCGGCGAAAGGCCGCCAGCGTGGGTCACTCAAGGCGTATTTGCGCCCGCCGCCGATCCAGCGGCCAGCCGGCTGAGGGTTCGTGAGAAAGTCCTGATAGGCCTGCAGATCCTCCAGGCGCAGGTCCGACAACGCCTGATCCCGGTCATGGGCCCACAGCAACAGGCGTGTCACTTCCTTGCGATAGGCCTCCAGGGTGTGGGGTGAACGACCCTGCTTGGTTTGTAGCCAGGCCTGGATCGCCGCCAGGTCGTCACCGGCCTGCAGGGCGCATTCCGCCGGGTCGGCGCGTAAGGCGCCGGCCTGCCCGTCGCGGACCGCCGGCCAGTGCGCGGGTTGGCCCCAGGGAAGGGGCTGGCGGCCGGGTCGGATCAACGCGGTGACGGCGGGCGGGGTCGTCGCTGCGCTCATGCGCGGTGTCCTGGGTGAGCCGGGCAGGGCAGGGGGGTCGCCTGCGCCTTGAATAAATGTTCCACGGGCCAGTCGGGTCGCCGTTCCGTTTTGTCCATCGTATTGTTTCTCATGGCTTTATCGTGCATCTGCTGGATTTCGAAGGCATATGTTCCACGGCCAGCGTGCGCTGTGAGAGCCGGTGGTCTTGAGATAATAGACATTATGCCTCTAATGTCCAGTAACAATCCAAAACGATACGGCCTAGTGGTGTACGGATCCCGTACGGTGTACACTTAGAGCCATCCCGGGAGACCGGGTCCGGCACCCTCGCGGCCGCCCCCAGATACCTCAGGAGACCCCCATGGCGCGACTGACCTACGACGATGTGGTGGACGCCGCTACCACCTTGCTTAAAGAGGGCCGCAACCCCTCGGCCACCGCCGTCATCGATCACCTGGGCCATGGCTCCAAGAGCACCGCCCTGAAACACCTGCAGACCTGGCGCGAGACGCTGGAAGGCACGGGCTTTGCGCTGCCGCGCGGGATCCCGGAAGGCTTGATGCCCGCGGTGGAGCGGTTTTGGGATGAGGCCACGCAGGCCGCCTTTGCCGTGACGGAGTTCGACCGGCAGGCCTTCGCCCAGGCGCATGAAGAACTCCGGCTCACCACTGAACAGGTTCAGCGTCAGCGTCACCAGGCCGAGAAGGAAAAAACAGAAGCGCTGGCTTTGGCCGCCCAGCACGAGCGCGACCGGGCACACCTGCAGCAGCGATTGGAAGATGCCCAGGAACGCATCCAGGCACTAGAGACGGAAAAGGCGCAGCAGAGCGAGCATTACCAGCGGGAACTACAGCACCTGCGGGATGTTCACGCCGAGGCTACGCAAGAATGGCAACAAGAGCGCCAGAATCTAAAGGAGAAGCAGGAAGAGCTGGAGACCCGCATCCAGGACACCTACGAGCGTTACGACAAGCATGAAAAACGCTGGCTCATGGAGGTGGCGGCAGCCCGTGATCACGCCAAGGAGGTGGCCGGGCGCTTTCAGGCTGACCGGGACCAGCTCATTCAGGAACGCCGCATGGCTGAACAGCAGATGCGCAACTTCGCCCAGGAGCGCGACCAGGCCCAGCACAAAGCCATGGCCGCCGAAGAGGCCTTGGAGCGAGCACAGGCGGAAGCAAAAATGCTGCGGCAGACACTTCAGCAGCGGGAACAGGAGGTGGAAGAGGCGAAGAAGCAACGCTTGGATGCAGAATCCGATGCCCAAAAACAGCAGGACGAGCAGGCGCGCCGGATCGATACCCTACTGCAACGGTTAGAGCAGTCGAGCCCCGTGAAGCCAGGACATAACTGACCCCTTGAAGAGGAAAGTCATGTCATCGAGGGGTAAGCCGCCCACCGGGAACTTTTTGGCTCACAAGACATGCTGCATCGTCTGCGCCGGCCCATCGACGCGCCCCCCCCCGAGACGATGCGTGCGCGATGATGCAGTAGGTGGAGGCTCAGGCGGTGCGCCCCATGACGAAGCCGAAGGCAAAGTAGGCACAGGGCACGTCGCGTGACGCGACACCCGCCAAGCTGGCAGGTTTTTGTGGGATTTGAGGAACGAACTTCCCTGTACCTTTTTTTGTCCATACACTATATTCATGATCATCGACTTCGATCTCAGCAAGAGCGACCGGAACGATCGAGAGCGCGGCCTTCCCTTCACGGTGGTGGAGTACTTCGACTGGGAAGGTGCAGTGCTCACGGAAGATAATCGGTTCGAGTATCCAGAGCGTCGTTTTATCGCCATGGGCAAGATCGGCCAGCGCGTCCATGTGTTGTGCTTCACGCCGATAGAAGATGGGATTCGAGTCATCAGTCTGAGGAAAGCTAACCCACGGGAGGTACGCCGCTATGAAAACGCGACTCACGGATAAGAACGGCGAGGTTCGCGAGCTGACCGATGCCGACGTGAAGCGTATGTGCCCCATGTCGGAGGTATTGCCTGCCAACCTTCAGCGCACCATCGGTCAGCGTGGGAAGCAGCGCGCCCCGACGAAGGTGAAAACCTCGATTCGGCTTTCTCAGGAGGTGGTCGAGCACTTCAAGGCCGAAGGAGAAGGCTGGCAGCGCCGAATCGACCAGGCACTGAAGGAGTACATTCGAGAGCATGGGCATGGATAGCAGCAGCGATGCCTGCACCCTGGCTTTGGACGGTCTGACAGTGCGCTATGACCGCACAGGCAGGAGAAGGCCATGATTGACCGGGGGTTCCCTTCGTTTGCCCGCCGGGTGGCCGCGGGTAATTGCTCACCCGCGGACCGGGTCGCCGGTAACGTCGCCTCGCTACCCGCCGCCAGCGCGGGCCGTTCGCAAACCGCCCCTGACACGCTTCGCGACTGGTGTGAAATGCCGTCGGGTGAACGCCTTTTGGGACGGGCAGTCCCATGGGGCGGGAGTGCATGTTGCCGGTCGGGGGACAATCCCTCGCAAGATTGAGTATGCTGTTTTCACTCACCAACGCGAGAGGCCCCATGAACGATCAAGCGAGAACCCAACCCCTCCCAGGGCCCGATTACTCCGACCAGGTGACCAACCAGGCGCTGCTGCAATGGGTGGAAGAGACAGTGGCCCTGTGCAAGCCCGATGCCGTGTATTGGTGTGATGGCTCCCAGGAGGAATACGACTTCTTCACCCAACAGCTGGTGGATGCGGGCACATTCATTCGCTTGAACCCGAAAAAGCGGCCCAACAGCTTTGCCTGCTTCTCCGACCCCAGCGACGTGGCCCGGGTGGAGGATCGCACCTACATCTGCAGTCTGCGCAAGGAGGATGCGGGCCCTACCAACAACTGGGAAGAGCCCCGCGCCATGAAGCAGACGCTCAAAGGTCTGTACGATGGTTGCATGCGCGGGCGCACCCTGTACGTGATCCCCTTCAGCATGGGGCCCATCGGCTCACCTATCTCCCAGATCGGCGTGGAACTGACCGACTCCCTCTACGTGGTGGTGAACATGGGCATGAAGGTCATCGATACCCTGGGGGATGGCGACTTCGTCAAATGCCTGCATACGGTGGGTGCACCATTGGAGCCGGGACAGAATGATGCCCCCTGGCCCTGCAATCCAGATGTGAAGTACATCGTCCACTTCCCGGAAGAGCGTTCCATCATGTCCTACGGCAGTGGTTATGGCGGCAATGCCTTGCTGGGCAAGAAGTGCTTCGCCCTGCGCATTGCCTCTTCCATGGCCCGGGACGAGGGCTGGCTGGCGGAGCACATGCTGATCCTGGGCGCGGAGTCTCCGGAAGGTGAGAAGACCTACCTGGCAGCCGCCTTTCCCAGCGCCTGCGGCAAGACCAACTTTGCCATGATGATTCCCCCCGAGGAGCTGGGCGGCTGGAAGATCACCACCGTGGGTGATGACATCGCCTGGATCAAGCCGGACG